>NZ_JACGVV010000009.1:0-128710 GCF_014077405.1 Colwellia sp. BRX10-9 | reverse complement strand
ACAGCCAACAAAAGTTAAGCAGTGTTGCGAGAAGACTTAACGAAAGACCAAGAAAGACGTTAGAATATGAAACACCAGCAGAGAATTTTAATCTATGTGTTGCATCCATCATTTGAACTCAAGGCGAATTGCAGACGTACAGCCAGCACCTTTTGTGCTACCATCAGCCCAATAAATATTGATCATAGTGATACTTGAACATGGATGGAAAGCAGCAAATCACGATTGAAAAGCATCATGCGAAATCAGAAAAGATAGATGAACTTTGCGATGCAAATGATTTTGATGGAATCATATCAATTTGCCGTGAGCTTGTCTCATATACGCATTCTTCTGCATTAATCAGACTTCACATTTACTACAACATAGGTTCTGGTTACAGCCATGTGGCTTCTCGACGTGACAATCAGTTTGGCAGCAAAACATCCGGCCTGGCGCTTCTTAACTTTCGCAAAGCAATGGCGGAGGCTAGTTTAATTGAGCAAGAAAGGTTTACAGGTTTATACACCCAAAACGAGATACTGGCCTTTGATGAACTCAAAAGTAGGCTTCAGACGAATTTGGCAAATGAACTCGATTATCAAGGTCGTCGATTAGAGGCACTTGCAGCATATGAGCACCCGATAAAATCTGGAAACGTTTACGCTGTTATGGGAAGAGCCAGATGCGTTTATCGTTTGGCAGAAAGTGTTTATGATGGCGGTCATGCTTTTTATCTTTACCGAGAATCAGCCAGATGCTACGAAGAAGCGTTAGCCAGGATCAATGAGTTCGCACCAATACAGCGAGCAGCAATTCAGAGTGACCCGTTTTTTCAGCATTTTTTGAATTGGTTTCAGCAGGAAGAGCAAAAAATCGGTTCCGATTATGCTGAACTTGAAGATCTCCCTGGTACTATGTTCGATACCAGAAAAGAGAAGGAGTACTTCGCTTGGTGTGCTGAGCATCGACTATTCGTAAATGAGTTGAATGCAATTTCAACGGCAGAAGTCGTTAATCATGACATATTAAGCTTGCCTGACTTTTCGGCTCGTATTAATCCACTCCTTACCTCTTCAGAAGAGCTTGGTTTCCACGGCCACTTCGACGAACTCAAAACAGACTATTGTTACGCAAGATATTTGGCCTATATGGGAAGCTCTATTCCCTTGTTCGACGAGCATTTCTTTAACTCAACATTCGAACACGTTGACACGCTAGATTACGAGATAAACAATTTAAAAACCAATCATCTCAAATCTTGCTTCAGGATCAACTATTCCATCTTCGACAAGATTTCATTTTTTCTTCACCGTTTTTACAGAATTGATGGAACACAGAATGATCACAAAGTAGATTTCAAAACCCTTTGGTTCAAACCAGGCAATCAACACTTGAAGGATATGTTTGAAAATAGCGATAACGAACACTTCAGGGCCTTATACTTCCTTTCTCATGAGATAAGACAAGGTAATAGGAATACTCCAGAAGACGAAGATTTGTCTTATTGGTTTGATCCAGACACTCAGCGTCTTTTCAGAATCAGGAATGCGATGGAACATCGCTCCCTTAAACTGGTGGATAACTTTTGCCACAGACATGTTGGACATTTCAGTAACGACCAAGATGCCATTGATAACCACGTTTCCGATATCGATAGAATACGTTCGGAACTGCAACAACTACGCAAAGCAAAACTGAAAGATCCATCTTCGGATCTGGACAACCAAATATTGGCGTTAGAAAAGCGTATTGTTAGACTTGAACAGGATTTAGATGAAAAAAATCGCATGTCCAATTATGCGTTGGTAATTGGCGTGGAGGAATTTGAAAAGCTGACTCTGAAGCTTCTGACGTTGGCTAAAGATGCATTGATATATCTATCTCTTGCGATACATCATGAAGAGATGAAAAAGCCACAAGATGGCTTAGTCATTCCAAAGTTGATACCAAAAAAGTAAAACGTTCCTTTTTACGTAATGAAGCTTTCTAAAAGCATAATTGAAGCTTAGTATGCTCATTAGACGTCTAATCCTGCATCCACTACGACCGTCTGCTAGTGGTACTAAAAAACCGTCTCAAAAGTACGGTTTAGTACCTATAATATGTCAGTAATGTGGCATTACTAGCCCTTAGTTGGTAACAGTAATATCTTCTATTAAGCACTACTGAGGTATACAATTACCAAACACCAGCAGACTTACACCTGCTTTTGACAATATCGTTATCGCTTTGCTGTATGCCAGTGATCTTCTTAGCTCTCGCACACTCCCAAGCATTTACAGGGTACATTTTATCCCAAGCATTCATAAGCTGGCGCTGTGGTTTACTCATGTTATATCGCTTATAAGTGCCTTCCATATATAGATACGTGCGAGCTATTTGACCTCTAGCAGCTTCAGGCGGTTCTGCTTTATGGTTATCTATTTTCATGGTGCAACTACCAAAGTCACTTTTTACATTAGGTAGCATGGTGAAGTTATAATTACTTCTTAATGCGTTCACAGCTCCAATAGCAGGGTAAAGGTTAAACATGTCGGCTTGCATGTAACGATATTCAGTATTTACTTTCTCAGCGCACTTACGGCCTTTAAATGCTTTGCCTTTATTACCAATACACTTTTTATGGCCATCACGCCACTCACTAAAGGTACGGCCAAAGTTTTCAGCCGGCACAACATGTTCCCATTCGACTTTTTTAGCCCGCTTAACATATTTAGTCGTAGTGAAGCCTTTTGGTGGTTTTACCTTTTTCTTAGCATCAAAAGTAGCACCACAATAGAGAGTCTTGCGGTAATTGTTGTAAACCTGCTTTTCTAAGATCTTTTTAGCTTTACCAAATGATTGAACTTCTTGGTTGGCTGCTAAGGTTGAAGTGGTGACTAATGATGTGAAGAACAGTATTGTTATTGCTTTCATTTTTGTTCTTGAAGTTTAATTTGGATGTGAATATGCCAGTAATTTTTAATTGGTGCAATGCGTGAGTGTGCTGTGTAGGTTATTGTAAACTGATTTTCTACCTTAATAGCCCATTATGATAATCCTAACTTTTAACTCAGTAAGGGGATTTATGATCGAGTAAATGTGGCATATCTTTTTACCGTGGGGCAATGATAGCCTTCACATTAATACTTTCTTGTTCTTATTAATTAATCTTTCTATGCCCCTGTAACTCAATCCTAGAGCATATTTTAATCGGAGTAACATACTGAGCTTATATCTCATAAAGCTTAGTTTTTTGATCTGTAGAGCTAAATTGAAGGGGATAACGATGTTAGATGTTGATTACAAAAATGCCTCACAGGTTATAGCTAATATCTTCGTTAATTCCTGTAAATAAAGCTCTCTAATGTAATGATGGTTTACGGACAGGACTTAAATGGATAAAATATAGCTTTTATAAAGCTCTTTTACATTAACTTAAGGTTGTACGAAAACTATATGGATATTTCAGATTACGCGAGTAAGTTTAAAGACTGGAAAGAGCAGTACGACTGGGATACGTGTAAAACAAACAGGAAAGAGTTTGGCTCTTTTATTGCGAACTTCCTCACGACTGAGAGTCGGGTTATAAACTTGGATGGTACATATGGTTCAGGTAAGACCGAGTTCATTAGGCGTTTATATGTAGAGCTTGCAAAGAAAGGGCATCCTGTAGTTTATATTGATGTTTGGGAGAGTGATTTTTCTAACAACCCTCTTGCTGTTATCTGTAGTGAGCTACTCCAGCAGATTGAGTTTGTACTTAGAGAAAAAGCACCCAACGGAAAAGCTAAAGAAAAAGGTGAAGCCAAGAAAGTATTCAACAAGATGAAAGATAAGCTAGGTATTTGTTTGAAATACCTAGCGACCATGAGCCCACTGATAGGAGAACCTGTCGTTATAGGTAGCACGAAAGCAGCATCAGCAATTGTAAGTGCAACACCTGATTTAAAAACTCAAACAGATTCTCAGAAGTATGTAGAGATAGTTCAAAAAAATCACATAGAGGCTGTTCAGGCCGTTAAAGATATAAAGGAATACATAACCTATTTGTCTGATTTGATTGAAATTATTTACGAATTAAGGATCCCGATAGTCATTTTAATTGATGAATTAGATAGATGTAAGCCTACCTATGCTATCGAAGTCTTAGAAGTCATAAAGCACTTCTTTGAAGCGAAAGGCTGTACGTTTTTAGTGGCTACTAACACAAGCGTTTTGGAGCACTCTGTTGAATCAGTTTACGGTCAAAATTTCGATGCAAAGCTTTATTTGAGAAAGTTTTTTGACCGAAAGATTAACCTGCCACAAGTTTCTCTGTTGGAGTACTTAATGGCCAAAGATCTTGATTTTGATAAATATAAGACCGGCTCTCTTCTTCTTTATCCATTTACTGAAAATCAGCAGGGTAATATTGGACTGTTTGCGGCTTTGTTTGAAAATAACAATATTGAATTAAGGGATGTTGAGCAAATACTTAATAGGTTTTTTGCTAGCTTAGATTACGCTTTAAAATTCTTGTCAGCTTCCGATACACTTGTAAATACTGTGGTATTGATGGTCGGGTTAATTGAGCAGCACTTAGACAAAGATATGCTCAAGAGTCGAACCAACAAAAGCGACACCTCTGTTGCGATAAATATTAATGATAATGATGTTATTGGTTATTCCTTAAGTGGTATGGTTCGGCACATGTTGAGGTGCGTAACTACGACAACATCTAAAGAAAGGCATGAGGATGGTCGGACTAAAACTTATAGTGTACCCCAAGAAATGCTAGCAATACAATCTAACTCCTTCTCAGGTATTCAATTGTTAGGTCAAAATAACTTTTCTGACAAGTTGATTATTGAGTTGATTAAGTATGCAGATAACGCTAATTGTAATTATTGGATGTGGAAAGATTACCAGAAGGTAATTGAACTATCTGGGCATATTGAGTAAGAGAAAGTTATTAAGACACCCATGATAAATTAACAGGGACAGTCATTCAAAGTAGCGCGGATATCGATACAATTTCTAATATAAAGTGTGAGTTGGAGTTAATTCATAATGACCGTTTTGTGCCTAAGCAATCCTTAAAATGCTGCTTTTTAATTTCAGTATTTGGTCAGCAAAGTGGCAACAGCAGTCTTTTGCACTGACCACACCCACCTTAACAGTTGCTTTTTTATTGGGGCAACTTAAGTGTTTGCTGTAGTGAGTGATGTCGATATGCTCCACATTGATAGCAGTTGGCTAAAGTCTTTTAGTTCATTGTCGGTGGCGCTGTCGTTAAGCACTTTATCCGCCAAAATATTCAAACGGTCAAAGTCATCAGTAGTCATATTATCTTCCTTGATTATATTGATACTGAAAGCTTAGATTACAGCTGAACATATGCAAGCTGTGCGGCTGTTTAAGGGGTGATATGATGTTATTGAATAATGTATGGCCGCGGCGAATAAAAAGGCTTCATCAGACCCTCGGAACATAGCGGTAAGTAAGGCCGGGGCTTTATATAGATAAATGGTTACCGATAAAACTATTGGTTATCGATAATTATACCTTCTTAAAATTTAGTTCCTAAATAATAACGGCAACGTAAGTAATTGATAGAATTTCGTTAAGGGACTTTAAGAAGCAAACTAAAAGCCAATATGCCGCCTCTTAGTTCTTGTATTAAATAAACTAATCTGTACCGCCATTGTGGTTAACATCCAAAATTTTTGATCTTAGCGTGCCTTGGCGTTAACTGTTTTTTACTTTATTTATCTTATTACTCAAACACTTGATTTAAGGTGGCTTTCATCTATTTCTATTGACAATAAGTTACAATTATCGCACCTTGTATGCTGCATAACGGACAAGCAGTAACACCAAGGCAAAATCATGGACAAAAAAAAGCTCTCCGAAACCGACATAATCAGCAAATTTATCATGCCCGCAGTACAAAGCGCTGGTTGGAATTTGATGAAGCAAATACGCCAAGAAGTTAAATTACGTGATGGTAAAGTTATCGTTCGTGGTCAACTCGGAGTACGTAAAACCGTTAAGTCTGCTGACATTGTGCTTTACCATAAACCTAATATGCCACTGGCTGTTATTGAAGCTAAAGCCAACAAGCATGAAATAGGCAAGGGCATGCAACAAGGGCTTGATTATGCCCGTTTGCTTGAAGTGCCCTTTATCTTTGCCTCAAACGGCGATGGCTTTATCTTTCATGATAAAACGAACCCAGCACAACTTGAATCACGCATAGAGCTTTCAGACTTTCCAACCCCAGAACAACTATGGCAGAAGTACTGCGCTTATCGCGGCTTTACAGCAGCACAGCTACCGTTAATTACGCCAGACTATCATGATGATGGCAGTGGAAAAGCGCCGCGTTATTATCAACTACAAGCGATTAATAAAACCATTGAAGCGGTATCTAACGGGCAAAACCGTATTATACTGGTTATGGCTACGGGCACTGGTAAAACCTATACCGCCTTTCAAATTATTTGGCGCTTATGGAAGTCTCGTCAGAAAAAGCGTATCTTGTTTTTAGCCGACCGCAATATATTAGTCGATCAATCAAAAAATAATGACTTCTTACCTTTTGGCTCAGCCATGACCAAAGTGACGAAGCGAACAGTCGACCCAGCTTTTGAGATACACCTTGCACTTTACCAAGCATTAACCGGCCCTGAAGAAAGCCAAAAGGCTTACAAACAAGTTGATAAAGACTTCTTTGACCTTATCATTATTGACGAGTGCCATCGTGGCAGTGCAAGTGAAGACAGCGCATGGCGTGAAATACTAGAATACTTTAGCGCTGCGACTCAAGTTGGTTTAACGGCAACACCCAAAGAAACCGAAGAAGTATCAAACATCGACTACTTTGGTGAACCGGTATACACCTATTCACTTAAAGAAGGCATTGAAGATGGCTTCTTAGCACCCTATAAAGTCGTGCGTGTTGATATTGATGTTGATCTACAAGGTTGGCGACCCACCAAAGGGCAAATTGATAAACAAGGCGAACTCATTGATGACCGTATTTATAACCAAAAAGACTTTGATCGCACCTTAGTCATCGACGAACGCACAACACTGGTGGCACAAACCATTACCAGTTATTTAGAACGTACAGATCCTATGGCTAAAACCATCGTCTTTTGTAACGATATCGATCACGCTGACCGTATGCGCCGCGCCTTGGTTAACTTAAATCCTAAACAAGTGGCTAAAAACGAAAAGTACGTGATGAAAATCACCGGTGATGATGAAATAGGCAAAGCACAGTTAGACAATTTTATTAACCCCAAAAAAGCTTATCCGGTTATTGCCACTACCTCTGAATTAATGAGCACAGGTGTTGATGCTAAAACCTGTAAGCTCGTTGTGCTTGACCAAAACATTCAATCGATGACCAAGTTCAAGCAAATCATTGGGCGCGGCACTCGCATTGACGACAGATACAATAAACTTTGGTTTACCATTCTCGACTTCAAAAAAGCAACAGAGCTGTTCGCCGATGAGAAGTTTGATGGCGAAGCCGTTAAAGTCATGGTGTCGAAACCAGAAGATATTATTGACGATGAAAACGACTCATTTATTGATGAACTTACAGGTGATGAGCAAGTAGACACAAGTGAAGGTGCTAATAATACAGTTACCGAACCAGAGCAAGACTTTGACACTGGTGCTAACCAAGATGATGGAGAAATTGATGCAGACTGGGGCGATGATGAAGACGAAAAACGTTTTATCAAATTCCAAGTATCAGGTGTTAAGGTTAAAAAGATGGCCGAACGTATCCAGTATTACGATACCGACGGCAAGCTAGTCACCGAATCGTTTAAAGACTACACCCGTAAAACCATTCAAAAGCAATTTACCTCACTTGATGACTTTACCCGTAAGTGGAATGCGAGCGAGCGTAAACAAACAATTATTGACGAATTAGCCAACGAAGGTGTTATATGGCAAGCACTCGAAGACGATATAAGCAAAGAACTCGACCCGTTTGACCTTATATGTCATATCGCCTTTGACCAGCCACCATTAACGCGACAAGAGCGTGCTAACAACGTTAAAAAGCGTAACTACTTCACTAAGTACTCAGAACAAGCACAAACAGTCCTTAATGCCTTACTCGATAAGTACGCTGACTCAGGTGTCACCGAGATAGAAAGTATACATGTGCTTAAAGTTCAGCCGTTCGATCAAATGGGCAAGCCAATGGAGATAGCAAAGCAAGCCTTTGGCAACAGAAAAGGGTATGATCAAGCCATAACCGATTTAGAAACAGCGCTTTATCAACATAGTAAAATCGATAAAGCCAGTTAACCTTAAACAAACAATTTTTAATGCACCATGAGCCAATCATAGGTGCATTTTATTATCCGAAGTAATAAGTAGAGCCCAATATGTCTGTCAGTTCAGTGATCAAGTCCATTCAAGATATTATGCGTAAAGATGCCGGTGTAGACGGCGATGCCCAACGATTAGGGCAAATGTCTTGGTTACTTTTTCTTAAAATATTTGATGCCCAAGAAGAAGCATTAGAGTTTGAACTTGAAAACTATCAAGAGCCAATACCAACGCAGTATTTATGGCGTAACTGGGCACAAGATAATGAAGGCATAACGGGTGACGAATTATTAGAATTTGTTAACGACCAACTCTTTACCGATCTTAAAAACTTAACCGCACCAATAAAGCTTAACCCACGCGGCTATGTCGTGCGTGAAGCCTTTAGCGATGCCTTTAACTACATGAAAAACGGCACACTACTGCGCCAAGTGATCAACAAGCTTAACGAAATTGACTTTACCGACTCACAAGAGCGTCATCTGTTTGGTGATTTATACGAGCAAATACTAAAAGACTTACAAAGCGCTGGTAATGCTGGCGAGTTTTATACGCCACGCGCCGTTACCCGTTTTATGGTTAACCGTGTTGACCCTAAGCTTGGCGAAAGCATAATGGATCCCGCTTGTGGTACAGGTGGCTTTTTAGCCTGTTCGTTTGACCATGTTAAAGACAACTATGTTAAAACTTCTGCTGATCACCAAATATTACAAAAGCAAATTCACGGCGTTGAGAAAAAACAATTACCGCACTTACTCTGTACCACCAATATGCTACTACACGGCATTGAAGTACCGGTACAAGTAAAACATGGCAATACCTTAAACAAACCGCTTTCAAGCTGGGATGAAGAATTAGACGTTATTGTAACCAACCCACCTTTTGGCGGCACGGAAGAAGACGGTATTGAAAAGAACTTTCCTACGGAAACCCGTACCCGTGAAACTGCTGATTTATTTTTACAGCTAATTGTTGAAGTGCTGGCGTCACCAACTGTTGGCAAAGATAACGAAAAGCAGGGTGGTCGTGCTGCGGTAGTATTACCCGACGGCACTTTATTTGGTGAAGGCGTTAAAACCAAAATCAAAAAGCTATTAACCGAAGAATGTAACTTACATACTATTGTGCGTTTACCTAATGGCGTTTTTGCCCCATATACCAGTATTAAAACTAACATACTGTTCTTTACCAAAGGCAAACCCACGTCAAAAGTATGGTACTACGAGCACCCATACCCAGCCGGCGTTAAAAACTACAACAAAACCAAACCAATGAAATTTGAAGAGTTTCAAACAGAAATTGACTGGTGGGGTAACGAGGCTGACGGTTTTGCCTCGCGTGTAGAAACCGAACAAGCATGGCAAGTGAGCATTGACGACATTATTGCCCGTAACTTCAACCTTGATATTAAAAACCCACACGTTGGCGAAGTGATCAGTCATGATCCACAAGAGCTATTAAGTAACTACGCTAAGCAGCAAGATGATATTCAAGCACTACGCGATCAGCTTAAAGGTATTTTGTCCGCGGCACTTGCAAGCGATGGTAAGTAATCATGACTGATGTTAATAAGCTAATTACCGACAATATCGATGTTTGGACTAGCGCCATTAAAAAGCGTAATGCCGTAGGGCGCGGTTCAAGTAATAAGATTGAATTAACCGGTATAAAAAAGCTAAGAGAGCTGATCTTAGAACTCGCCGTACGTGGCAAGCTAGGCACACAAAATGTTAATGATGAGCCTGCGAGTATTTTACTTGAAAAAATAGCAGAAGAAAAAACACAACTTATTGCACAAAAAAAGTTCAAAAAACAAATAGCGCTTCCTGTCATCACAGATGAAGAAAAAACGACTGAATTACCTATAGGTTGGGAGTGGGCAAGATTACAATCTATTATTCAAATATCATCAGGAAATGGTTTAACATCTAAACAAATGAACATGGAAGGAAAAGTTCCTGTCTATGGTGGTAATGGTGTTACAGGTTATCATGATGCTCATAATGTTGATAAGCGCACATTGGTTATAGGCCGTGTTGGCTTTTACTGTGGTTCAGTACATATTACTCCTGTAAGAGCGTGGATCACTGATAATGCATTTGTTACAACATTTTCTGAAGAAAATATTTATATTTATTATTTGTCTTGGCTATTAAAAGCAACAAACTTAAATGAGAATGATAGTGCAACGGCTCAGCCTGTAATTTCTGGCCGTAAGTTATATCCAATAGTTGTATGTTTACCACCACTAGCCGAACAACACCGCATCGTCGCTAAAGTCGATAAACTAATGGCCTTGTGTGACCAGTTAGAGCAACAAACCGAGCAAAGCCTAACTGCACACCAAACCTTGGTTGAAGTGCTACTAGCGGCGCTTACAGATGGTGCTGACGCAGATGACTTCCAAACAAGTTGGCAACGTATCGCCGAGCACTTCGACATCCTGTTCACCACCGAACACAGCATAGAGCAACTAAAACAAACCATCTTACAGCTAGCGGTCATGGGAAAACTCGTCCCACAAAACCCAAGCGACGAACCCGCAAGTATCCTCTTAGAGAAACTTTCTTTTGAGCAAAAGTCTTGGTTAGAAAGTAATTTAGCTGACAATGCTGAATGTAAGACCATGCTGCGTAAACTTAATAAGTTAAAGTCAGCAAATGCTCCATTTCTTTTACCAAAGAGTTGGGCTTGTGTTCATTTAATTCAAACAACACAGCTTTTAGTCGATTGCCACAATAAAACAGCTCCATACACCGACTCAGGGATTCCAATAATAAGGACAACGAATATTCGTGAACGTGAATTTCGCTTTGATGGCTTAAAGTATGTGAACGAAGAAACATATGATTATTGGTCACGCAGGTGCCCCCCTAAGAGTGGTGACATAATGTTTACTCGTGAAGCACCAATGGGAGAGGCTGCAATCATACCAGAGGATGTTAAGTGGTGCTTAGGCCAAAGAACAATGCTTATAAGGCCTATGCATGAGTACGTTTCTAACAAGTTTATACTTTTAGCTTTAACTGAACCTCATTTATTGGAACGAGCGTCGGAGCATGCGGTAGGTTTAACTGTAAAACACTTAAGAGTCGGTGATGTAGAAAACTTGAACATACCTTTGCCACCACTAGCCGAACAAAACCGCATCGTAGCAAAACTCGACGAACTAATGGCCTTGTGTGAACAACTCAAAGCCCGCCTAAGTGACGCACAAACCACCCAAATCCACCTCGCCGATGCCGTTGTTGAAAATGCATTAAGTGCTCCGGCATCAAGTTAATCAGCGGTAAATTAACGCGAACAAATTAAAAGGACTTTCATGTTTAAAATTGATTCAAGCAGTAACCGTATTTCACGTATTCAAAGTAAGAGTTTTTCTGAGCTAGGCTTTACAGAGCGGGCACATCTCCAAGAATGGTTAGCTAATGAACCAAATGCATTGGGTGAAGAGCTGTTGATCATTCAAAAAGAGTTCGATGGCTTTGATGATACGCGTGAGCGTCTTGATTTACTCGCGTTAGATAAAGACGGCAACTTAGTTGTTATTGAAAATAAACTCGATGACAGTGGCCGTGATGTGCTTTGGCAGGCGCTAAAATATGCGTCTTATTGTTCAAGCTTAACTAAACAACAAATAGTCGATATTTATCAGAAATATTTGAACCGTTACTGTGACGGTGAAGATGCTAAAGCTAACTTATGCGAGTTTTTTAATCTTTCCGATCTTGAAGAGTTGGTACTTAATAGCGGCAATGCCCAACGGTTAGTGTTTGTAGCAGCTAATTACCGTAAGGAAGTTACCAGCACTGCTTTGTGGCTGCTTAGCCATAACATTCAACTACAGTGCTTTAAAGTAACGCCGTATGCGATGAGTGATGAACTATTTTTAAACGTTGAACAAATTATTCCGACACCTGAAGCCAAAGAATTCATGATTGGTATTAACGCTAAAGAAGCTGAAGAAATCCAAACTAAAACAGAGATAAGCAACCGGCATAAAATACGGTCAGAGTTTTGGGGGCGTTTGTTAGACGTTCTACATCATAGTGATTGTAAGTTATTCAACAATATAAGCCCTAGCAAAGACAATTGGGTCTCTACAACGGCAGGAGTTTCAGGTTGTGGTTATTTCTTAATTTTCAACAAAAAGGAAGTACGAATCGAACTTGTATTTCAACGAGGTAAAGCTGAACGTAATAAACAATTTTTTGATAAATTAAAAGTAAATGAAGATGTTATCAATGACACCTTTGGTCAACCCCTTACATGGTTAAGGCAAGATAATGCCAAGCAGTCTAAAATAGTGATAGTAAAAGAATGTGATGCTTATGAAATTGACAACTGGCCCGAACTTATTCAGTGGTTTCTTGCTACCACAATAAAATTTGAAAGTGCGTTTAGGGTGCATTTACCTAAAACGAACCAACAGTTAAAAAGTATGTAGGGTGATAAATTATGGATGATTTACTAGAACAATCAGAAGCCCTTAACAGTGAATTCAGTCGTTATTTTGACATTTAGATAACGACTCTATTTTCGCGTTATCTTCGAATTACCCTAGATGTGTACTAAATGACGGTTCTATATGAGCCGTTTTTTTATGCCTGGTCTTTGGTGAATTCGTAGCAAATCGCGCAACATTCTTTGTAACGGGGCTAGTTTTGGGCGTATCAAACCGTCAAAATACGCTGTATAAAAAATAGGCGAATGCTCTACAGAGCAACGCTTCCACGTACCTCCAGAGAAGTTACGTTTGTAACGGTGCTGAAAAGCTAATAGGAATTAGAGTAAATACTTCAAACATGGCTGTAGGCGTTGGTATATAAGGGTTTGTTTTTGGTTTTATTGGTTTTGAATGTTTGAATCGGTAATACTATGGGGGGTATATTTGGATAAGCTCCGCTTATCTGTTCGGCGTGACAAGTTGGAAGTTCCTTCCTTTGTCTCGTCCGACAAATATATCCTATGAATACATAGTTTGTCTATAGTGACCGACGTGTTTTAATTACTAATTTTTGTACTAAATAGGCTAGAGGTCAAAAAAGCCAGTCGAAATTAAATGAGTGATTTTCTTGTTTGAAAGATGAATGTTTAGAAGTGAATATATTTGTACGTTCAATTGATAGTTGATTATTGATGTATAAATTTACCTTGCCGTTTCCACCATCGAACAATACTTATTATAGACATGTTGATGATAGGGTGTTGTTGAGTAAGAAAGGGCGCGATTACAAGCAAGCTGTTGTTGAAATATTGCAAAGGCTTGGACTTGCTAAAATAATGATTGAAGACGCTGTATTGATTCGTTTAGAGCTTTATCGCGGTGATAGACGTTCTTATGATGCTGATAATTTTAACAAGGCTGTTTATGACTCATTATCTCACGGTGGCTTCTGGGTCGATGATGAATTTCAAGTTGAGGGCATCGTTACGCGATCAATACGCATACACCGCAAAACAAGAGAGTTATCGAATGTATGCTTTCGTTGATGAAGCTTCTACTATATGTCAGCAGAGAAGGGTTTGATCCCTTAATCCGAAACAAGTCAGTTGTAGTGCTAACTAATAATTACGACTTCACTTGTGCTGACCAGTATATTAATCCAATAGTGAGTCGTTTCTTCAGGTTACAAAATTACGGCAACTTGATTGATGACTGGCATGGGTATCCACATGACCATAGTAAAAAAGTTCGGCGAGAAGAACGTTTGCCTGAGTGTGTTGCTTTAGGTAAACTCCTACACTTGCTTACACAGCTAGCAATTCGTCTAAAAAGCTTTCCGGCTATTAGGTTGTTGCCGTTGAAAGAACGAGCAAAAAACAGCATGTGAAGCGAGGCTTTTACCGCCAAGTTACACTAGTAAGTGGCGAGATATTTCTAAGGTTTTGTGTTTAACATACCTATTGTTGCGCAATATTCGTAACAGGGTGGTATTTTGTACAGCTTTAGTTGCTATTCACTAACTTAAGCTCATTTAAAGTACTCGCTAAGCTTAAATTCCCCGTTGAAGCATGCTCGATATAATTTGACCACCAAGCCATCATTACCGTTCTTGGTATTAGATAATCAGCACGGTTGTATGCTCGGCGTACTTTATCTTTAATTAGATGAGCTAATGCAGCTTCAACAACGTCAAAGTCGAAGCCTTGTTCATTTTGGGCTGTACTTGCAATTGAACGCATACCATGTGCTACTAATATCCCATGATAGCCCATACCCTTAATTGCGTTATTCGCAGTTGATTCATTTGCATGTCTGTTTGGATTTGTGTCCCCAGGAAATATAAACTCACGATGGCCGCTAATTGGCCTTATTGATTCAAGTATTTTTAATGTTTGCTCAGTTAATGGCACTGTATGATCGCGATTTTTTTTCATGGTCTCTGCCGGAACATTCCACAGCTCTTTGACAAAATCAATTTCTGACCATCGCGCTTTTGCAGCTTCTCCGGGTCTAACCATAGTATGAAGTTGCCATTCGATTAAAAGCCTCGTCACAAGTTTTGCACGAGAAAGGCTTAATGCTTTCATGAACTTTGGTAATTCTTCAGGCCTGATGGTTGGCACATGTTTGGTTTTAGGTGTTTCAAAAACAGATTTTATGCCAGCTAGCGAGTTATGGTCAATAATGCCGGCGTTAACTGCATGGGTCATAATTTCGTTTAAATATCGAATTATTTTAGTGTTAGTTTCGAGAATGCCACTTGCCGCAACTGGCTTTAATATTTCGATGACCTCTGGCGCTGATATTTCTTTAATTGGTCTTTTTCCTAACTCCGGAAGAATATACTTGTCGAGTTTCCGGAAAATACCGTTTGCGGTATTTGCTTTAACCTTGGTTTTTTTCAATTCGAACCAAGTAAGCATAACGGCCTCGAACGTATTATTAGTCGATAGCACTTCTTTGCGCTCTAATTCTTCCCGATGTTTTTTGGGATCTATATTGTTGTCTAGGAGTCTTTTTGCATTCTGTCTATGCTCTCTGGCTGATGCCAGTGATACGGTAGGGTATGTGCCAAAACTGATGCTTACACGCTTTTTGGTATATGGCTGTACATAGTCTAAACCCCATGATCTTGATTTATTCGGCCTTATTCTGAGGTGTAGGCCACCACCATCACGCAATATAAACACTTTACCTTCTGCCATAGCAGCTTTAACTTTTGGGTTAGATAACGATTGCTTGACTTCCGTAGAGCTTAGGGGGGTTACTTTCGGCATAAAGCAGTACCAGTTGTATGCTATTTGAACGGTACTGTTTACAGTACTGCTTTTTTTTGAGGATGTCACGAGTTTATATCGGAAGCTATAAGACATAAAAAAACCGGAAAACCTTGTTTGATTAGGGTTTTCCGGTCTCTATTGGTTCTTAAAGAACCTATGTTTGGTGCTCGCTACTGGACTCGAACCAGTGACACCTTGCATGTCATGCAAGTACTCTAACCAACTGAGCTAAGCGAGCAATTGTTAGTTGCTTTAACCAACGGGCGTCATATTATCGATATGAAATGTTAGTTGCAAGTAGTTTTATGTATTTCAATTTAAATAATTAACTGTTTGCTTATTAATGCGCCATTTCGACTCTTTTTTGAATGATACTGAGTCGCCAAGCTAATAATACGGCTGCAGTTGTTAAGCCAAAAATTATACCTATCCAAAAACCATAAGGACCAATCGGGTCAATTATCCAGTTGGTTAACCCTAAAATTAGCCCTAAACTTAAGCCAATGACCCAATATGAAAAGAAAGTAATGTATAAAATAGACTGCGTATCTTTATAGCCTCGCAATGCTCCCGCAGAAATAACTTGTATTGCATCGGAAAACTGAAATAAAGAAGCTAAAAACATTAGGCTAGCGGCTAACTCAATCACTTTTCTATCTAGCGTATATATTTCTGCGATGGGGTAGCGTAAAGCAATCGTTAATAGTGCAGTACCAACTGCAATAACAAGTGACAATATCAGTGAATAATTGCATATTTCTTTCGCGTTAGCTAAATCATTATTACCAACGGCATAACCCACCTGTATAGTCACGGCCATAGCTAAACTTAATGGCACCATAAATACTAAGCCTGAAAAGTTAATGGCTATTTGATGGCTTGCAACAACCTCTGCACCAAAGGGCACCAAAATAATTGCGACTACGGCAAATAAACTCACCTCAAACAGTAATGACATTGCAATAGGAAAACCGATCGTCAGTATTTCTTTTATTTCTAGCCAGTTTGGCCAGTAAAAACGTTCAAATAATGAGGCATGTTTTAATTTTTTTGATACGTAACAATAAATAAACATCGAGACAAACATAACCCAATAAACGATAGCTGTGGCGATACCACAACCGGCACCACCTAGTGCAGGCATGCCAAACTCACCGTAGATAAAAATATAATTAGCCGGAATATTAATTAACAAACCTATGATACTGATGATCATTGTTGGTTTGGTATGCGACAAACCTTCAGAGTAGTTTCTTAAGACAAGATATAAACAAAAACCTGGCCCCCCCCAAACGATATAGCCTAAGTAATCAAAAAGTAATTGTTTTAAATGGCTTTCTAGTGGGATTTGTTCAATGACTAAGGGGGTGATCGCATAATATAAAACGATCAACAACAAACCTAAGGTTAATGCTATCCATGCTGTTTGATAGGTCGCTTTGGCAACGTAATGGAATTTTTTTGCTCCAGCAAGTTGCGATACTATGGCAGCAAGTGCCATAACTAAACCATATATAGTTAGTATTAAGGGTAGCCAAACACTGCTAGCAACGGCTACTGCAGCCATGTCGGTAGCGCTCACTCGACCAGCCATCACCGTGTCTGCAAATCCCATTAGGGTTTGCACAAGTTGAGCGATCAAAATAGGATAAGCCAATTTCATTAGGCTTTTGGTGTTTTTTCTAAAGTCAGTAATATTCATTAGGGAAGAGTGCTTATAAAACCATCATTTTAAGAAGAAAAATGATCAAGATGAGAATGATATAGGTTTAAAGCAGTTGTGCAATGTTTCTCTAGTGAATTTAGCCTTTATAAAAAACAATGGTGAAGCGAAAACACGAGTAATAATTACTAAAAAACTTGTTCGTCATCACTGTCTATCGCTAATTGAATTTTTTGGCGGTATTCATCAATATGCATATTTAAGTGAATATCTCGACAACAAGAAGGGCACTCTTCGTAATAATCTTGATCACCAGCCGATGTATCTAAAGATAAATGTAAGTGATGACCGCAATGAGGGCAGCTAATACGTTTTTCTTTTATCGCTTGTAAGCTTGATTCCTGGGACATTTTGCCTCCTAGATTCTTTTGGTTACTGATGATTAAGTATGTTCATATTTGTAAAAATCGCTAACAAAATCAAAAATAAAGTTGTCTAAATTATTTAACTTATTGTGTGCAATCAATTTTATTTTAACATTAATGTAATGATAAAATTCGAGATAACAAAGCTCTTGATTGATCAATATAGATACCACCAAATAGATTCGCATGATTTAGGATATGATAAAAATTATAAATGAGCTTTCGTTGCTCATAGCCTTTTTCAAGGGGGAAAATATCTTGGTAACCCTGATAAAAATCATAAGGTAGTTGGCCAAAGAGTTCGGTCATCGCAATATCGACTTCTCGGTCACCATAATAGCAAGCAGGATCATAAATGACTGACAAAGAGTCTGTGAAGCCTAAGTTACCCATCCATAAGTCACCATGAACTAGGCAAGGTTTAACATCGTGATGATTTAATGCGTCGTGGCAAATATCAGTAATATGGTCAATGTTACCCAGTGTTATTGATTTTTCGCTCAGTAATTGTAATTGCCAAGCAACTCGTTGTTCTGAGAAGAAGGTTTTCCAATTACTACGCCAGTTGTTCGGCTGTAAAGTGTCGCCAATATAATTGTCGTGTTGCCAACCAAATTGTCCATGTGGCGAACCTTTATGCATCAAGGCGAGCTGTGCACCTAAATTATACCAATGTTTTTCGGTAGCGTGTGAAAATGGAATGTAATCAAGCACAATAAAGCTTTTATCAAGGGTGCTTCCTAATGCTATAACTTCGGGGCAAGTGATTTGTTTAAGAGAACGTATTTGATTTAGGGCGTAAGCTTCTGATTCAAAATGGTTGAAGTGATTTTTATCTTTAATTTTAATAAAGTAATGATCATGCTTATTGCTTAGTTGGTAAGCTAAATTGCTTTCACTTGTTGAAATAAGGCGCTTTTTTTCAATAGTGAATTGCTCACCGGTTTCAGTTTTGATTGCTTGCTCAATAGATTGCCACATAATGCACCAATTATTCATTGACCCTGTTGGTGTGAGTATAGTTAATAATTGAGCAATGTGTTTATTTTGCTGAGCTGATTTTAATTTTCAATAATTAAGTGAGCTATTTTATTGGGTACGCCATCCCATTCCTGTGCATCGGCAGGTGCGGGTTTTACTTCGGTTATTCTCGGCCATACTTTAGCTAACTCAGCATTGAGTTCGATAAATTCTTTTTGATCTTCAGGAACGTCATCTTCTTGATATATAGCGCCTGCAGGGCATTCAACCGGACATAAGTCACAATCAATACAGTCTTCAGGACTGATGACTAAAAAATTAGGACCTTCATAAAATGCATCCACTGGGCATACTGCTACACAGTCGGTATATTTACATTTTATACAATTGTCGGTAACTACAAATGCCATAACGTACTCTTTTGATGAGATGAAATATTTTCGAGCTGATCATACCTAGCTTAGCAATAATTTCAATTGTTGATTTAACTGAGAGGTATGTTCAGGTAAAATGCCGAAAAATTCCCTTTTCTCTTTTTGGAACCGCTCACTATGTTGCGTTTAACAAATATCCAACTGCCGCTTGATCATGAAGAAGCTGATATAAAACTGGCTATTCTAGATACATTATCAATTTCTGAAGATCAGCTAATTGATTTTACGGTTCATAAGCGCGGATATGACGCACGTAAAAAAGCAAAAATAGTGTTGATTTATACGCTTGATGTAGACACTCGCCTTAATGAAGAATTACTTGAAAAATTTGCTAAAGACAGCCAAGTAAAAGTAAGCCCTGACATGAGCTACAATTTTGTTGCCCAAGCGCCAGAAGTCTTATCACAACGACCTGTTGTTATTGGCTTTGGTCCATGTGGCTTATTTATCGGATTAGTACTTGCTCAAATGGGATTTAAGCCGATTATTTTAGAGCGCGGTAAAGAAGTACGTCAACGCACCAAAGATACCTTTGGCTTTTGGCGCAAAAAAATACTCAATACTGAATCTAATGTACAATTTGGTGAGGGTGGTGCAGGTACTTTTTCTGATGGTAAACTCTATAGCCAAGTTAAAGACAAGAAACATTATAGCCGTAAAGTGCTGCATGAATTTGTTGATGCAGGCGCGCCTGAAGAAATTTTATTTGTGAGTAAACCGCATATTGGTACCTTTAAGCTCGTTACTATGATTGAGCAAATGCGCGCTAAGATTATTGCGCTTGGTGGTGAAATTCGTTTTGAACAACGCGTTGACGAATTTCATTTTGATGAAGAGCAAGGTGCTGATGGACACAAACGTATTAATGGCTTAACACTGGCCAGTGGCGAACGTATTGATACCAATTATGTTGCTTTAGCCGTAGGTCATAGCGCTCGTGACACCTTTGAGATGCTTGTTAAAAATAAAGTCTCGGTAAAAGCTAAACCTTTTTCAGTTGGCTTTCGCATAGAACATGAGCAATCAGTTATTGATGATGCACGTTTTGGTGACAATGCCGGTAATGAAATATTAGGCGCTGCAGATTATAAATTAGTACACCATTGTAATAATGGTCGAAGTGTTTACAGCTTCTGTATGTGTCCTGGCGGAACTGTAGTTGCAGCGGCATCAGAAGAAGGGCGCTTAGTCACTAATGGTATGAGCCAATACTCGCGTCATGAGCGTAATGCGAATAGCGCAATTGTTGTTGGTATTGAGCCTAGCGACTTTGCTAATAAAGATGATCCTTCAGACGTATTATCGGGTATTGAATTTCAACGCCGTTTAGAAGAAACAGCCTTTAAACTCGGTGGAGAAAATTATGATGCGCCAGTGCAGTTGGTTGGTGATTTTCTTGCTGGACGTAAAAGCGGTGAGCATGGCGAAGTTAGCCCTTCATACAAGCCCGGCGTTAAATATTGCGACTTAAGTGAAACCTTACCTGATTACGCTATTGCCGCTATTCGTGAAGCATTACCTGCCTTTGAACGTAAGATAAAAGGTTTTTCAATGAATGATGCGACATTAACGGCTGTTGAGACAAGAACATCATCAACCATTCAAATTACCCGTGATAGAGAGTCACTGCAAAGCATTAATGTCGAAGGTCTTTATCCGGCTGGTGAAGGTGCTGGTTATGCAGGTGGTATATTATCAGCGGGTATTGATGGTATTAAAGTCGCAGAAGCGATGGCGCTGGCAATGATGGCAAAAAGATAAGTCTGTCTTTATATTGCAAATAAAGGGGAATTCCCCTATATTTGCGACCTCAAATATTTCCCAAAAGAAATAGTTTATATTATTAAAAATATATTCAAGCGTCACTTTGTGTGTGACGCCACTGAAATAAAGGAAAATTAATGCCTGTTATCACTCTCCCTGACGGTTCAAAACGTTCATTCGACAATGCAGTATCGGTAATGGATGTTGCCTTAGACATAGGACCTGGTCTTGCTAAAGCAACCATCGCGGGTCGTATCGACGGAAATCTTGTTGATGCTTGTGAATTAATTACCCAAGATGCTTCTTTACAACTTATCACTAATAAAGATAACGAAGCTCTTGAGATTATTCGTCATTCTTGTGCGCATTTACTAGGGCATGCTATTAAGCAGTTATACCCAAATGTTAAAATGGCGATTGGACCAACGATTGATAACGGCTTTTATTATGATATTGACCTTGAAGAGTCAATTACTGAAGACGATTTAGTCAAACTTGAAAAACGTATGACTGAACTAGCACGCACCGGTTATGAAGTTGTTAAGAAAACAGGTTCATGGCAAGACGCTTACGATGCGTTTACTGAGCGTGGTGAAACCTACAAATTACAGATTCTTGATGAAAACATCGAGAAAACTGATACGCCTGCTTTATATCATCACCAAGAATACATTGATATGTGTCGTGGTCCTCATGTACCTAGTATGCGTCATTGTCATCATTTTAAATTGATGAAAGTTGCTGGTGCTTATTGGCGCGGTAATTCTGACAACAAAATGTTGCAACGTATTTACGGCACAGCTTGGGCTGATAAAAAGCAACTTAAAGCGTATATCGTTCGTTTAGCAGAAGCTGAAAAGCGCGATCACCGTAAAATTGGTAAAACATTAGATTTATTTCATTGGCAAGAAGAAGCACCAGGCATGGTGTTTTGGCATAACGATGGTTGGACAATTTACACTGAGTTAGAGAAATTTATTCGTGAAAAATTACACGAATATGATTATGACGAAGTTAAAGCGCCGATGATGATGGACAGAAGCCTTTGGGAAAAATCAGGTCATTGGGAAAAATATGCCGACGGCATGTTCACCACTGAGTCTGAAAAGCGTGAATACGCGATAAAACCAATGAACTGTCCAGGTCATGTACAGATATTCAACCAAGGTTTGAAATCGTACCGCGATTTACCTTTACGTATCGCTGAGTTTGGTTGTTGTCATCGTAACGAGCCATCAGGTTCATTACATGGCTTAATGCGCGTTCGTGGTTTTACTCAAGATGATGCTCATATTTTCTGTATGGAATCACAAGTACAAGCCGAAGTAAAAAAATGTATCGAGATGGTATACGATGTCTATGGTTCATTTGGTTTTGAAGATGTTGTTGTTAAATTATCAACGCGTCCTGAAAATCGCATTGGTAGTGATGAAATTTGGGACAAAGCTGAAGCGGGCCTTGCACAAGCATTAACCGACAGCGACATCAAATTTGAATATTTACCAGGCGAAGGAGCATTTTATGGTCCTAAGATTGAATTTACCTTAATGGATTGTTTAGGTCGTGCTTGGCAATGTGGTACAGTGCAGCTCGATTTTGCTTTACCAGAGCGTTTAGGCGCAACTTATGTTGGTGAAGACAACGAAAGATACATCCCAGTGATGATTCATCGTGCTATTTTAGGTTCACTTGAGCGTTTTATTGGAATTTTGATTGAAGAGTTTACCGGGAAGTTTCCGACCTGGTTATCTCCAATTCATGCAACTGTGATGAATATTACCGACAAACAGGGTCAATATTGTGAAAAAGTTGTTAAAAAACTAAAAGAAAGTGGATTTAGAGTAAAACTAGACTTGAGAAATGAGAAGATAGGCTTTAAAATCCGCGAGCACACTTTGAAGCGTGTTCCATATTTGTTAGTTGTTGGTGACAAAGAAATGGAAGCAGGCGAAATCGCTATTCGAACGCGAAGTGGTGAAGATTTAGGCAAAATGTCTGTTGATGACTTTATTTCTAAACTAAGTGAAGAAGTTAACTCTCGCAGTTAGCGTTTAAATTACTTATAATAACGTTTATAACATACATCAAAATATTTTATTAATCTGAGTAGTTGTTAAGTTAAAAATAACACCAGCTACTCGGAACAAAGTTCTTTGGAGGAACATGGCTATTAAAGGTGGACAACGAGGCGGGCAAAAAGAGCCAGCACATCGTTTAAATGAGTTAATTACAGGTATTGCTGATAATGAAGTTCGTTTGATTAGATTTGACGGAGAGCCTGGTGGCATCGTCACATTAGATGAAGCAATGGATCAAGCTGACGAAGCTGGTGTTGATCTTGTTGAAATAAGCCCTACGGCTAAACCTCCTGTACTCCGTGTTATGGATTACGGTAAGTTTATCTATGAAAAAGCTAAAGAACAAAAAGAACAACGCAAAAACCAGAAACAGATACAGGTTAAGGAAATTAAATTCCGTCCTGGAACAGATGAAGGCGACTATCAGGTAAAACTACGCAACCTGAAGCGCTTTTTAGAGGGTGGCGATAAAGTTAAAGTAACTTTACGTTTCCGTGGTCGTGAAATGGCTCACCAAGAACTCGGTTTACAACTACTAACTCGCGTTAAAAACGATTTAGAAGAGTTAACTGTACTTGAATTCTTCCCGCGTCGTGCGGAAGGAAGACAAATGGTGATGGTACTAGCACCTAAAAAATAATCAATAACCGGTATTTCAAGTAACTTAGTTTGATGTAAATTAAAATAAGTTCACCATTATTGATTTTAACGGGTAACTTTAGGCCTGAAAGTAAAAACTAACGTTTATTTTTGTTTATCCTTAAATAAACGCGTTAAGTTTTTCGCCTAAGTTGCTAAATTTCAATGGCAATGTTTATGTGTAATAGCACAAACATGAATGCGGAGTAATATTCATGCCTAAAATGAAAACTAACAAAGGTGCTGCGAAGCGCTTTAAAAAAACAGCCTCTGGCTACAAGTTCAAACAAGCTGGCCTTCGTCATATCTTGACTAAGCGTCGTACTAAAGTTAAACGTCATCTTCGTGCTAAGTGCATGATTTCGGCGGCTGACATTAAGTCAGTTAAAAAACTTTTACGTCACGGTTAATAGGAGAGATATAGAATGGCTAGAGTAAAACGTGGTGTACAAGCTCGTGCACGTCACAAGAAGGTTCTAAAGCAAGCTAAAGGTTATTACGGAGCACGTAGCCGTGTTTACCGTGTTGCTTATCAAGCAGTAACTAAAGCAGGTCAGTACGCTTACCGCGATCGTCGTCAACGTAAACGTCAATTCCGTCAGCTTTGGATCACTCGTATAAATGCAGCAGCTCGCATAAACGGTTTATCTTACAGTGTTTTCATTAATGGTCTTAAAAAGGCTGCTATTGAAATCGATCGTAAGATCCTAGCTGATATTGCAGTATACGACAAAGCAACATTCACATTCTTAGTTGAAAAAGCGAAAGCTGCTTTAGCTGCATAGAACTTGAAAAAGCTTTGAGATAAGGACGCCATTAGGCGTCCTTTTCTTTTTTTAATTATACTAACTTGTTCTTTAGCTCACTTTCTGCGTTTTAAAGTACTTACTAATAGTTATTAGCACCGTTCTTTACTTTGGAAATTAAACTAAACACCTTGGTTATAATGTATTAAAATGTTTTTATTAATTATACCGAATACTATTTTATCTTTTGGGATAACGCGCAAAGATATTATTCGCTACAATTAATATTAACTTGATAATTAAGGTTTAAACCGATGAGTCTTGCAGATCAAATTTTAGCGGTAAATAATGATTTACCTATTCGTACCGATGCACCAGTTCACAGCGGTAAAGTGCGCAGTGTTTATTGGTTAACCGACGCGGATAGTAAGCGACTAATTCAAGAGAAAGGCTATGATGTTGCCGACGACACACCTTTAGCCATTATGGTTATTAGTGATCGTATTTCTGCTTTTGAATGTATTTGGCAAGGCGAAGGTGGTATGCAAGGTGTACCTGGAAAAGGTGCATCACTGAATGCTATATCAAATCATTGGTTTAAATTATTTAAAGATCAAGGTCTAGCCGATAGTCATATTCTTGATATTCCACATCCGTTTGTTTGGATCGTACAAAAAGCTAAACCTGTAATGATTGAAGCTATCTGTCGTCAGTATATTACCGGTTCTATGTGGCGTTCATACGTAAAAGGTGAACGTGATTTTTGTGGTATCGAATTAGCTGAAGGATTATTGAAAGATTCAAAGCTACCTGAACTTCTACAAACACCTTCAACAAAAGGTATTTTAGAAGGCATTCCGGGCGTTCCTGCGATTGATGATGTTAATATTACTCGCAAAAATATTGAAGATAATTTTGAAGCCTTTAATTTTAAAACGCCTGATGATATTACTTTATACGAAAAATTATTAACGGAAGGTTTTGACGTTATTTCTGATGCGTTGGCAAAGCTTGACCAAATCTTTGTAGATACTAAGTTTGAATTTGGCTATGTAAAAGATAAAGCTGGCAACGACAAGTTAATTTATATGGACGAAGTGGGTACGCCTGATTCTTCACGTATTTGGGATGGCGAGCAATATCGTGCCGGTAAAGTGGTTGAAAACTCGAAAGAAGGTTTCCGCCAATTACTTTTAGCACATTTCCCTGATGCTGATATTTTATTAAATAAAAATCGCATGGACGAGCGCTTAGCTTTAGCTCGCAACAATGAGTTACCGGCATCCGTATTAATGGATGTGTCACAAACATACACAGCGATCGCTGAGAAAATTACCGGTCAAAAAATTGTTTTGTCTGCTAACCCTAAAGCTGAAATTATTGATATTTTACGCGAGCAGTATCAGCTAATCGATTAAGTCGTTATTGTCTCTGCTTAAAAGCTCTACACCCGTAGGGCTTTTTTTTTGTGCGCTATTTACCATCTCTAACCTTTGCTAATACTAAACCTTCAATTTTGCCCTTTACACTTTTTCTTAAACATAAAATCTGACTAATGGTCATAATCTGCGCACCAATATGGTGTTTGGGTTGTGTTTGTGTGTAACATTTTGGTGCATTTGAGCGGTGTAATATTAATTATTATTTTTTAACTTATTGTTTTTTAATTGATTGTCTCTTTGGGCACAAATGGTGCTTAAATAAATTTATATAAACAATCTTAAATAATATGCACTAAAGGTGAACAAATGAAGTTGATAACCGCAATAATCAAACCTTTTAAACTCGATGATGTTCGTGAAGCACTCAGTGAGATAGGTCTAGAAGGATTAACGTTAAGCGAAGTTAATGGTTTTGGCCGTCAAAAAGGTCATACCGAACTTTATCGTGGTGCCGAATATGTTGTCGATTTTTTACCAAAAATGAAACTTGAGCTCGCTGTTAAGGATGAAATGGTTGAGCGTGTTATCGACACTATTCTCGAAACAGCACAAACAGGAAAAATAGGTGACGGTAAGATATTTGTCACTAACATCGAACATATTGTTAGGATCAGAACAGGTGAAACAGATAATGAAGCTATTTAAACAGTTACACTCAAGCATAACGATGAATAAAGTATTAACACTTTTTGTTTTACTTTTGTCCGCGGTCGCATTGCCAAGTTTTGCCAGCAATGACGAATTGAACGGCGCAAATACGGCGTGGATCCTCACATCAACGGCTCTAGTCCTAATGATGACCTTACCCGGACTCGCTTTATTTTACGGTGGATTAGTTCGACGTAAAAATATTCTTTCTATTCTTATGCAGTGTTTTTCAATTGCTGCTCTTTCTTCGATACTTTGGTTTGTGGTCGGTTATAGCTTAGCCTTTGGTGAAGGTAATGCGTGGATAGGGGATTTTAGCAAAGTACTTATGATGGGAATAACCAAAGAAACCCTTGTTGGTGATATTCCGGAAAGCTTGTTTGCTTTATTTCAAATGACGTTTGCGGTTATTACTCCAGCACTTATTATTGGCGCTTATGCAGAAAGAATGAAGTTTTCTGCAGTCTTAATTTTTAGTGGCTTATGGTTGCTAGCGGTTTATGCTCCGGTAACTCATTGGGTTTGGGGCGGCGGTTGGTTAGGCCAAATGGGCATTTATGATTTTGCCGGTGGTATTGTGGTGCATATTACCTGTGGTGTTGCCGCATTGGTTGCTGCTGTTGTTTTAGGTCCTCGATATGGTTTCCCTCGAACGCCTATGTTGCCACATAACTTAACCATGACTATTACGGGGGCAGGTTTGCTTTGGGTCGGTTGGTTTGGTTTCAATGGTGGTAGTGCCTTAGCCGCCAATGGTGACGCAGCAATGGCTATGTTAGTCACGCATTTATCCGCTTCAGCAGGTGCACTGACTTGGGCTGCTATTGAATGGAAAAAATTTGGTAAAGCGAGTGTCTTAGGCGCGGTAACGGGCATGGTTGCCGGTTTAGGGACAATAACACCTGCATCAGGTTTTGTTGGCCCAGGTGGCGCACTAGTTATAGGAATTTCTGCGGGTTTTATTTGTTTTTATTCAACGGTCTATATTAAACAAAAGTTAAAAATTGACGATTCTTTAGATGTTTTTCCCGTGCATGGTGTCGGGGGTATTTTAGGCACTTTATTAGCGGGTGTGTTTTCTTCTACAGAGCTAGGCGCTTTTAGTGGTTATGGTTATGCAGAGGGTATCACCACGATGTTAGGGCAGGTCAGTGTTCAATTAGTGGGAATTGGCGCTGTTATTGTCTATACGGCGGTTGTCTCTTACCTGTTGTTTAAGCTTGTTTCCTTGATGACTAAAGGCTTAAGGGTTGATAAAGAACAAGAAATAACGGGCCTTGATTTAATTGAACATGATGAATCAGGGTATAATTTGTAGTTAAATTTTGTGATTTAGACGTCAAAAAACAGCAAGGCCTTTATTGAAATAGAGGCCTTTTTCTTATCTGAGCTGTTTTTTCAGTAAAAGCACTCTTTTCACTACATAATCAATTGATTTTTGTGTAAAATCATACACCATTTATATTAATACCATCAGTCTAGCCAAAACCTTCAAATTTACTGAACGGTTTTAGAGCCGTTTTAGAGGAACTCATGAATTTAGACGATATAATATTGCAGGCAGAACAAGCTATTTCTGCAGCAAAAGATCCAGTAGAGCTTGATCAAGTTCGCGTTAATTTTTTAGGTAAGAAAGGTTTGTTCACTGAGCAAATGAAGGGCTTAAGTAAATTACCTAAAGAAGAAAAACCTAAAGCAGGGCAAGTGATCAATATTGCTAAGCAGCAAGTACAAAAATTATTAACCGAACGTGGTGAGTTATTGCGTGCAGAGGTTATTGCTAAACAGTTAGCTGCTGAGTCTATTGATGTAACATTGCCAGGGCGTAGTAATGACCTAGGTGGTTTACACCCAGTAACACGTACTATTGAGCGTATAGAAAGCTTTTTTGGTGATTTAGGTTTTTCTGTTAAAGAAGGTCCTGAGGTTGAAGACGATTTTCATAATTTTGATGCACTGAATATTCCAGAGCACCATCCTGCACGTCAAGACCATGACACTTTTTACTTCAATCCTAAGTTAGTTTTACGTACACAGACTTCTGGTGTACAAATTCGTACTATGGAAAAAGAGCAACCGCCTTTACGTATTATATCTCCAGGCAAAGTTTATCGTAATGATTACGATCAAACGCATACGCCAATGTTCCACCAAGTTGAAGGCTTAATGGTTGATAAAGATGTTAGCTTTACGCATCTTAAAGGTATTTTACACGACTTCTTACATCACTTTTTTGAAGAAGAAGTTGAAATTCGTTTCCGTCCTTCTTATTTCCCTTTTACTGAACCTTCAGCAGAAGTGGATATTATGGGCAAAAATGGCAAATGGTTAGAAGTTTTAGGTTGCGGTATGGTTCATCCTAACGTTTTAAAATCAGTAGGTATTGACCCTGAAGTATACACAGGTTTTGCTTTTGGCATGGGCGTTGAACGCTTAACCATGTTGCGCTACGGTGTAAACGATTTACGTTCATTCTTCGAAAATGATCTTCGCTTCTTAAAACAGTTCAAGTAGGAAAGCCAACAATGAAATTTAGTGAATCTTGGTTACGTGAGTGGGTTAATCCTGCTATTTCATCGAGTGAGTTAGCTCATCAAATAACTATGGCCGGCTTAGAAGTTGACGCTGTAGAACCTGTTGCGGGTGAATTTACCGGTGTATTAATTGGTGAAGTTGTTGAATGTGGACCTCACCCTGACGCAGACAAATTACAAGTAACAAAAATAAACCTAGGTAGCGAGTTTAATGATGGCGAGTTAGTTGACATCGTTTGTGGCGCTAAAAACTGTCGTTTAGGCCTCAAGGTTGCTGTTGCAACGGTTGGCGCAGTTTTACCGGGCGACTTTAAAATTAAAAAAGCTAAATTGCGTGGCGTGCCTTCTCATGGCATGTTGTGTAGTGAGTCAGAAATTGGTTTGTCTGAAAGTGCTGACGGTATTATGGAGCTTGCACCCGATGCACCAATCGGTATGTGTGTTCGTGAATACTTAGACTTAAATGACGTTACCATCGATGTTGATTTAACGGCTAATCGCGGTGATTGTTTAGGCCTTAAAGGTTTAGCACGCGAAGTCGGGGTGTTAAATAGTGCTAATATTACTGAACCTGAAATTGTTGCTGTTGTTGCAACGATTGATGATGTGCGTGACATTACTTTATCTGCACCACAAGCTTGTCCGCGTTATTTAGGACGAGTGATTAAAAATATAGATGTAACCGCGAAAACACCGTTATGGATGGTAGAAAAATTACGCCGTTGTGGCACTCGCTCAATTGACCCTGTTGTCGATGTAACTAATTACGTGTTGCTTGAGCAAGGGCACCCGATGCACGCTTTTGATTTATCAAAAATCGATGGTGGTATTAATGTTCGTTTTGCTACGTCAGGTGAAAAACTTGTTTTACTTGACGGTAATGAAGTGACGCTTTCGAGCGAAACATTAGTGATTGCTGATGAAAGTAAAGCCTTAGCGATGGCTGGCATTTTTGGCGGAAAAGAATCGGGTGTTAAATCTGATGAAGAAGAAAAATCAACTGATATTTTCTTAGAAAGTGCTTTCTTTGCTCCCTTGGCTATTTTAGGTAAAGCCCGCCAATATGGTTTACATACTGATTCATCACATCGTTACGAACGTGGTATTGACCCTGAATTGCAGCGTAGTGCTATGGAACGTGCAACGACCTTATTATTAGCTATTGTCGGTGGCCAAGCAGGACCTATCGTTGAAGCATTAAGTGATGAACATTTACCAAAAGAAAAAACAGTAACCTTACGCCGCGAAAAACTTGATGGACGCATTGGTCATCATATTGAAGATGCTAAAGTGACTGAGATTTTAACGCGTTTAGGTTTCGAAATTGCCTTTGTAAATGATGTTTGGACCGTAGTGGTACCAGCATATCGTTTTGATATTAAAGTTGAAGTCGACTTAATTGAAGAAGTTGCGCGTATTTTTGGTTACAACAATATTCCAAATGTGTCGCCTAAAGCAACGTTGGCGATGCGCGAACAAAAAGAAAAGTTCATTCCGTTGAAACGTTTACGCAACGTTATGGTTAATCGTGGATATCAAGAAGCAATAACTTATAGTTTTGTTGACCCAAAAGTTCAAGCGCTTATTCACCCTGAACAAGCGGTGATGACTTTACCGCATCCAATTTCTTCTGAAATGTCGGTGATGCGTTTAAGTATGTGGACAGGCTTATTGCAATCGGTTATTTACAACCAGAACCGCCAGCAATCTCGCATCCGTTTATTTGAAACAGGTTTACGTTTTGTTCCAGATGAAGCCGCAGAAAACGGTGTTCGCCAAGAACAAATGTTTGCAGGTGTTGTGACCGGCCAGCGTAATGAAGAACATTGGGATATGGAAAAGTCTGCAAGTGATTTTTTTGATATTAAATCAGACGTAGAAGCCTTACTGGCTCTTACTGGCGATGCTTCGTTATATCAGTTTTCAAAAGATGAAATAGTCGCACTTCATCCTGGCCAAACCGCCGCAATCCATAAGAATGGTGTGCTGGTGGGACATGTTGGTACCTTACATCCTGAATTAGAAAGAAAATTAGGACTAAACGGTCGTACATTTATTTTTGAGCTATTATTGTCTGAAATTTCAACACAACAAATCCCTGAAGCTGGTGATATATCTCGCTTTCCTGCCAATAGACGTGACATAGCAGTGATCGTTGAAGAGCAAATTAATGCAAATAATGTCTTACAACTTATTGAAAAGGTTGGCGGAAATTATTTAGTTGATCTAAACTTGTTTGACGTATACCGAGGAAATGGTATTGAAGAAGGGTTTAAGAGCTTAGCGATAGCGATGACTTTACAGGATTGTGATAAAACCCTCGAAGAAAAAGACATTAATGAAGTCGTTGAACGTGTCGTAGACACATTAGAAACTGAGCTAAATGCATCACTGAGGAATTAGGTAATGGCGCTTACTAAAGCAGAAGTAGCAGAACATTTATTCGAGAAAGTTGGGCTGAGCAAACGCGACGCAAAAGATATGGTTGAGGTGTTTTTTGAAGAAATACGCGAAACGTTAGAAAGTGGCGAACAAGTTAAGCTTTCTGGTTTTGGTAACTTCGATCTTCGTGTTAAAAGCGAACGCCCAGGTCGTAACCCTAAAACGGGTGAAGATATTCCAATTTCTGCTCGTAAAGTTGTTACTTTCCGTCCTGGACAAAAATTAAAGAGTCGCGTTGAAAACGGTAACGGCTAATTAATAACGTATAAAGTTAGAGCATGCTTTTCTATGTATTCAATAATAGATGAGATGATGTTTATAGAAGGTTGCTACGGCAACCTTTTTTTATGCTTGCGAGAGAGCTGGGATAGATAAAATAGAGCCAAGCAAGGGTGGCAAGGGTAGTCTTTATTGATATCGTTTAGTTACGGTATCAATGTGTCTCTATGCGTGATCTAGAGTAGCGCTTAACTATCTTGCTTTAGTGTGAACTTTTTTGATGATTTAGTGACATCTTTTTACCTAGTAACTTAAGCAAAGAAACAATTATTTCCTTCGCTATTAAACCAACAATAGCGATGACCGCTCCAGTACTTAGTGCATTTATCTCAAGTGGGATAGTCAGTGAAAAATCAGTTAAGGTATCTTTAATAATGACTTTATCGCCATAAACAATAAAGTTATAAATCCGTTCAATATAAACGTCGCTAGTTATCACGCTAAGTTGTGACTGCAAATACTCAACCCGTATGACCAATTGGTTAATAATTTCGGCAGTATTGACTATTGACGGCTCAGAATTAGCTTGATACTTCGTTATCATCGCTGATAAATTACCTTGGTAGTGCAGATCTGCAATGTTTTGAAATTCTACTAGGTGCAGTTTTGCTTCAGATAAGTGTCCGGACAGGCGATGTTTATATTGAATGATAAATGCCGGTAATTGCACACCTACTATAAATGTTACAGTGAAGAAACAGCGGTCAATAATATTATTAATCACTCTAAACATAGCTAACTTATCGCTTAAATATATATTCACAAAAAATAACATTAGCATATATTTGTTTATATTTTAAAATTTTTATGGTTTAAAAATTGCATATTTATAAAATAGATTATGCATTTATATGAATGCAATAAAGAGTCAAATTTTTGATGGTGGTATCAATAGTGAAAATTAATATAGATAACAACGAACAAGAAAATTTAATATTGCAACACTCTCATTTGGGAAGAAATATAATGGTTAAAAATTTAAGTAAGCTGCGGAACACTTTTGCCGTTGGCGGTATCTTTATTGCTTCAAGTCTTTTTTCATACAGTGTTAATGCTTTAGAAGTAGCAGGTAACATTCACAAAGGTCAAGACGCTAACAGCCAAGGTTATAGTTTTTCTTTAGCAGACAGCTTTACTAAAGGTGGACATTTCTATTGGACTGCTTCTTATAATAACTTAGAAAAAGTAAAATATGATTTACCTTTCACCATAACCGACGAACGTTTTTTTAAAATTAATACCATTGATGGGCTTGTTAGTTATCGTCATAAGATACAAAGTTATAATGCTTTTTTCAAAAAATTAACGATTGAATATCAACTGGGCGCTTCACTAGCGCTCACTGAAAATAAACTTACCTATACCGACCCAAACAGTTCAGATACAGTGGAAATATACCCTTCGCAAGAAAATGATATAAACATGGTACTAGGCGTTGTTGCCCATTATAAGTTTAATAAAAATACTGCATTAAACCTAGGTGTTAAACATCAACCTAATTTTTCTGAATTTGGTGCTATAACATCTGTTTATGTTGGTCTAAGTTATCGTTTTGGACGAGGCTTAGATTATTAAGTTTGATAGAAAAAGTTGTCTAGCCTAGCATTTAAGGTCTTTGTTGATGATATTTGCTAAAGTTTAAAGAAGAAATTAATAATGATCGCCATTAAATAGGTGGTCTTGTTAATTTCAAGACGTAATAACTTACACCTGTAAGTTTAAAATATATTGCTATTGGTGGGGATGTTTATGCCATTAAGAATTCATTCAGTCGTTTTTCCTCTCGTATTAACACTTATGAGCAGTTTTCCTGTTTATGCGGTTGTACCACAATGCCCTCCGCCAACTCCTTTACTCGATGCTGATGGTGATGGTTACGACGATACTATGGTTATTGGCGGCGCTTATGATTTATTTCCAACTGACCCAACCGAGTGGTATGACACAGACTTAGACGGTATTGGTAATAATGCTGATCCTGATGATGACGGTGATGGTGTACCCGACGGTTTTGATTTTAACCGTGATGGTGACCCTGTACTGAACGCATACGATCCTTTTATCGAAAATTCTTTTGAATGGCTTGATACCGACGGTGATTGCTCTGGCAATACGGTTGATCTTGATGATGATGGTGATGGCGTTGTTGATGTTGTTGATATATATCCCCTTAATCCACTTGAATGGGACGATACCGACAGTGATACGATAGGCAACAATACCGATACTGATGATGATGGTGACGGTATCATTGACCGCTATGATGCTTTTCCGCTTGATGCCTCTGAACAACTTGATACCGATTCTGACGGTATAGGTAATAACACTGATACCGATGACGATGGCGATACTATTCTAGACGTTGATGATGCTTTTCCACTTGATAGCTCAGAGCAAAGAGATCTTGATAGTGACGGTATAGGTGATAATGCTGATAACGATAGTGATGGAGACAGTTACGCAAATGGTATTGATGTATGGCCCAATGATGCCTCAAGATGGTTTGATACCGATGGTGATGGTATCGATAATAATATTGATACCGATGATGACACACATGATGGTACGGGTGTTGGTGATGGTTTCCTTGATATAAATGATGATTTTCCGCTAAATGCGAGTGAATGGTTAGACACCGACAGTGACGGTGTTGGCGATAATGGTGATACAGATATTGATGGCGATGGCCATTTAAATGTAAACGATGCTTTTCCGCTTGATAACACTGAATTTATTGATACTGATGGTGACGGTACAGGCAATAATGCAGATACAGACGACGATGGTGATGGTGTCTTAGACAGCAGTGACCCTTTTCCGCTTAATGTTAATGAGTCAGTAGATACTGATTTTGATGGTATAGGTAATAACTCTGATGCCGACGATGATAATGATGGCGTTTTAGATGACATTAACGGCAATGGTATTATCGATGGTTTAGATGATGTCTTTCCATTAGACCCTAGTGAATATATTGATACTGACGGTGATGGAACAGGTAATGTTGCTGATACCGATGATGATGGCGACAATGTAGCTGATGGCGTCGATAGATTTCCATTAGATGCAAGTGAGTGGCTTGATACTGATGGAGACGGCGTTGGTAATAATACTGATACAGATGATGATAACGATGGAATATTAGATGTAAATGAAACACCGGCAAACTCACTGTTACCCTTAGCAACCACAGATACCGATGGTGATGGCGTTGCTGATAATACCGATCTTGATGATGACACGCACGATTTTACCGGTGTCGGTGATGGTATTCCTGATACGATAGATCTTTTTCCTTTCGATGCAACTGAATGGAATGATTTAGATGGCGATTTTATCGGCGATAATAGCGATCCAGATATTGATGGCGATGGTATTGCCAATGCGGTTGATCCCGGACCAACCGATCCTTTAGCAAGAACAGATACGGATGGCGATGGCCTAGCTAATGAAACTAATGATAATGATGACGACAATGATGGTGTTGTAGATAACATTGATTTATTTCCGTTAAATGCGGCTGAAAGCATAGATACTGACGGCGATGGTATTGGTAACAACGCTGATCCAGATGATGATGGTGACGGTTTTGCTGATAATGCTGATGCCTTTCCATTAGATGTGAGCGAATATTTAGATACCGACGGTGATGGCACAGGTAATAATGTTGATATCAACGATGATGGTGATAGTGAACCAGATGCTAACGACCCTTTTCCTTTAGATCCTAACGAGTGGCAAGATACCGACGGAGATCTTGTTGGTAACAATAGCGACAGTGACGATGACAACGATGGTTTAGTTGATAGCCTAGATGCTTTTCCATTAGATGTTAATGAAAGGCTTGATACCGATAATGACGGCATAGGGAATAATGCAGATACAGATGACGATAATGACAGTTATCTTGATAGTAATGATTTATATCCATTAGATGCAACTGAATGGCAAGACTCGGATGGAGATGGGCTAGGCGATAACGCTGATGCCGATGATGACAACGATAGTATTCTTGATACTGATGATGCTTTTCCGTTTGATCCAGGAGAAATATTTGACACTGATGGCGATGGTATTGGTGATGTACTTGATACTGACGACGATAATGATGGTGTGCTAGATAACGTTGATTTATTTCCCTTTGACCCGAATGAATCACGTGACAGTGATAATGACGGCATTGGAAATAATAGCGATAGTGACGATGATAATGACGGTGTGCTTGATATCGACGATGCTTTCCCACTCGATCCGATAGAAAGTGTTGATACCGATGGTGATGGTATTGGCAATGTTAACGATATCGATGATGATAACGACGGTGTCTTTGATTATCTCGACCAGTTACCGCTAAACCCGACAGAGTCACTAGATTTTGATGTTGATGGTTTAGGTAATAATGCCGATCCTGATGACGATAATGACGGCATGAGTGATGTCTTTGAGCTTCAATATGGTTTTAACCCATTTAACGATGCTGATGCACTAATTGATACAGATTCAGACGGCACGGCAAATGTTGATGAAGAGCGTAACAACACCAATCCATTAATTGACGATTATGCGCCAGTGATAACGGTCCCACAAGCAGTTCACCTTGATGCTGATCATACCTTTACTGCGCTAACACAAACACAATTGGTACAGTTAACCGACGTTTATGTTGAAGATGGTCGTGATGGCGCTAACTGTTGTGCATTAACACCGGTGGGTTTTGAGCGCGGACAAAAATATATTACCTCAGGGTTGTACAATATTATATGGCGAGCGGTTGATGAGGCTGGTAATGTTTCAACCACCCCACAAGTGCTTAATGTTTATCCGTTAGTGAACTTTAGTGCGACGCAAACAATAGGTGAGGGCGCTACGGCTCGGGTTGAAGTTGTCTTGTCAGGCAAAGCGCCGGCTTATCCCATTGAATTACCTTTTGCTATTTCTGGTAATGTAGATGCCCTTGATTATAAGATAACAGACAATAAAATTGTTATTACTGAGGGCACGTCAGGCTTTATTGATATCTTGATTAATAAAGACTTTCAAGCAGAAAGTGATGAACAGCTTGTGCTGAGTTTTGGCAATGAAATAAATGCCGGTGTCAATAATAGCCACACCATAGTTATTACTGAAAATAATATAGTACCGACAACACAATTGCGTATGACTCAGCAAAATATAGCGGTTTCTAGTATCAGTAAAGACCAAGGTGAAGTGACCATAGAGCTACAGATAAATGATGATAATCCAAATGATTCACACATTATTAATTGGTTACTGCCTGAGTATATCAATGCCGAAATAAGTGCCAGTCAATTAAAGGTTTATTTGCAACCTGACAACTTTGTTTTACCTGAAGAAATAAGAGGATTAATTACGGTAGAAGTCAGTGTTACTGATAATGGCAGTGGCGAATTGTCACAAACTCATCGCCTTAGTATTCCGGTTAATAGCATTTTAGCTCGACTCGACGGTAGTGATACGGACAGTGATGGTATCGCAGATAATATTGAAGGTTATGCTGATGACGATAACGATGGTGTTCCGGCATTCTTAGATAATAATGATATTGCTTATTTGCAGCCATTACATGTTAATGCCGGTAAAACTAAGTTAATGGAAACTGAGCCAGGCTTAAAGTTACGCTTAGGTAAATATGCGTTACAGCAGTTTTCAGATGGCGTGCAAATGACACAACAAGAGATGGATGCAACCGGTTTAGTCGCAACGGACACTTATGATCATCGTAGTGATTACTTTGACTTTGAAATTCATCAGGTGACTCCTTTTGGTGCCTCTGCAGCTGTGGTTATTCCGTTAAATGATGGTATTCCACAAAATGCGCTTTACCGGAAATTTAATCGTGACAGTGGTTGGCAAAACTTTGTTGAAAACAGCAAAAATACCTTAGCGTCTAGTCCAGCAGATAACGATGTATGTCCACCGCCACAGAGTGCTTTATACCAGACAGGTTTAACTGAAGGGCATCAATGTGTACGCTTATTGATTGAAGATGGCGGTGCAAACGATGCGGATGGTTTGGTTAACGGTATTATAGACGACCCAGGTGGTGTTGCCGTTGTGCCTAATGCTGAAGTTGCCAAGAAAACCGATCCTGAGCAATCAAGTAGTGGCAGTATTTACTGGTTATTATTACTGGTATTAGTGAGCTTACGATTGAAAAAGTTAAGTAAGTAAGTCATAACGCGACTTTGACAAACAAGTGAACATTTATGTTTGTTCGCCCGCTATTTTCCTATAAAATAGCGGGCAAATTTCCTCTTTCAATAATAAGTAGTTTTATGTTTGAACTTAAATACCATACGCCAAAAGAATGGGCGCAAGTTGCTCTTGCTGATTTCAATGCCTTTTTACTTGATCATGCAACGGCAGAAAAAAAAGCGTCAGGTATGGCGATGTCAATGATTTCTCATTATCCCGATAGAAAAAATATGGTTAAAGCTATGGCTGACTTAGCGATAGAAGAGCTCATTCATTTTAAACAAGTGTTAAAATTAATTAATGCGCGTGGCATTCAGCTCGGCGCTGACACCAAAGACCCTTATATTACCCAAATTCGTAAAGCCTTTCGTAATGGTGCAGAAGTGTTTTTTATGGACCGATTAATCGTTGCTGGTGTGATTGAGGCACGAGGATACGAACGTTTTTCGCTTATTGCCCAAGCATTGCCTGAAGGCAAAGACAAAGTCTTATATGACGCGATTGCAAAGTCAGAAGAAAAGCATAAAAATTTATTTATCGAACTCGCTTATGAATATTTTGATAAAGACGAAGTCAATATACGTTTAGAAGAAGTACTGACATTAGAAGCTGAGATTTGTGCAAAACTTCCCTTTAGAGCGGCTCTGCATTAATTATTTAACGATAAATGGTTAACGGGTAAGCTGATGTCAAAAGTGTTTAACCAATATTTTAGTCGCTATGCTGAAAGTGAAGTTGCGGTACTAACTCAATATGAATCAGGGTTACCTGATGAGTTTACTGTTGACCATGTTGTGGTTATTCCTGCTTATCAAGAAACAAGCGCTTTTATTGAGCGCTTTTTAGCTTCACCACTTTCAAAATCTCCAGTGCTTATGGTGCTGGTAATTAATGAACCTATTACCGAATCGATCGCCGAACCTATTACCGAACTTATCGCCGAGTCTGTTACTGAATCTTTACGCGAAGATAATTCAGTGGCTAATTATAACGAGATAAATCAACAAAAAGCACTTTATCAATATGCACTTTCTTGTGGTGATAACTGCTGGCAATACGATAACCTAACCCTAATTAAGGTAGCACAAAGTCAAACATGGCTGCTAGTGGTTGACCGTTTTACCCGTGCTATCGATAAAGAGCAAGGCGTAGGGCTGGCACGTAAAATAGGCACTGATCTCAGTGCTTATTTAATTTCAGTAAACCGGATCAGAAAAACTTGGATCTGTTCTAGTGATGCCGATGCATACTTACCCGATGATTATTTTAACGCTTTACATACACGTGATAAAAATACCGTAGTTTGCTGTTTTAACTTTAAGCATAGCAGTGAAGATAAAAGCATTCATCAGGCTAATTTTCTTTATGAAAGCGCTTTGCGCTATTATGTTGCGGGCTTACATTATGCCGATTCACCTTATGCCTTTTTTACTATTGGGAGTATTTTAGCGTTTAAAGCGGAAGTATATGTTCAGGCTCGTGGTTTTCCAAAGCGCAGTGCTGGAGAAGATTTTTATTTAATAAATAAATTAGCTAAGTTAGGTGCTGTTGAATTTATTGAAGAGGTAACAGTAAACCTTGATGCCAGAACGTCTCAACGTGTGCCGTTTGGTACTGGACCTGCAGTGCAAAAAATTCTTGATTTACAAGCAAGTCACCTCGATTATTGTTATTACCATCCTCAAGTATTTACATTGCTCAAAGCTGTATTGTCTGCTTTTGCAAATTTATGGCACTATCGTGGCGATTTAATCGCATGGTTAGAACCGTTATCTGAGCCAATAGTTACCGCATTAAATCAAATAGGTTTTGAAGCTTTTGTTGAAAAACAAATAAATAATAGTGAAAAGCAGTTTAATAAACAGCTAGTCGTTTGGTTTGATGCTTTTAAGACCCTGAAATTTATTCATAATATTCGTGAAAATCACTATCAAGATATCCCTTTAGCGCAGGCTTTATTAACCGCGCCATTTAGGCTTAAATAAAGAGCTGAAATTAATCAACCGTATATAGGTTACCCATTTCATTCGTTTATTTGAGTAGCGTATAAATGCTTCTAATAATATTGACAATAAAATAACGGCTTAGCGGCTTAATTACTTTACAATTCAAAGAAAAATAGGGTATGTTTAAGTTAATAATAATTAATAAAATTTTAGCTCTGATATATGTATAACACTTATATAGCAAGACAAGCGATACTTGATAGAAACCATGTCACGATTGGTTATGAGCTGCTCTTTAGAGATAGCGCAGATAACAAATTTCCTGACATTGATTCAGATGTTGCTAGCTCAAAATTAATTATTCAAAATCACCTACAAGGTGACATTCGCTCTATCAGTATGGGAAAACTTGCTTTTATTAATTTTACTGAAAAATGTCTGATTAATAAATATCCGCTGATGTTTGATAAAAAATCTATTGTTATCGAACTTGTTGGCCATAAAGTACCAACGGAACGCTTGTTTAAAATTGTTAAGTTTTATTTTGATAAAGGTTATAAAGTTGCGTTAACTGAATATGATCTTGATGCAAAGTGGGATGTTTTATTTCCATATATATCAATTATTAAAGTTGATACCGATAAAGTTAATCCGAAACGTCTACATAAAGTTATCGAGCGTTTAAAAGATCACAACATTAAACTTGCCGCAGAAAAAGTTGAAACTAACTTTCAATTACAAGCTTTAGCAGAAGTAGGATTTGATTACTATCAAGGGTACTTTTATCACGAACCTGAGATAGTCGAGGGGCAAACACTTGCGCCAATCAAAACACAAATGCTGCATTTGATCAGTGAAACATTTCATTCACCATTAGATTTTGACAACATTGCCACGATTATCAGTCATGATGTTAACTTAACTGTTGGCTTGTTAAAAATGGTTAATAACGTAGCAACATCAACTCGTATTGAAATTACTTCATTAAAACAAGCCGCGGCCTATTTAGGTGAAGATAAACTTAAACAGTTTGTGACTATCCTCGCTTTATCTAAATTGACCACCGACAAGACCGATGAAATCTCTAAGCAGGCGCTCATTACTGCAAAATTAATGACGGCATTAGCCAAAGAAGGTGCCTTTAAAGAGATCAGTGATTTTGCTTTTATTACCGGCTTATTAAGTGCTATTGAAATTATTTTGCGTATGCCGATTAACGAAATCGTTAAAACAATGCCACTCGCCATTCCAATTGAAAACGCGCTAGTTGACCACTCAGGTTTACTCGGCGAATTACTTGATTTTACGGTTAAGTACATCAGGGGTAATGGTGAGAATATAAAGCAATTAATTGAAATGTATTCACTTGACGAAACGTATATTCAGCAAGAGTTTGTTGCCGCTTGTCAATGGTGTAAAGAACTCGGTATTTAAGTTATTTCAGCTCAGCGATTTGATAGATACCTTAAAAGCTTATGCCTGTTGCTTAAGCTTTTTTTTAGGCAGTTACTGCGCTGTTAAGGCGAGAATATTTTCTTGGGCTGAAACTAAGCTTTCACTGACTTTTTCTTTATGTTGAACGGCAACATCCAGAGGAACTGTGAGTAATTGATTATTACGTTCGCCAATCATAACGTTACTCTTTCCTGCTATTAGCGCTTGTACTGCAGCAACCCCCATTTTTGTTGCTAAAATTCGGTCTTTAGCTACCGGTGAACCACCTCGTTGAATATAGCCAAGTATACATGCAGTACAGTCAATGTTTGCGGTCTGTTTTAATTGCTTAGCGAGCTGCACAGCGCCACCGGGCCATAAGTTCTCAGCAATAACTATAATATAACTGGCATGCCTATTGTGCTGTGCTTGTTTGATTTCTTTAGCTAAATGACTGAGTTTTTCTTGCTCGTCGGCTTGAGAAAAATTCTCAAAAGATAATATTTGCTCAGCTGCACTGGCGATACCGACATTAAAAGTGATGTGTCCACTTCGCCTGCCCATGACTTCAACAATAAAAATGCGCTCAAAAGCTTCTGCCGTGTCACGTATTTTATCTATCGCTTCAATACCTGTATTGACTGCAGTAGAAAAGCCTATGGTGAAATCTGTACCATCAATATCATTATCTATGGTCCCTGGAATACCTATAATAGCTCCTGACCAATATTTACTTAACGCCAGTAAGCCGTTAAAAGAGCCATCGCCGCCAATAACGATTAAGGCGTCTATTTGTTCTTTTCTAAGGGTTGCCGCGGCTGATTTTAAACCTTGCTCAGTGAGCATGGCAGGGCAGCGAGCACTTTTTAAAATAGTTCCTCCTCGGTGGATAATGCCATTAACACTTGCAGGTGTTAGCAATGTCGAACTCGTTTCAATTAAACCGTTATAACCAGAAAAAAAACCAATCGTGGGCAATGCATAGTGATGCGCAGCAAGTACGACCGCACGTATCGCCGCATTCATGCCGGGAGCATCGCCACCACTGGTTAATACCGCAATATTTTTTATCGTCATAATAGTTTTTAACCTTATCTAGTAAAATCTATTCTAAGGAAGTTTTTTGCATCCGTCATTATTTACCTTGATTATCTTTTGCACATAAAAAAAGGTAGCTATTGAGCTACCTTTTTGGATCTAAACTTTTTTGCTTGCCAGCTTAAGGTAACTGCTTGAAGCTTTACCTTAATGGGTCATAGCAATTGATTAGCTGAGATGTTTTTTTGTTACTGTTAACACTTTCATCGTATTCGTTGCGCCAACCGTTTCCATCATATCACCGTGGGTGAATATCACTATGTCGTCAACTTTTAAGTCTGCTTTAGTTAAGACTTTATTGAGTACCGCATTAGATAATTCTTCATCAGGAAAATGTGTAGAGTCAAATTCAACAGGATAAACACCACGATAAATAGCAGTTTTATTTAATGTTTTCTGATGACGAGATAAAGAATAAATAGGCAAACCTGAAGTAATACGCGACATGATTTTGCTGGTATGTCCAGATTCAGTCAATGATATAATAGCTTTAACACCCACTAGGTGATTAGCTGCATACATTGCTGACATTGCGATTGTTTCTGAAATCTCAGAAAAAGTGAGTTCATTACGGTGGTTTGAAATGTTTACTGAACGATGCTCTTCAGCGCCAATACATACTGATGCCATCGCTTTTACTGTTTCTACCGGGTATTTACCTGCGGCAGTTTCAGCACTGAGCATGACTGCATCAGTTCCATCAAGCACGGCATTTGCAACATCCATTACTTCAGCACGAGTCGGCATAGGGTTTTCAATCATGGTCTCCATCATTTGTGTTGCGGTAATAACAACACGGTTTAACTGACGACTACGAGCGATTATATGTTTTTGCTTACCGACTAAAGCAGCATCGCCAATTTCAACACCTAAATCACCACGAGCAACCATGACAACGTCAGAGGCTAGAATAATTTCATCAAGCACTTTATCATCATTTACTGCTTCTGCACGTTCAATTTTAGATACTAAGCGTGCATCACAACCAGCTTCTTGCGCTAATAAACGTGCTTCACGCATATCTGCAGCATCACGAGGAAAAGATACCGCTAAGAAGTCGACATTAATTTTTGCGGCTAATTTAATATCTTCTTTATCTTTAGCTGTTAATGCTGGTGCTGTTAAGCCACCGCCTTGACGATTAATACCTTTATTGTTTGATAAAGGTCCACCCACCGTTACTTCGGTGAAAACTGATTGCCCTTGTGTACTTAAAACTTTTAATTGCACACGACCATCGTCAAGTAAAAGAATATCGCCAGGGACGACATCTTGTGGTAATTTTTTGTAATCGATACCCACTTTCTCTTGGCAGCCTTCACCTTTTGGCAATTCTGCGTCAAGTTCAAATTTATCACCAATGGCTAATTTAATTGGACCATTTTTAAAAGTAGATACGCGTATTTTAGGGCCTTGTAAATCACCTAAGATACCAACATATATACCCAATTCTTTAGCTATTTCGCGAACATTGTTGGCACGGTCAATATGATCTTGTGGAATACCATGAGAGAAGTTTAAACGAACCACATTTACACCAGCGGCTAATACTTCTTTTAATACGGCTCTGTCGTCAGTGGCTGGCCCTAAGGTCGCTACAATTTTAGTTCTTCTAGGCATCTTAATCCTTATTATAATATTGTTTGATTTTGACGATAAACAAATCAGTGTTAGTCGCCATCGATAATGCTGTTTAGTCTTTGCGCTCGAAACGAGAGCTACGTAAACTGTCTTTAACTTTCTTTAAGTTTTCTCTAAATTTTGTACCACGTCTCAGGGTAAAGCCTGTTGCTAATACATCAATCAATGCAAGTTGAGCGATACGTGATGACATAGGCATATATAAATCGGTGTCTTCAGCAACATCAACAGATAAAACGATATTACATTCTTTTGCCAGAGGACTACCCGCCGTTGTTATTCCGATAACAATGGCATCATTTTCTTTTGCTAAACTGGCGACTTCAACCAATGACTTGGTTCGCCCCGTATGAGAAATTACAACAACAACATCACCTTGGCGACTATTTATAGCACTCATACGTTGCATTAATATGTCATCGAAATAAACTACTGGCACATTAAAGCGAAAGAATTTATTTAAAGCATCATGAGCAACAACTGCGGAAGCGCCCAAGCCAAAAAATGATATTTTGTTCGCTTGTGTTAACACATCAACAGATCGGTTGATCACATTTGCATCTAAACTTTTACGGGCTAATTCAAGATTAGCCATGGTTGATTCAAAAATTTTATCTGTATATTCATCAGCCGTATCGTTTTCATCAACATGCCTATTAACATAAGGGGTACCGTTGGCTAAACTTTGGGCTAAATGAAGTTTAAAATCGGGATAACCTTTAGTATCTAAACGACGACAAAACCTATTAACAGTAGGCTCACTGATATTTGCTTGTTTAGCTAAGGCAGCGATACTGGCATGAATAACGGTACCCGGAGAAGACAATATTACCTCTGCCACCTTACGTTCAGATTTACTGAAAGTATCTAATTCGTCGGCGATCTTTTCTAATATATTCATGTCGGTCAATCCTACTTTTTACAATAATTGTAATTAATTTTCTGTCTAAATGACGAGAATAATGAAAATTTATTTCATAATTACAGCTAATATAAAACATATTGGCAATTTTTAGCAAACCTTTAATTAATGTTTCATACGAATAACCACTAACCAACAATGAACTTTGAGTAAAATTGCCGCGTAAAGCTTTTATTTATTCATAATACCTAAAATGTAATTTAATTACAAAAAGTTCTTTACTGATGCCAATATACCCGTTAAATTATGGATAAATGTAGTTTAGTTACAATATGTGCTAGGTTTATTGATGAGGTAATTTTAGTTATTATCAGTGTTCAATAAAGAAAGCCAAAAAAAGAGATATTGTTTATGAAAAGTTCTGATCTTCAGTCTGCCAGTGAAATTGTTATTTTTGGTGCACTTGGTGACTTGTCTCGTCGCAAATTATTACCCGCTTTATATCAATTAGACCAAGCTGGCTTATTAAATGTAGAAAGTCGAATTTTAGGTGTCGCCAGACAAGACCATTCGGTAGAAGAATTTACGGCTTTTGTTATTGAGAATCTTACTGAGTTTGTCAAAGAAGGCTTAAACGAAGAAGTACTTGCTCGTTTTATTAGCCGTATGGTTTATCAACAGTTAGATTTTAAAGACACTGTCTCTTATAGTAACTTAGCTGCAACGTTAAAAGGTGGCCATGATACACGTGTTTATTATTTTTCAACGCCTCCTGCTATTTATGGTGATATTACCGACGGTTTAAAGTCAGCTAAACTTATTACTGACGCTGACCGTGTTGTGATGGAAAAACCGATTGGCAACTGCCTTGCATCATCAAAAGTTATTAACGATCAAGTTTCTCGTTATTTCAATGAAAACCAAATTTATCGTATCGATCACTATCTAGGAAAAGAAACCGTACTGAATCTATTAGTACTGCGTTTTGCCAATTCACTTTTTACCAATAACTGGGACCGTAATAGTATTGACCATGTACAGATAACGGTTGCTGAAAGTGTAGGAATTGAAGGGAGATGGGGTTTTTATGACGACGCAGGGCAAATGCGCGACATGATACAAAACCATTTATTACAAATTTTATCACTCTTAGCGATGGAGCCTCCTGCTGATTTAAGTGCAGAAAGTATTCGTGTTGAAAAGTTAAAGGCAGTTAAAGCTCTCGCGCCCATTAATCGCTTGAATGTGAAAGAAAAAACAGTTCGCGGTCAGTACGCCGATGGTTACTTAAATGGTTTACCAGTGCCGGGTTACTTAAATGAAGAAGATGCCAATCAAAAAAGTGATACTGAAACTTTTGTTGCTATAAAAGCGGAAATTGATAATTGGCGTTGGGCTGGCGTGCCTTTTTACCTTCGTACGGGTAAAAGAATGCCTGCTAAGCACAGTGAGATAGTGGTGCAATTTAAACCTCAAGCGCATAATATCTTTAAAGATAGCCATGCTGATCTACCGGCAAATAAATTAACGATTCGTTTACAGCCTGACGAAGGCGTTGAATTACAGATGATGAATAAAATTCCAGGTATTGCTTCACAAATGCATATCCAAGAAAATAAGCTTGATTTGAGTTTTTCAGAAACTTATGAAAATCAGCGTGTTGTCGATGCATACGAACGATTGATGCTAGAAGTTATCAACGGTAATCAATCGTTATTTGTTAGTCGTGATGAAGTCGAAGCTGCTTGGACTTGGGCTGATAGTATTATCGAAGCCTGGAAAACAAGTAATGAAGCACCTAAAGCTTATCCTGCTGGAACTTGGGGACCCGTTGCCTCTCTTTCTATGATCGCTCGTGATGATCGCCAGTGGGTTGAATAAATAAATTTTAGAGATAACGTGAATTTCAGGAAATAACTATGTACCAATTAAACGATTTCGCTCAGCGAACAGATTTAGATAATGCCTTAGCCAATAATGTCGCTGAACTTTTATCAAACGCTTTGAGTCAGAAAGGTAAAGCAAGCTTGGCTGTTTCTGGCGGGTCTACACCCAAAGGTTTTTTTACGGCTTTATCGACTAAAGATATTGATTGGCAAAACGTAACCGTCACGTTAGCGGACGAACGTTGGGTTGAGTTTGAGTCTGAGGCAAGTAATACCCGTTTGGTACATGAAAACCTGTTAAAAAATAAAGCAGCCGCTGCACAATTTTTTCACCTTAAAAAAGAGGGTGAATGTGATCAATCAACCCTAGTGCAATTAAATACTGATGCTAAAAGCCAGTTATTGCCCTTAGATGTGCTTATTCTTGGCATGGGTGAAGACGGTCATACGGCTTCTTTATTCCCTTGTAGCGAGCAAATATCATCAGCACTTGCGCTTGATAATTCAGATGCCCTAATGAAGGTTGTCCCCAAAACAGCTCCTAACGACCGTATAACTTTTACTTATGCTCATTTAGCGCAGAGTAAAAATATTATTTTGCATGTTTGTGGTGCCGGGAAAAAGGTCGTTTTAGAAAAAGCACTTTCAAGTAACAATCAAACAGAAATGCCAATAAGGGCATTTTTACAAAACCCAGATATCAATACACAAGTGTATTGGGCGGAGTAACATATGACTATTAAAATGAATGAAAAAATCGTCGCTATTACCAATGAAATTATTGAGCGTAGTAAAGGCAGTAGGGCTAAATATTTAGCTAAGATAGAAGCTGAAAGCTCGCAAACAGTACATCGTGCCGGTTTGTCGTGTGGTAACTTAGCTCATGGTTTTGCTGCTTGTGGTAAAGAAGACAAGGCCTCATTACGTGGCATACATCACTCAGACATCGCTATTGTTTCAGCTTATAATGATATGTTATCTGCTCATCAGCCCTATGAAACTTATCCTGCGATTATTAAAGCAGCAGTGAGAGATGCGGGTGGTGTTGCACAATTTGCAGCCGGTGTACCTGCTATGTGTGACGGTGTTACTCAAGGCCAACCGGGTATGGATTTAAGCCTAATGAGCCGAGATGTTATTGCAATGTCTGCAGCGGTTGGCTTATCGCATAATATGTTTGATGGCGCATTAATGATGGGCATCTGTGATAAAATCGTACCGGGCTTGTTGATTGCCAGTATGACTTTTGGCCATTTACCCACGGTATTTATTCCTGCGGGCCCTATGCCTTCAGGTTTACCAAACAAAGAAAAAGCACGTGTTCGCCAGCAATATGCTAAAGGTGAAGCTAACGAAGAAGAGCTTCTTGAAGCTGAATCTGCCTCTTATCACTCTGCGGGTACTTGTACTTTCTTTGGCACAGCCAACTCAAATCAATTGGTTGTTGAGGTCATGGGACTTCATTTACCTGGCGCTTCATTTATCGCACCGAATACGCAGCTTCGTGAAGAATTAACAAAAGCAGCGGCACGTCAAGCAACTCGTTTAACGCAACAGTCGGGCAACTATATGCCGATTGGCAGAATGGTTGATGAGCGTTCAATTGTTAATGCAATTGTTGCCTTACTTGCTACGGGCGGTTCAACGAACTTAACCATGCATATTATTGCGTTTGCAAAAGCAGCGGGTATTATCATTAACTTCCAAGACTTTAATGATTTGTCTGAAGCGGTGCCACTATTAACACGTATCTACCCGAACGGCGAAGCAGATATAAATCAATTTCAAGAAGCCGGTGGTATGGCACTACTCTTTAGAGAATTGATTGAAGGCGGTTTAGTTTTTGAAGATGTTGAAACTATCTGTGGCCGCGGTTTAACGCGCTACACTAAAAAACCTGTACTCGAAAGCGGTGAACTTAAGTGGGTTGACTGTGTTGAAAAATCTCTCGACGATAGTATTATTGCAACCGTTGCAAGCCCGTTCAAAGCTACTGGCGGTTTACGCGTTCTTAAGGGTAACCTAGGTGTCTCTGTCATTAAAACATCTTCATTGCGTGAAGGTAGTTTTGTTATTAAAGCACCTGCCGTCGTTTTTGAAGATCAACATGAATTACAAGCGGCATTTGATGCGGGTGAATTAGAAAAAGATTTTGTTGCTGTTGTTAGATTTCAGGGACCTAAAGCGCGCGGTATGCCTGAATTACATAAACTAACACCACCACTTGGCGTTCTTCAAGACAAAGGTTTTAAGGTCGCTATGGTAACTGATGGCCGTATGTCTGGCGCCTCAGGTAAAGTACCTGCTGCTATTCATTTATGCCCAGAAGCCCTAGATGGCGGTTTGATCGCGAAAGTGAAAACCGGTGATATGATTTTAGTTGACGGCGAAACTGGAGAATTAACCTTATTGGTTGACGAAGCAGAGCTTGCCCAACGTGACAACGCTATTTTTCAAGTCAATGGTCATCATCAAGGCATGGGCCGAGAGCTTTTTGGTTTTATGCGTCGTAATTTAAGTACCGCTGAAACCGGTGCTTGTTCATTATTTGATGAAACTGATATTGATGGTAAAGCTTCGTGAGTGAGTCAATACTTAACTTAGTCGCTGACATTGGCGGTACTAATATCAGGTTTGGCCTCGTTAATGACGATGGTCAAACCTCAGATATTAAAACTTATCAGTGCGACCAATATGATAGCTTAGCCGATGTTATTAGCGTTTATTTAGCGTTACATAACGCTGCGGGTAAAACAATCAATGCGTGTTTAGCCATTGCTTGTCCGGTTGAAACAGATCAAATTACCATGACTAACTTGCCATGGACATTTTCTCAATCGTCCTTGAAAAAAGCATTGAATATTAGTCAGTTATTTTTAATAAATGACTATACCGCAATAGCTCATGCAGTACCTTTGCTAACACAAGCACAGAAAGTGCAAATTGGAGAAGGGGTCGCAATTGCTGACAAACCTATTTCTATTTGTGGCCCTGGTACCGGACTAGGTGTTGCTAATTTAGTACCGACCATAGACGGTTGGTGTTGTTTAGGGGGAGAAGGAGGCCATGTCGACTTTGCTCCTGTTGATGCTGATGAAATTAAAATATTAAGTTATTTACTTGAAACTAAACAACATAGAATATCCTATGAGCAATTACTTTGTGGCAGAGGCTTAGAGCAAATTTATCAAGCCTTTTTGTCAATTGATAACTTGCCCAAGAGTAATTTATCAGCTGAACAAATCTCCGCTAAAGCGATAGATGGCTCATGTCCAATATGTGAAAAAGCCTTACATCAATTTTGTAATACTTTAGGCAGCTTTGCCGGTAACTTAGCCTTAACGTTAGGTTGTTTTGGTGGTGTATATATTGCCGGTGGCATTGTGCCTCGTTTTATAGATTTCATCAAAAACAGCAATTTTAGGCAGCGTTTTGATACAAAAGGCCGACTATCTAGTTTTATTAATAATATTCCGACGTATGTGATCACCGAAAATCAACCCGGTTTGATAGGGGCGTCTGCCTATATTCGTCAACAATTATCTTCAATGAAAGGACACATCTAAATCATGACCATAACAAATAATTGGCAGTTATCGCCAAAAGAAATTTTCGCTATGGGGCCTATTGTGCCTGTTCTTGTTATTAAAGATGTTGAAGATGCCTTACCTATTGCTAAAGCCTTACTCGCTGCAGGCATAAAAGTCTTAGAAGTAACTTTGCGCACACCAGCGGCACTTGATGTGATTAAAATTATCGCGCAAGAGTTACCTGAAGCTTGTGTTGGCGCAGGTACAGTAACAAATCGTGAAATGCTACAACGCTGTCAAGAAGCAGGGGCTAAGTTTGCAATAAGTCCTGGCTTAACAAAAGATTTATTAAAAGCGGGTAATGAAGGTAATATTGCTCTAATACCAGGAATTTCATCAATTTCAGAAATGATGGACGGAATTGACTTTGGTTATGATCATTTGAAGTTTTTCCCCGCAGAAGCTTCTGGTGGTGTTAAAGCGATTCAATCTATGGGCGGACCATTCCCTGACATTCGCTTTTGTCCAACAGGTGGTATCAATTTAAGTAATGTTAAGGACTATTTAGCCTTATCAAACGTTGCTTGTTGTGGTGGCTCTTGGTTGGTTACCGACGAAATAATTAAAAATAAAGATTGGGCTAAAATTACTGAATTAGCTAAACAAGCACTTGCTCATGTAAAATAACGCGTAAAGTGAATACCAAAAAGGCTGAAGCGCTATTGATAGTGCTCCAGCCTTTTTTATATATACGACTTCTTGTCCGCCTGACATCAATCCTCATATATCCTTTTATAAGCAAGTAAAGGCAGTCGATAGCTAAATAACATCTTTATAGGGATGCTACAGGTGAGAGCCGTAAATCCACTAGTCAAGGTTGTTCAAGTAAGGGGCTTTGACTAACATTTATCTCAATAAAAAAGCCAAATAAAGATATTTGGCTTTTTTGATATAACTTTTATTCTAAAGATGATTAATTTTTATAAGCGCTGACGTAAGCCACTAAATCAAGTACCTTGTTTGAATAACCAATTTCATTGTCGTACCAAGAAACGATTTTTACAAACTTATCGGTTAGTGCTATACCCGCACCCGCATCAAAGACTGACGTACACGTTTCGCCAATGAAATCATTAGAAACTACTTGATCTTCGGTATAGCCTAATATGCCTTGCAAATCACCATGAGCTGCTGATTTCATCGCATCGCAAATTTCTTGATAGGTTGCGCTACTTTTTAAATTAACAGTCAGATCTACAACAGATACATTTGGTGTTGGTACACGAAAGGCCATACCAGTGAGTTTGCCATTTAATTCAGGGATAACTTTACCAACCGCTTTTGCAGCACCCGTAGATGAAGGGATTATATTTTGTCCTGCACCACGGCCACCACGCCAATCTTTAGCTGAAGGGCTATCAACAGTTTTTTGTGTTGCTGTAGTTGCATGAACCGTCGTCATTAAACCACTTTCAATTCCCCAATTATCATTAAGAACCTTAGCAATAGGTGCTAGGCAATTAGTAGTACATGAGGCGTTTGATACAATATCTTCGCCTTTATACTCATTGAGGTTTACACCACAGACAAACATTGGGGTGTCATCTTTTGAAGGGGCAGAAAGTACAACTTTTTTAGCTCCGGCGATCAAATGCTTTCGTGCTGTCTCATCAGTTAGAAATAAACCGGTTGATTCAACAACAACATCAACATCTATTTCATCCCATTTAAGTTCTTCGGGGTTACGGATAGCGCTAACGCGAATAACTTTATCATTAACAATCAACTGACCATCTTTAACTTCTACCGTACCGTTAAAACGACCATGTGTTGAGTCATACTTAAGCATGTAAGCCATGTAGTCAATGTCGATTAAATCATTAATACCGACAATTTCAATGTCGCTTCTCTGCGCAGCAGCTCTAAATACAAAACGACCGATACGGCCAAAACCATTGATGCCAACTTTAATAGTCATGTTAAAATTCCAAATGAAAATAATGTAGTAAAATTACATCATTTTGAGATTTATACAAGCGATACTTGTCGTATTTGGCCTTTTATTGATAAAAAAGACGTTTTATTACGAATTGGGTCGGCTTTAATTGCTAGTGGCTTAGTTTTGTTCATGGTAGAATAAATGCCATTGTATTTCTCAGTATTTATGGACTTTCTACTATGACACAAGACAATAGTTTGTGTGACATCGGCTTTATTGGCCTTGGTGTAATGGGTAAAAATTTGGTGCTAAACTTAGCCGACAACGGTTACAGTATTGCTGCTTTTGATTTAGATAATGAAAAAGTGCTTGGCGTTATTGCCCAAGACAAATTGGAAAATGGTGAAAATAAGCAACGTGTTCACGGTTGCTCATCATATACAGAATTATTATCGCGATTAAAAACTCCCCATCTTATTGTACTTTCTGTACCTGCTGGTGCTCCTGTTGATCAAGTCTCTGAGAGTTTGATTGGCGCTGGTATTCAACCCGACGATATTATTATTGATACAGGTAATAGTCTGTGGGTTGATACCGTTGCTCGTGAGAAAAAGTATAAGAGTAATTTTATTTTATTTTCTTCAGCTGTCTCTGGCGGTGAAGTCGGCGCTCGATTTGGACCTGCTTTAATGCCCAGTGGCTCTCCTTATGCATGGACTCGCATCAAACCTATCTGGGAAGCCATATCAGCTAAGGTTGACGCCGAAACAGGTAAACCTTTAGAGCGGACTAAGCCAGGAGAAACCATTAAGAAAGGTGAACCTTGTGCCGCCTATATTGGCCCAGCCGGTGCGGGTCATTATGTAAAAATGGTTCATAATGGTATTGAATATGCGGATATGCAGATTATCTGTGAGGCTTATCATACTTTACGTGCGGGTTTAAATTTATCAACAGATGAGATTGCTGATATTTTTGAACAATGGAACCAAGGTCCTCTAGACAGTTATTTAATGGAAATATCTGTCGAAGTACTTCGCCATAAGGTGACCGAAGATAACATCCCGCTAGTGGATTTGATTCTCGATAAAGCGGGGCAGAAAGGTACAGGTTTGTGGACTGCGATGAGCAGTTTAGAATTAGGCACACCAGCTCCCACTATTGCCCAAGCGGTATACGCACGTTCCATCTCTTCATTTAAAGATTTAAGAGTGCAGAGTTCAAGTCTGCTTAACGGCCCTGAAGCTAAGACCTTAAATGCACAAGAAAAAACAGCGTTTATTGCTCGTTTACATGATGCGATTTACTGTGCGAAAATTTGTGCTTACGCCCAAGGTTTTCAATTAATGAAGCAAGCGGAGCAAGAGCATGATTGGGAGCTAGATTTTGCCAGTATTGCAAAAATATGGCGAGCGGGTTGTATTATTCGTGCAGCATTTTTACAATCTATTACCGATGCTTTTAAACGTAATGCGAAGTTAGAAAATTTAATGCTAGATGCATTCTTTGTGGAGCAATTAAATGCTCATCAATTAAATTGGCGTAAAACTGTTGCAGAAACCGCTTTAATGGGAATTTCAACCAGTGCAATAAGTTCATCGTTGACCTATTATGATGCGATGCGTACTGCGGTTCTTCCTGCAAATTTATTACAGGCACAAAGAGATTTTTTTGGTGCACATACTTTTGAACGTGTTGATCAAGCGCCAGGAAAGAAATTTCATGTTGAATGGTCACACCCTGAGCGCGAAATGATCGAATTTGGTCATTCAAAATAAAAAGGTGAAAATATATGTCTAAAGACCCTTATCAAGATAAGTTAACACCCGAGGCTTTTCGAGTATGTCGCTTGGCTGCCACAGAGCAACCGTTCAGTGGCGAGTATAACGATCATTGGCTAGCCGGTGTTTATCATTGTGCCTGTTGTGAAAAGGAGCTCTTTTCTTCAACAGATAAATTTCAATCGGGTTGCGGTTGGCCAAGCTTTTCTGCCGCTATTAGCCCAAATGTCGCCTACATTGAAGATGACAGCCTTGGAATGATGCGTACAGAAATCACTTGCAGTACGTGTGACTCTCATCTGGGTCATGTATTTGATGACGGCCCACAACCCACCGGTAAACGCTATTGTGTTAATTCATTAAGTTTACAGTTTAGCGCACTTTAAAAAGACAAGGTTTAATCTCTTGATTAAACCTAAACCTTTGGTGATTCAAAGGTTCCCGCTTCAATTTTATCTAAGGTTATATTGGCAATTTTATCTAATAATGTTTTATTTAATTTATAACCTACAACATAATTATTTAAAGACTTTTCAGTCACTTCTTTATTTTCTGGCGAATGTAAACGTAAAATTCTTAACCAAAGATAAGCTTTTTTAACATCTTGCTTTTCTATAAATATCGTTGCTATTGACTGAAAGATTTCTGCATTTATTTTCTGATCTGGTTGGTATAATTGCAAAGCTCGATAAAGTAACGTTAAGGTCTTTTTAGGATCTGTTTTTGTATAATGCGTCGCTAAGTTATATTGCGACCTTGAATTTTCAAGGGCTTTTGTCCCTTCTTGTGCTAAAAATTTATTTAAAGATTCTTCGTTGATATATCTCGACCAGTGATAGTAGAGCAGGTGAGGGTGATCTGAGGTTATTGTTTCTTTTGATATCTCTTTGATACGATTCTGTGCTTGAATTGCGTTATCAACTCTCATCGTTTGTTTATGTTTTAATTTAATATGCTCAATTTTTGAGGCATGAACCATACATTGTGCATAATCTTCGTAAGCAATGAGTTGATGATATTTATGTAGATCTGAACTAGCCAATTTTTCCTCTAAATTAGAAAAACCCACCGTAATACGTTCTCGTTTACACCATGAGTCTTCTTGAAATTCATTACAGATTTCAGAATTACTTTCACAAAGTTCAGCAAAGTTTGGCTTGCTATCACAAGCGGTTAATAAAAAAATTAGAGAGAAGTAGGCTATTATTGTCTTCATTTTTGTCCCATATTTGAGCGTGATATTATCTGTAACTAGTGGCGAAAGTTTTCAGGTTCGATTACAATAGTGCCGCAATTAATTATTATTGTTATTAGTGCTAATATTAATAATAACTCATCGTTCAATTGACTGAAATAAAAAGGTTTACGCAATGACTTCTCATCTTGAGGAACAATACCAAGCTAGCTGGCAAGAACGCCAAACATTTGCTGAAAATATGCAACCTATTATAGGGCAACTTTTCAGAAACAAAGGTCTCGAAGTATCTATTTATGGTCGTCCATTAGTTAATGCTTCTGCAATTGATATCATTAAAGCACATAAATCTGTTGCGCTACATGAAGACAGTAAATTACGTTTACGTGAAAGCTTTCCTTTTATTGATGCATTAAGACACATGGATTTAGCACCAGCACGTATTGATGTCGGTAAATTGGCCTACCGTTATTTATTTCTAGGTAAAGCTAATGGTCTGTCAATTGAGCAGTTTTTAGAAAAAGAATTAGTATCAATTAATAAAAATACTGACCCACAAAAGTCTAAAGATGTTGTTCTTTATGGTTTTGGTCGTATCGGTCGCTTATTAGCGCGTCTGTTAATTGAACGCGCAGGACCCTGCTCAACATTAAATCTACGTGCTATTGTTATTCGCCCAAGTGGTAAAGGTGATTTAGCAAAACGTGCCAGCCTATTACGTCGTGATTCAGTGCATGGTGCTTTTAACGGTAGTATTACTATCGATGAAGAAAATAGTGTCATTAAAGCTAATGGCGCATTTATTCAAGTTATTTACGCAAAAAATCCTAGCGAAATCGACTATACCCAATATGGTATTAATGACGCTTTAGTTGTTGATAACACCGGTGTATGGAGTGACGAAGAAGGTCTAGGGCAACATTTGCAATCAAAAGGTGTTGCTAAGGTATTGTTAACAGCACCCGCTAAAGGTGATATTAAAAATATCGTTTATGGCGTGAATCAAGATATGATTTTAGCGGATGACAAAATTGTTTCTGCAGCGAGTTGTACCACTAACGCTATTACACCAGTGTTAAAAGCCATTAACGATGAGTTCGGTATTAAGAATGGCCACGTTGAAACGGTTCATTCATATACGAACGATCAAAATTTAATTGATAACTACCATCCAGCTCCTCGCCGCGGTCGTAGTGCACCATTAAATATGGTTATTAGCACAACGGGTGCTGCTAAAGCGGTTGCTAAAGCATTACCTGAATTGAAAGGTTTGTTAACGGGTAACGCGATTCGCGTACCAACACCAAACGTTTCAATGGCTATCATGAATTTGAATTTGAAAAAATCAACTGATAAAGAAGCGTTAAACGATTACTTACGTAATATTTCGTTAAATTCTAAGTTACAAAATCAAGTAGATTATACGGCTTCAACTGAAATCGTCTCTACTGACTTGGTTGGCTCTCGATACGCTGGAGTTGTTGACTCTCAAGCAACGATTGTTGATGGCGATCGCGCTGTATTGTATGTATGGTATGACAATGAATTTGGTTACAGCTGCCAGGTAGTTAGAGTAATGCTAGAAATGTCAGGTATTCAGGTACCAACATTACCCGTTAATTAGTCTATAAGTTGATAACATTGTTGGTGTGAGTTGATGCCAACAATTTATAGCGAAAAAAAAGCCGCACTTTATTTATATAGTGCGGCTTTTTAGTTTATACGGAAAAATTATTTTCCAGCGTTCGCTATTATAGCTCTCGCCATTTCATCAGCTACTTTACCTGTTGGTAAGTTTTTCTCGTTCGCAGTTACAAAAACATTCATTAGTGTGTGATAAATATTTTCGACCAAACTTGTCGCCTTATCAGCACAATAAGGTTCAGGATAAATTTCAAGGGCAACATTTATAATTCCCCCAGCGTTAATGACGTAGTCAGGAGCATACAAAATACCCTTGTCTAAAAGGACTTGGTCATGGCGACTTTCTGCAAGTTGGTTATTAGCACAGCCGGCAATGATCACCGCTTTAAGTTCTGCAATGCTATCGTCATTAATCGACGCGCCTAACGCACAAGGTGAAAATACTTCAACATCTTGTTTGTAAATATCGTCTAAGCTAACAACTGTCGCATCTAACTCGGCAACGGCTTTATCTAAAATTTCTTGGTTAATATCAGTGACGATTAATTTCGCACCCGCAGCATGAAGTCGCTCACAAAGTGAATAACCAACACTACCAAGCCCTTGAACAGCCACTTTAATACCGGTTAAATCATCAGATCCTAATTTAAACTTAACCGCTGCTTTAATACCTAAAAATGTACCTAGCGCAGTGAAGGGGCCTGGATTACCACTTTTTCCTTCAAGACCCGAAACATAGTCGGTAACTTGATTAACAATAGCCATATCACCAGTAGTAATATTTACATCTTCAGCGGTGTAATAACGGCCACCTAGATTATTAACGGCTTTGCCATAAGCTTTGAATAAATCGTCTGACTTTAAGTGTCTAGGGTTACCAATAATAACCCCTTTACCACCGCCAAGTTTTAACCCAGCCATAGCATTTTTGTAGGTCATGCCTTTTGATAAACGTAAAACATCTTTTAATGCTGCTTCATCATTTACATAATCCCAAAAACGACAGCCACCTGCTGCCGGTCCAAGTGCAGTACTGTGTACTGCTATGATAGCTTTTAAGCCTGTTGCATCATCGCTGCAATAAACAACTTGTTCATGATTGTCGAAATCTACTAAATCAAAAATTGCCACTTCTAAATCTCCACGTAAAAAGTTTTGTTAATATTCTTTTTACTTCTGTAATAAGAGTTGTATTGTTTCGATGCGCACAATACCACTTAGCCTAATGTTGCGCTAGCCGTCAGATCAAAATATAACGGTCACTATGTTAGGGTAAATGTATAGAATAAAGCACAAAATTTAATAATAGTGGCAAAAGGATAAGAAGAGTGGCTTATTAGGAGAGTAGGAATTAATAAACTAGTGATTAAAAGCGAAGCGGGTAGATTTTTTTATATTCTCAACAGCACAGGTCATACGCTGTCTTGGCATACCTGCTTCCATAAATACTGCGCCAGCACTGATAAAGTTAAATTTTCTAAAATATTCAACATCATCAAGTGGACTATAAATAAATACTTCATCAAGTTTGAGATCTTTAGCAATAGCCAGTAAACCTTTGACAACATCTCTGTCGATGTTTCTTTTTCTAAAAGACATCAATACTGCGATGCGAGAAATTTCACCCGTAGATAATATACGGCCCGTTGCAACGGGCTCTTGAGTAATATCATCACAAACTAAGACATGAAATGCATAGTGATCTTTTCGGTCAAACTCTATTTTTCGTGGAATACGCCATTCACAAATAAAAACTTTTTCGCGGACATCTCTTAATAGTGATGCCGCTTGTTCCCAATTTACTCTACTGACACTGAACGACATTATAACTATTCCACGTGTTGTTATTCAATATACCAAAAGCCCATATTTAGAACACTAGTCAATAATTGTTCATTTTTCAAATTTGTTAGTAAACTTTTTACTGTTTGAGTGGTCAAAGTTTGCTGTTTTGTTAGGTATGTCGCTAATGTGATTGTTTCTTTATCAATTAAAAAGCTTTCACCATTAATATATAAAAAACTTGTTTCGTTGGGCGCTTGTTCCTGATGTTGAAAAGGAACAATTAAGCTTTTTATCCCGGAAACAGGCACTAAGGTGTTTTCTGCTTCAGCCAGAATATCGGAAAGTTGTTCGCTGTCGATAGGCGTGACCGGCATTAATATTTCTAAGGCATGGTGGTTCTGTGTAAGATATTTGCCGATAAAAGGAGTAAATAACTTATCGTCATCAAGTTGTGCTTTCATGAACGCCTTTAACTTTTCGATATCCATTTGTTCAAGTTGTTCGGGATGACTGGTTAGTGTACGTTCATTATCAGGAAAACGTGCTTCTCCAAGGTTTTCATCTATTAATTTATCAGCAAAACCAGACCATAATTCCTGATTGTTCGGTGCTTGAAAACCAATAGAAAAATTCATCGAGTTCTCTAATGACACGCCATTGTGTGGATGATTTGGTGGAATATAAAGTAAATCACCTGCTTCGGTTATTTCGTCGATAACAGCAACAAAACTAGAGACTTGTTTTAAATCAGGGTGAGGTAATAGCTGTTTTAGTGAACTATCAGGCGCACCAACTTGCCAGCGACGCTTTCCTTCACCTTGCACAATAAAGACATCGTACTGGTCTAAATGAGCACCAACACCGCCATTGGGTGTTGAAAAGCTAACCATTACATCATCAATACGCCATTGTGGAATAAAATTAACAGCTGCTAGCAATGATTGGGTATCGCGAGACCAATTATTTACCGCCTGCACCAGTAGCGTCCAGTTCTGTTCGCCAAACTTATCGAATGAATCAAAAGGACCTTGCTCTACTTGCCAGTCACCATTATTACAGGCAATAATACGCGATTCAATTTCGCTTTCCATCGCGAGGCCAGCAAGTTCGTTGGCATCAATTGGGTCGGTGAAGTCTTTGAACGCACCTTTTATTAATAACGGTTTTTTTTGCCAATATTCTTTTAAAAACTGCTCAGGCGTTAATTCGCCCCAATGGATTTTTTGCATTACGTGTTACTCTCTATTTTACTACTGTTAATTGGCGTGCATAAATGCACTAATACCATAATAAATCAGGGCGTTGCTAAAAAGCCAAGACATATAGGTTTCCGTTTATCCTGAACATATACGTTCATTGGCATCCATGCCATCACGTTATACCGTTCATCCTGAACATAAAAAGGAACCGCGAGGTTCCTTTTTATTAGCATACGTTTAGATAAAACTAGTCTAATTCGTTAATAAACTCTACTGCGCGACCTATGTAACTCGCGGGTGTCATTTCACATAACTGTGCTTTAGCCGCATCAGGTAATTCAAGCGTCATAATGAAAGCGCGCATTGAGTCGCCATTAACGCGTTTACCGCGAGTTAGCTCTTTTAATTTTTCGTATGGCTTTTCGATACCATAACGACGCATTACTGTTTGTACGGGTTCAGCTAAAACTTCCCAGTTGCTGTCTAATTCAGCAGCTAGATTTGCTTCATTTACTTGTAACTTACTAATACCTTTTAATGTAGCGCCGTAAGCTATCATCGCATGAGCAAAACCAACACCTAAGTTACGTAAAACCGTTGAATCAGTTAAGTCACGTTGCCAGCGAGAAATCGGTAATTTTTGCGCCAAGTGGGTAAATAATGCATTAGCAATGCCTAAGTTACCTTCAGAATTTTCAAAGTCAATTGGATTAACTTTATGTGGCATTGTTGATGAACCAATTTCACCTGCAATGGTTTTTTGCTTAAAGTGACCCATCGCGATGTAACCCCAAATATCACGATCAAAATCGATTAAGATGGTGTTAAAGCGGGCAATGGCATCAAATAATTCGGCAATGTAATCATGTGGTTCAATTTGAGTCGTAAAGGGATTAAACGATAAACCTAATGAAGTAACAAATTCATTAGCAAATTCATGCCAATTAACTTCAGGGTAAGCTGATAGGTGTGCATTGTAATTGCCAACAGCACCATTAATCTTACCTAATAATTCAACATCAGCAATTTGGGCACGTTGACGTTTAAGACGAATATAAACGTTGGCCATTTCTTTACCCAAAGTACTTGGAGAAGCAGGTTGACCGTGAGTACGACACATCATTGGAATGGTTTTGTATTCAATTGCTAGTGCTTTAATTGCCGCTAATATTTTATCCATTTCTGGTAATAAAACGTCGGTACGACAGTCATTTAACATTAAACCGTGCGAAAGGTTGTTAATATCTTCAGATGTACAAGCAAAATGAATAAACTCAGTGACTGCGTTTAATTCAGCATGATCAGCAATTTTTTCTTTTAAGAAATACTCAACCGCTTTTACATCATGATTAGTGGTCGCTTCAATGTCTTTAATACGCTGTGCGTCTACTTCACTGAAGTTATCAACAATCGCATTTAATGTTGCCGTAGCGTCATTACTAAAAGCCGGAACTTCTGCAATTTCTGTCGTTGCTGCAAGTTTTTGTAACCAACGAACTTCAACGGTAACACGGTATTTTATTAAACCAAATTCACTGAATATAGGGCGTAATGACTTAACTTTGCTGCCATAACGACCATCTACTGGAGATATTGCACTTAACGCTGAAAGTTCCATAGGGTTTTCCTAATATTTAAAGTAAGGTTAAAAACTAATTTTGAATTTGTTTAACAAGCTTTGAGCAGCTGCTCGGCACATTCAACCAATTTTGAACGTGAAAATAAAATACTTCGGCGTTGTCCACCGACCTGTCGCCATAAAACACTTGAGCGAATACCGGCTAATAACAAGGCACGTATCTTATGTTGATTGACTGATTGCTTTAATATAGCGGGTTCGCCTGCTACCTGGATAGGTGTTCCGAGCGGGCTGATCAAATCGCTATAAATTGACGCTAAGCTCGAAACGAGTGTTTCACTGGTAATGCCATAATGTACTAATTGACGTTGGCTTTGGCTAATTCGTTCACCGAGCGCATTCATTTTATCGCTATATTTACTTAAACGACGCTCTAAACCCAGTAAGCTCACCACATAACGGGTGATCTCAGGATCTTTGTTAGTTGATTTATTGCCTAAATGGTTAACTAGTGTTGTTAATCCTATTTTTAAATGACTCATTTCACCACCGTAAACTTCCATGGTGTTTTTAGGCGATGTGATCATGACACTATTAAGTAATAAGGCGAGTTCGTCTTCGTCTATTTGCCCACTACGAGATATTTTTTGTACCCAATAAGCGACTTGACAAACCGCGGCAAGTGTTAGGGTTTGTTCATTTATACTGTTCATAACTATTAACTGCTCAACTAATTTTCGTTATAACTTAACGGATAAGTGTGTTGATGATACCGCCGCCAAGACAAATATTATCTTGATAAAAAACTACAGATTGTCCTGGTGTTACTGAACTTTGTGCTTCATCAAACATGACTAAATATTCACCATCGCTCATCGGAGATAGATGACAAGGGACATCATCTTGGCGATAGCGGGTTTTAACGGTACATTTTATTGGCGTATCAAGAGGTTTGCGGTTCACTAAATGCAATTGATTACCGATTAAACCTTTAGAAAATAGACGAGGGTGGTTATGACCTTGACCAACAATTAAAACATTGCGCAATAAATCTTTTTCAACAACGTACCAAGGCTCTTCTCCGGCATTAGCTAAACCGCCTATGCGAAGGCCTTTGCGCTGACCTAGCGTGTGGTACATTAAACCGTCGTGCTCACCAATGACATCGCCTTCAGCGGATTCAATTTTTCCTGGCTGCGCGGGTAAATATTGACCTAAAAAATCTTTGAATTTACGCTCACCAATAAAACAAATACCCGTACTGTCTTTTTTATTATGAGTGATTAAGTCAGCCTGTTCGGCAATGGCGCGTACTGCAGGCTTTTCGATATTACCCACAGGGAATAATGTCCGTCCCACTTGCTCATCGCTTAGCGTATATAAAAAGTAACTTTGATCTTTATTACTGTCTAAACCGCGTAACATAGCCCACTGACCATCAATAAACTCACGCTGAACATAGTGTCCGGTGGCAATATAGTCGGCATCTAAGTCTTCACAAGCAAACTCTAAGAAGGCCTTAAATTTGATTTCTTTGTTACACATAATATCAGGGTTCGGCGTGCGACCTGCTTTATATTCAGCTAAGAAATACTCAAAAACATTATCCCAGTATTCTGTTGCGAAATTAATGGTGTGTAACTTTATACCGAGTTTGTCACAAACAAGTTGTGCATCTTCGAGGTCTTGTGCCGCTGCACAGTATTCATCGGTATCGTCTTCTTCCCAATTTTTCATGAACAGGCCTTCAACTTGATAACCTTGTTCAATCAATAAGTGTGCAGAAACAGAGGAGTCAACACCGCCAGACATACCAACAATTACTTTGGTGTCGTGTGGTGCTTTACTTATAGGCGCGGTGTTTTGGTTTTCAGCGCTCGATGATACTTGTGATGACATTAAAACTACAAATCTAGAGAAAAAGGCGAAAAATTATAGCATGTCAGGATTTAGGGGCATAGATTAAAGATTGGATTTTAATGAAGATAATGATATTTTTTTTCCATTTTTCAAAACAGCTAAGTAATCCTCAATACATTCCAAGACCAGCGTGCTGCGTAATTGTGCAGATTTTGCTTTTATTTCATCAAATGACAGCCAATGGGTGGCAATAATCTCATCATCTTGAGGGATACTTTGTAGAAATTCATCAAGTTCGATAACAAAACAAAATCGAAGGTAATAAAGATTAATATCCGGGCGATAAAAATAATAAATACCTGAAACATAATTCGGCGAAAGTGCTAAGCCTGTTTCTTCAAGAACTTCTCGTTCAATGGCACTAATTAAGTTCTCATTCGCCTCTAAGTGTCCAGCAGGTTGGTTAAAGACTTTTTTACCTTTTTCAATTTCTTCAACCAATAAAAACTTATTTTGATGAACAATAATAGCTGCCACGGTAGCATTGGGCTTAAATTGATCTTCGCCATGGTCATTACCGGCAGTGTTAACCGCTAGTGTCATATTCTTATTCACTTTTAAGTTGTTGGTAATGGCCATTTTCGATACCGTCAAGGCTGTATTGACCAATGCTGTAACGGATAAGTCGTAGCGTTGGAAAATTAATAGCCGCGGTCATTCTGCGGACCTGCCGGTTCTTTCCTTCGGTAATCGCGATACTGAGCCATGTCGTGGGAATATTCGCTCGATCGCGTATCGGCGGATTACGTGGCCAAAGGTCTGGTTCATTGATCACTTTTACTTTCGCTGGTAACGTTTGGCCATCTTTTAGTTCTACGCCCTTTCGAAGTTTTTGTAAATCAGCTTGCTGTGGTACACCCTCGACTTGTGCCCAATAGGTTTTTTCAGTTTTTTCGGTTGGGTTAGCCAGTTTGTGCTGCAATTTCCCGTCATTGGTCAGCAACAATAAGCCTTCACTGTCGCGGTCTAAACGCCCAGCGGCATAAACGTCTTTAATCGGAATAAAATCTTTTAAGGTTTTACGCTGCTGATCGTCAGTAAATTGTGACAGTACATCAAAGGGTTTATTGAAAAGTACTAACACTCGATCTGCTGGGGCAGGGCGAGGCTTAACATCTTTTAATGCGCGACTCTTAGATAATCGACGATTAGTTGAGTTTGACGCTTTTGCACGCTTAGTGAGGTTAGTCAAAGCTTATCCTTTTGAAATAATTTGATAGGGCGGTAAAGAATCAAGTAATTGCTTACCATAGCGCTTGGTCACTAAACGTTTATCCATTAAAGTAATGATACCGGTATCTTTCTCATTTCGCAGTAATCTTCCTGTCGCTTGAATCAGTTTTTTGGATGTTTCTGGCACTGAAATCGACATAAAAGGATTGCCGCCTTTAGCGGTAATGTATTCAGCTTGTGCTTCTTCAACGGGTGATGTTGGAACAGAGAAGGGTAATTTGGTAATAATCAAATTCGTTAAATATTTACCGGGTAAATCTAGACCCTCAGAAAAACTTTGTGTGCCAAAAATTATACTGGTTTTATCTTCATCACAGCGTTTTCTATGGGCCTCTATAATATGCTGACGTGACTGCTCACCCTGAACTAGAATCTCCATTTTGTGCTGCTCTCGTAAGGATTTAGCTACTTGCTCCATTTGCCAATACGAAGAAAATAGCACTAAACAGGCTTTTTCTTGCTTAATTAACGCCGGTAACTCATTAATTAATTCATCGGTGAACTGAGGGCTACTTGGCTCATTTTTCATTTTAGCGATAACAAGTTGCGCATTGTTTTGATAATCAAACGGAGAGTCGACTTTTTGATATTGGGTGCCATCATTAATTTGTAAACCGACCTGGCGTCGAAAATGCTCAAACGAATTCAATGCTAAAATAGTGGCTGAACATAATACCGCCCCTTCACATTTTGACCAGAGAATATCTTCAAGGGTAAAGCCAACTTCAATAGGGGAAGCCGACACTAAAAAGTCACTACGTTTCCCTGTCAGTTTTTCGAACCACCTTGCCATTGGAGCGCCTTTCTCACTGTCTGTTTTGGCATACATTTTCCATAGTGAGTTGAAATTTTCTAACCGTTGGATCATAAAACCAGCTTCTGCAAGTAAGGGCTCGGCAACAAACATTTTACACTCCCCGTCTTTCACTGACTCCATCAATAAGTTATATAGCTTGTTGCAATGTCCTAAACATTTTTTACTGAGCTCTGCTAAATCTTTAGCTGAGTTTTTTAAGTTCGGTGGAACGATTCCGTTTTCAAAACGATATAATGCCGCCTCGTCATCACGAGAGAAACGGCTATTTTCTTTAGCTTTTTCATTGAAATATAACGCCTGATTGTTTTCGATAAAGCTCGCTACTTTTTGCATTTCCATTAATAAATCTTGGCAATCGTCCCCTAACTTTAACGAGGGTGAAATGGCCGAAGTCGACTTTATTAATTTTGCCATCTTATCGCCGGTTTCTTTTAACTTAGTTAGCCAATCAATGGCACCTTTAATGGCAACATTCGCACTTGAATGATCACGGGTTACTTTAGGCAGATGATGTGCTTCGTCAATAATGTAAAAAGTGTCTTCTGGCGAGGGTAAAATAACACCTCCACCAAGCTCTAAATCAGCCAGTAATAAACTATGGTTAATGACCAACACATCGGCAGACTCCATGGTTTCTCGAGCTTTATGAAAAGGGCAATGGGTGTGATCGGCTAAATGTTTTAAACAACTGTGTTTGTCACATTGAATTTGTTGCCATAAATGATGAGGGATAGGGTCAGCCCAAGAATCTAGATCGCCTTGCCATTTATTATCCGTTAACGCTTTATGTAAATGATGTAATAGCTTTATATCCATGGCATTAGGTTTTTGCGCAAAGGTGAAACCGGCCTGAGGTGAATCGTCTTGACTGACAGCCAGCGCTAATTTTTGCCGACAAACATAGCGTTGGCGACCTTTGACTAAGGTGAAATTAAAATCTAAGCCTGAATGTTTTTTTAAGAAGGGTAAATCTTTATCCACTAATTGTTCTTGTAGCGCAACTGTTGCAGTAGAAATACAGACCTTTTTTTGACGTGACATCGCTAACGGAATAGCGCCTAATGAATAAGCCAAGGATTTACCCGTACCGGTGCCGGCTTCTATGGTAATAATTTTTCGCGCTTTATCGTATTCTCCCGCAAGAGTTTTAGCTATTTCGGCAATCAAAAAAGTTTGCTGTTTTCTTGGATGAAAGTTTTCTAAATTTTCACCAATGGTTTTATACGATGTGCGAATTGCTACTTTAATTTTATCGCTTAGCATGCTGTTAGCCATTTAGGGTTCATTAGGTTATATACTCATTCCAGTTAAATAGGCTGAATCCTGTATCTTCAAATAGGATGAGTATATACTGCTGTATGTATTAACAGTTTATCGTTATCCGCAACGAATTAAAATAATTAATGTCATTAACTGTAGAAAAATTAACGCCTAGCTTGAATTATGGCTTTTTATTAACCCGTCAAGCCTATGATACCAAACAAGGTATCGAATTGTCTTTATGGGTTAAAACCCTTCAAGGTGCTGTTAATGTTATTGTGCAAAATCAACAGGCATTATTTTTTGTTGAACAAACGCAGCAACTACTCGCGCAAAGTCTCCTGTCGGAGCAGCGAATAGTAACGGCTAAAGTTACCCCGCTTGCGCTTAAAACCTTTAATCAACAACTCGTCAGTGGCTTTTATTTTTCAACGATGCGTGAATTCTATCGCGCACGCGATGTTTTAAAACAAGCCCAAATAAAATGCTATGAAGACGATTTTCGCCCTGATGAACGCTTTTTAATGGAGCGCTTTATTACCGCTGGTATTGAATTTATCCCTCGGTTAACAGCTTCATCGGTAACCGAATCTGCCAAACAGTTTTCACAGACTAACTTTGCTACCTTTTATAGTGACAAATGCCGAGCAACGGATAAGACTCAGTTACTTGATGATATTGCTTTAACTATGGTATCACTTGATATTGAGTGTTCAATGGCAGGGGAGCTTTATTCTATTGGCTTACATTCTCATAAAATGTCTGATGGTAAGCCGATAAAATGTGTTTTGATGATCGGTGATCAAAACAAGTTTTTAGCAAAAATAACGCAGTCCAAGTTATCTGACGCTGAGGCGACAGAAATCGCAGAGCACATCGTTTGGCTTGACAATGAACAAGCGCTGCTCGCTGAGCTGATCGCTTGGATAAAAATCCACGACCCCGACATTTTTATTGGTTGGAACGTGATTAACTTTGATTTTAATTTGCTACAAAAACGCTGTGATATTTATAATATCCCTTTTAATATCGGCCGCAATGATAAGTCACCTCGCTGGCGAACACGTTCGGCAGGCGGTAGTCAAAATGAGCAAAAATTTATTGATGTCGCTGGCAGAGTGGTCCTTGATGGTCTTGATTTACTAAAAAACGCGACTTATAACTTTCCAAGTTTTTCCCTTGATTTTGTTGCCAATGCCTTATTAGGTAAAGGGAAAAAGGTCGATGATGTTGACAATAGAATGCAAGAGATTAACAACAACTTTGCCAATGACAAGCTAGCTTTAGCCGCTTATAACCTTGAAGATTGCCATTTAGTTACCCTGATCTTTGAACAATCCTTGTTACTCGAATTCACGCGTTTGCGCGCCAAACTAACCGGTTTATCTATAGACCGTATTGGCGGCTCTGTGGCAGCGTTTACCAATTTATATTTACCTAAATTACACCGTAGTGGTTATATTGCGCCCAATATGGGCGATGGCTTGCAAGGGCTGATTTCTCCTGGTGGTTATGTGATGGACTCTATTCCGGGTTTATATAAAAATGTCTTAGTACTTGATTTTAAAAGTCTTTACCCCTCTATTATTCGAAGTTTTAATATTGATCCTATGGGCCTAATTGAAGGTTTACAATCACCTGAGACTAGTATCAAAGGTTTTGATGGTGCTTATTTCTCTAGAGATAAACATTTTTTACCTGAAATTATTAATGAGTTGTGGTTAGAGCGTGATATCGCTAAAAAAGATAAAAATGCGGCATTGTCGCAAGCGATAAAAATTATTATGAATTCGTTTTATGGGGTCTTAGGCTCTACGGGATGTCGATTTTTTGATCCACGTTTGTCGGGCTCAATCACTAAACGAAGCCATGAATTATTAATCACCACTAAAATGTGGCTAGAAGATGATGGTTATCAAGTAATTTATGGTGATACCGATTCTATTTTTGTCAGTGTTGACGATGATTTTAGTCACCAGCAATGTCAAAAGCTGGGTAAAACCTTACAAGATAAAATTAATCTTAGGTGGCAAGCAACGCTTAAAAAAGAATTTGCGATAGAAAGCCAACTTGAAATTGAGTTTGAAACACATTTTAGCCAATTTTTGATGCCAACCATCAGAGGGCAAGATGTCGGTACTAAGAAGCGTTATGCTGGCATTGTAGAAAAGAATGGCTCATCAGAATTGATTTTTAAAGGCTTAGAAAGTGTCCGCACCGATTGGACTGAACTGGCTAAAACTTTTCAACGAGAGTTGTATTTAAAAATATTTAATGGCGAACCTTTTGCTGACTATGTACGCAATATTGTTACTCAAACATCAGCAGGACAATTAGATCATTTACTGGTGTATCGTAAACGCATTCGTAGGCAGTTAGATCATTACGTTAAAAACGTGCCTCCACATGTGAAAGCGGCACGTTTAGCCGATGATATAAACAAGATAAATAAGCAACCGCTAAAATATCAGCAACGTGGTTGGATAGAGTACTTGATCACGACTTCTGGACCGCAAGCAAAAGGTTATGTTAACGCGCCACTCGATTACCAGTTTTATATCGATCGGCAATTAGCGACCGTTGCTGATGCTATTTTACCTTTTGTCGGGAGTAGTTTCGAAAAATTAACCAGTGATCAAATGAACTTGTTTCAATAGCCTCTGCTGTTTTAATTAATATAAATAAATCGTGCATCATGCTTGGAAAGATCATAAGGTGACTTTATTGAGTTAGCTATTTAGATGGCTAAATGAATTTTATGTTTTAGGATGAAAGATCATGATCAACGATACCAAAATAGTCAATGCGGGACGAAAATCAAAATGGACACGTGGCGTTGTTAATCCCCCAGTAGAACGTGCATCAACCGTTGTTTTTAATACGGTTAAAGAAATGAATCACGCAACAGCAAATCGTGGTAATCAAGTACTTTTCTATGGCAGAAGAGGCACCTCAACGGCTTTTGCTTTCGCCGATGCTATGACTGATCTCGAAGGCGGCGCTGGTTGTGCCATTTATCCATCGGGTACTGCGGCGATCACTAATGCTATTCTTTCGTTTGTTAAAACCGGTGACCATATCCTTATGGTCGATACGGCTTATGAACCCACGCGTGATTTTTGCGATAAAATATTGGTCAATATTGGCGTTGAAACGACTTATTACGATCCAACTATTGGCCGAGATATAGCCGGACTTATTAAAGAAAACACCCGACTTATTTTCTTAGAGTCTCCTGGCTCTATTACCATGGAAGTTCAAGATGTTCCCGGTATAGCTGAAGTTGCTCACCAGCATGGCTGTATGGTTATGCTCGATAATACTTGGGCTGCAGGGGTTAATTTTCAACCTTTTGATTATGGTGTCGATATTTCGATTCAAGCAGCGACTAAATATATCGTTGGTCATTCAGATGTGATGTTAGGTACGGCAATAGCCACTGAAGAGTATTGGCCACAACTGCGTGAAAACAGTTATCTGATGGGGCAATGTACTTCACCCGATGATCTATATTTGGCAATGCGTGGCATTCGTACCTTAGGTGTGCGTTTAAAACAACATCAAATTAGTGCGCTAAAAGTGGCTAATTGGTTAGCAACACGCGAAGAAGTTGATGTTATTCTTCATCCTGCATTCGAATCGTGTCCGGGCCATGAATATTTTAAGCGTGACTTTACTGGTGCTAACGGTTTGTTTTCATTTGTGTTAACCCGCGGTGATAAGCAATCACTTAATGCCTTACTTGATGGTATGGAACATTTTAAAATGGGCTATTCGTGGGGCGGTTTTGAAAGTTTAATTTTGGGTAATACCAATGTTGGCCGTTTGCGAACAGCGACAAAGTGGAATTATGAATATCCATTAATTCGCCTGCATATAGGTTTAGAGGATGTTGATGACTTAATTGCCGACCTTGCTCGAGGCTTTGATAGATTGAACACTGCCTTAGAAAATAAATCTTAGACAGTATTTTATTAAAAAATAAAGCTTAGGCTTTACGCGTTAAAAGTTTGGAATTTACATGCTGCTATGCACAACACAAAGGTTAACCATTAGGCACCTGAATGAGCAGGACCATGAATTTGTTCTGCAATTATTGAATGATGATGCTTTTATTAAAAACATTGGTGATAAAGGGGTTAGAGAGACTAAAGATGCAATTGCCTACTTAGTTAATGGTCCACTAGCAAGCTATAGCGAACAGGGTTTTGGGCTAAATTTAGTCGCTTTGAAAAGTGATAACACACCGATTGGACTCTGTGGTTTGTTAAAGCGGCCTGAATTGGAATTCCCTGACTTAGGTTATGCCTTGTTACCTGAATATTGTTCGCAAGGCTTTGCTCGAGAAGCCTCATTAGCCGTATTAAAAGTTGCTTATGACAATAATTATGCGGCAAATGTTGTCGCGATCACCGCACTAGAAAATACTCCCTCTAACGTATTATTAAAAAAGCTTGGTTTTGTATTTGAACAGACTATTGAGTTTTATGGGTCAACCAATAATCTTTATAAAGTCAGACTGGCTTCAATTTTTGAACAGTAACCAACTTTAAAGACAGTAACGTTTAACACTAGGATATGGACTTAAGTGCAAATATCCTAGTGTTGCCAATTTCCTCTCAAACCGTTTATATTAGGGTAAAGGACAAACCTCTAGCTCTTTTTGTTGATAATAATCAGCGGTTAGCCCGAGTAATTGTGGCACTGTTGCCGCAATTACAATAGAAGAGAAAGTGCCCACTAAAATCCCTGAAAATAGCGCAATAGAAAACCCCGCTAAAGACTCCCCGGCAAAACCCCATACAGCCATAATAGTCACTAAGGTTGTTCCTGAGGTGATCATCGTTCGCACTAAAGTTGATTTAATAGCTTGATTGATCACTTCATCTATTGTGGTGTCATGGGTAGATTTCATTATTTCTCTGATTTTGTCACCGACAATAATAGAGTCATTTAACGAGTACCCTACAATAGCTAATAAACTCGCTAATATTGTTAAATCAAAGGGGATACCAAACCATGCAAAAAGCCCCAGTACAATAAGCACATCATGAAAAAGCGCAATAACAGCCCCCGCGGCTAAACGCCATTCAAATCTAAAAGACAAATACATTAAGATAACAATGATTGCGGTTAATAGTGCTAAGCCACCTTGGTTAATTAAGTCTTCTCCGACTTGGCTGCCAATGTAAATAGCATCTTGAGGGCTAATGTTTAGTTGATTTTTGTCAGCAAAATCAGATAGCCATGCCTTATCTTGTAAACTGACGTTATTATCTGCTTGTTGAACACTCCAATGAGTCCCTTGCTCTGCAGAGGTCAGTTTAAAGCTTTCTGGAAGATAGTTACTGAGTAAGTTATTCATATCCTGTTGACTGAGTGATTTCTCGGTTGAAAATTCAGTTAAGTAACCACCGGTAAAATCTAAACCGAGTGCTAAACCTTTATTTGATAGTCCTACTAGCGCTATAACAACAAAAATCATAGCTATAAAACAACCCACTAGGCGAAAAACACTTAATTTAGACGTGCTATTTATTTTAAAATTTTTCATACATTAACACCTAATAATTGAGCTTTATTTTTTCGAATGACAAGGTTTGTTAAACTTTTAGAAACAAAAACGCCGGTGAACATACTGGTTAAAATACCTAAACACAAAATAAGGGCAAAACCTTTTACTGGGCCGTTGCCTATGGTGTATAAAATAATACCAGTGATCATGGTGGTTACATTGGCATCAAGAATTGTTGAAAATGCACTTTTATAGCCTTGCTCAACAGCTGATAGTACTTTATGTCCACGCTTTAACTCTTCTTTTATCCGCTCAAAGATAAGTACATTGGTATCTACAGCCATACCAACCGTCAATACTAAACCAGCAATACCCGGAAGTGTTAGTACTGCCCCAGGGAGTAACGACATCAACCCTAGTAAGCTTATTAAGTTTACTGTTAACGCTACATTAGCGATAAGCCCCAAAGTTCTATACCAAAAAACCATGAATAACAAAGTAAACCCCATGCCTATACTCAGTGCTTTTATACCATTTTTGATATTATTTTCGCCGAGTGTCGCTTCAATGGTGCGCTGTTTTACTATAGTTACTGGCGCTGTTAGCGAGCCTGCTCGTAATAATAATGACAGTTCTTGTGCCGCATGTTGGCTGGGCATGTTGGTAATACTAAACTGTGAACCTAAGTGTTGTTGAATGGTGGCAACATTAATTATTTTACTTTTTTTAACCATTTGATCATCAGCATCTCGATAAAACTCAGAAAACACCGTCACCATAGCATTACCAATATTTTGCTTAGAAAATTGCGACATCTTCTTACCACCTAAGCCATCTAAGGTGAGGTTGACTAAAGGCATGCTCATTTGATCTTGTCCTGCTCGAGCATTTTCGATATTACTACCTGAAAAAACTACCTGACTGTTTAAGGTAAACGTTCTGCCATGTTCGTCCGCCATGCGTAATATACCTGCTGCATTTGAGTTTTCGGCAAGCTGATAAAAATCAAGTGATGCCGTGGCACCTATAATACGTTTTGCTTCCTCGGGATCATGAACACCAGGCAATTCAATACGAATATGGTTTTTACCTTGTTGAAGTGTAACCGCTTCGGTTATACCCAGCTCAGCTATTCTTCCACGCATCGTTTTTAATGTTTGCTGCATAGTTTCTTGGCGAAATTGAGCTGTTTTTTGCGAGGAGTATGACAAGATCACTTGGTCATTTTGATTTTTTTGTTGAGATAAATCAGGGTAGGCTGCTTTTATTTTAGTGAAAAGTATAGCCATTTTACTTTTGTCAGCGTTAGAAAAATTCACCGAAAGGTTTTGATTGTCCGCATCTCTAGTAAGATCAATCTTATGTTGAACAACACTAACGCCTCGAATACGTTCTTCCATAGCTAGGGTTTTTATTGCTAATGCGATGTTTTTAAGACGGTCAAATAAAGCTTGTTTTGTATCGACATCAAGTACAAATAATACTCCACCACTTAAATCTAAGCCTAATTTTATTGGCTTAGCGTCGAATGATTGCAACCATGAGGGTACGCCACTTATCACCGAGGTCTCAACACGATAATGATTAAACTCATTAGATAAACGTGTGTTAACTGACGCTATGTCGGCTGTATTACTGAGTGTTATTGACGTTGTCTTATCAATAGTATGAATTTTATCAACGGTTAAGTTGTTCTTATTCAATAAACCTTTAAGCTCACTAGTCGTTAGTTTTTGCACGTTCGCATTAATAGGTGAGAGGACAATTGTGACTTTATCTTTATATATGTTGGGTAGGGCATTTACTAATAAAAAAACTAAGGTGAAAATAATTAATAGGTTTTGCCATGTAAAGTAACGATATGGCTTTTTTCTAGGTGAATTCATCATAAAATCTCGAAATTTTGCTACCTTTACTCTCTAAATTTTAGAAAAGCGCATGCAACAAGGGTCACTGTTAAAGCAGTGACGGGAAAAAGGAAAAATAAGTTAATAATGGTTAGATGATGAATCTATGAATGATAAGTCAGGCGAGCTGTGTATAGCGTATTGCCATCTTTCCAACCAGCAAGTCGATTAGAGTTTGAACGATGACTGAGTTGTTCATACCAATTAAGTTTAGCAGGAGGGTTTGCAAGATTTTTAAATAAACTTGCAGAGAGTTTTAGCGTAAAAAACTCAGTAACGAGAAGATAGTTTGGCGTGGTTTGTATTTCATTAATAAATAAAGAGGCGGAAATTAGATTTAAGCGCGGTAAGTTAACCACATCATCGGGGGCAATATTATCTATTAATACCGAAAAGTTTGATGTCGGGTGCGAGTGACTTTTTCCAATGGTCGATATACTAGAAAAAGTTAAATCGCTATTAGCTGAATTTTCAATAGGTAAAGCATTAGCCGTGGCAGCTAAGACAAATAAAAACAGGGTTATCGAAAAAGTACGCCACATAAGAAAAGTAAATTAATTATTAATATGGTGTATGTGTGGCAAAATATTTGTTTTTCAAGTGTAGAGGTAAAATAAATTGACTAAAGTCGCGTTGATTATTGTCGAAAAATCACCATTGTTGCCAACATTATCGATATATTGTTTTTAAGGCATTTTCTATTGGTATTGTCCGATTAACACTGCTAAGTTGTTGATGGGTTACCCATCTAGGAGTCTAGCCAGCGAGTTAGACATACACAATGAAAATAAATTCTAAGCGGTGCAATAACTGTACTTTTTAGCATTGAAGTAAAGAGAAATGACTATGTTCTACCAAACCGACGACGTTCGCATCAGTAAAATAAAAGAATTATTACCTCCAATCGCACTTATTGAGCGATTTCCAGCTTCTCAAGAAGCATCTAAGTCGGTATTTTCTGCACGTAAAGCCATTAGTAACATTTTTAATAATAAAGATGATCGCTTGCTCGTTGTCATTGGTCCTTGTTCAATACATGACACCGATGCAGCATTAGAATATGGCCAGCGACTAGTTAAACTGCGTAAAAAGTATGAAGACACGCTTGAAATTGTTATGCGAGTTTATTTTGAAAAGCCAAGAACAACGGTGGGTTGGAAGGGCTTAATTAATGACCCTTACATGGATAACACCTTTAAGCTAAATGACGGCCTTCGTATTGGCCGTAAATTATTACTCGACCTCAATGATATGGGGATGCCGACAGCTGGTGAGTTTTTAGACATGATAACGCCACAGTATATGGCTGATTTTATGTGTTGGGGAGCAATAGGGGCTCGTACTACTGAAAGCCAAGTTCATCGAGAACTCGCCTCAGGCTTATCTTGTCCAGTCGGATTTAAAAATGGTACAGATGGCACCATTAAAGTGGCTATAGATGCAATTGGCGCAGCAAGTGCTTCTCATCATTTTTTGTCGGTCACTAAATATGGTCATTCTGCTATTGTTCAAACAACGGGTAATAAAGATTGTCATATTATTTTACGAGGCGGTAAATCGACAAATTTTGACGCAGACAGTGTAAAAGTTGTGACTGAGCAATTAGAGAAGTCTTCACTTAACACCAAGATCATGATTGATTTTAGTCATGCTAACAGCAGTAAAAAGTTTAAAAATCAAATGCTCGTTTGCGATAATGTTTGTCAGCAAATTAGTGGCGGGAATGACAATATTTTCGGTGTCATGGTTGAAAGTCACTTAGTAGAAGGACGCCAAGACTTGATTGACGGAGAAGTGGCGACATATGGTCAAAGTATTACCGATGCTTGTATTGGCTGGTCTGATACAGAAGTCTTGTTGGCACAACTGAGTGAGTCAGTCGTTACTCGTAGAGCTTAAGTTTATTTTCTCTCTTCTTTAGGTGTATTAGTAAAGCCAATCAATTTTGATTGGCTTTTTTATTTGTAAACTCAATGTCGAGCGCTGATGTTATTGCCACTGTTTGAAACAAAATAACACTCGCATTTTGTTAGCTGTGCCTTTATGGTATTGAAAAATAATCACTAGCAGGCGTTAATTTGTTGAACATCCATAGACTATCTATTCTCACGCAATTTGAATTGAAGCGTATTTTTAATACTAAAAATGGCTTAATCGCCTTAACGGCATTTTGTGCTGTTTGGTTCATACTTTTGACTTATGTGATCAGCTCAGCCACTGAACTGGTTTTTTCCGATGGATTTAAGGTGGCAGCAAGTACTTTATTTGGTTCATTGGGAGTAAGTGCTTTGTTGAAATGGCCCGTTGCTGAATTTTCTATTTATTGGCTAGTCGCGGTTTATTCATTTCCAATATTCACTTTTTTAGTCAGTAGTGATCAAACTTGTTCCGACCGTGCTCGCGGAACGCTTCGTTTTATTACTTTAAGAGCCTCGCGTAGTGAAATACTGCTAGGACGATTTTTAGGTCAATTCCTTACACTTGTTAGCCTTATATTACTAACATTAGTTGCATGTGTTATTTTAGCCACAGTTCGTGATAATGCTTTGTTTTTACCAGCATTAAAACAAGCTGCAGTTTTGTTTATTGAATTAGCAATTATAATTTTACCTTTCATTGCTCTGATGTCATTTTTTAATAGTATTTTATCCTCAGCAAAAATGAGTATTGTTGCTGGTATTTTGTTTTATACCATAGGAGCACTATTGATAGGTTTTATTCAATTTCAATTAGACAGTGGACTTTTTCTTAACTTTATTTTTCCGGGTACACAAATTAGCAGTGTAGTTTCATTAGATGGACTCGATTTTTACCATTATTTAATTCCTATATTACAAACAATTGTCTTGTTATTTGTTGCGGATAAACTACTAAAGAGGGCATCAATATGAGTTTACTTAATAGCCAATCTGCGCCATTAATTCAAGTTGATAATCTTTCAAAATCATTTGGCGATCATCTAGCTTTAGACAACGTATCATTCAGTATAGAAAAAGGGCAACCCATTGCTTTAGTTGGACCTAATGGTGCTGGTAAAACAACTTTATTTAGCCTTTTATGTGGTTATCTGTTGCCCAGTAGCGGCACTATCACTATTGCAGGATTAAGGGCTGGAGACGCCAACCTATTCGGCAGATTAGCGGCTTTACCACAAGATGCTCAGTTTGACCCACGTTTTTCTATTGCACATCAATTAACCTTTTATGCCCAACTGCAAGGTCTAACTCGCAAGAATGCACAAAAAGAAGCACAAAGAACGTTAGAGCTTGTTGGCTTAGCTGACACGCTAAAAGCCAAGCCTGATGAGTTATCACATGGCATGCGTAAACGTGTTGCTATTGCCCAAACGTTAATTGGCTCGCCAGAAATAGTTATGTTGGATGAAGCGACAGCGGGACTTGACCCGATAAATGCACGAGAAGTTCGTCAGCTCGTTGCTTCATTATCATCAGAAATGACCTTTATTTTAAGTTCTCATGATTTGAGTGAACTAGAGCGGTTATGTAGCCAAGTCTTATATATAGAGAAGGGACAATTAAAACAACATCAAAACTTGCAAAGCGAAGATCAGCAAGGTTTCTTAACGATTAGAATGAGGAAGGCGTACGATAACTTCTTACCTTTAATGGCTGGCGTTGCCGATGTACAGCATATTGAACAGACGCAAAATAATGAGTTTTTAATCACTACCGGTATCATTTCTCCTGAAAGCGAACCGTTAGATTTACAAATATTAAAGCTTTGTCATCAACACAAATGGCAATATTCACAATTAACTAACGGTAAAACTTTAGAAAATAGATTATTCTAGATTTTATCAGCAGGAATGAACTCACCATCAAGGTCGACACGCTTTTGTGTTCGGCCATTGTTTTGTGAAGCCAACCAGTCAAGGTAATCATCAATGGGCATTGGTTTTGCGTAATAGTAGCCTTGGCCAATATCGCAGCCAAAACTACGTAATGTGTCCTCATCTTCTTGGCTATTAATACCTTCAGCAACAACTTCTAAACCTAAACCCTTTGCCATTTTAACCGTAGCTTCAGCAATGGTTTTACGTTTGTGATCATCATTAACATTCTCAACAAATAGTCGGTCAACTTTGAGCTCTTGAAAAGGAAGATGGCTAATTTGCGCCATGGATGAATATCCTGTGCCAAAGTCATCAATACTAATAGTAAAACCTAAATCGCCTAATTTTTGGATTAACTCAAGAGATTGCTTGTTATGGCTAATTGACGCCGATTCAGTTAACTCTAAAATTATTTTGTCAGCGGCTATGCCACTTTCTTCAATAATACTTAGAGCATTAGTAAAAAAGTGTTCATGAGCAATATCTTTACCACTAATATTAATTGAGACCATATGATTATTATTGACTAAAATTTGTTGATGCTGTGCTAAAGCGCGCTTAATAACCCATAACGTTAGTTGATTAATAAGACCTAAATCTTCGGCTAAAGGAATAAAAATGTCAGGTGAGATGAAACCTTCACGAGGATGTTCCCAACGAATTAGACACTCGCTACTGCATACACGTAAGGTTTTAAGATCGATTTGTGGCTGATGGTATATAGCTAATGTGTCATTCTCTATTGCTTCTTTTAAATCGGTGGCAAGTTTGAGCAAGTAACTGGTGTGATCTGATTTTTCGCTTTGATAATAAGCCCAACGTCCATAGACAAGTTGCGCATCGTTTACCGCTAACTGGGCATGATTAATCAATAAGTAGTTAGCACTGCCATGTTCTGGGTGGTTAGCGACACCAATTACTGCTGACAAGGGTAACTTAAGGTCATCTATTTGAAATGTCTCAGAGGTAAGCTGTTGTATTGATTTGATCAAAACAGGCAAGTCTTGCTGATTTTTCTCGTTATTAACGATTATAGCCAGGCAGTTATTTTCTAAAAAACAAATTTTTTCGTGGTTAGAAGATAATTTTACGATAGCATCATTATGAATGAACAATGAGCTTAAGCGACGACTTAGGCGTTTAAATAAAGCCGCGTTAGCTTTATCATCAATATAAAGTGATATTTGTTCGATATGTTCTGGTTTAATTATTAATACACAAAAATCGTTTGTACCCGAAATTTTCATTTCGTTCATCGCGTTTTCAAGCATCGACTTACGGGGTAATCTGGTAAAATCATGGTAACTAATATCATGAATTCTATCTTGCTCATTCCTGCGCATCCGCTCAGCGAGTGCAAAAGCCATAAAAGTAATTTCAATCATCACCGCAAATAGAAATGCATTACGTGTAATGAATGTCGAATCAACATAATTTAATAACACGAGTGGTTGAATTGCCGCGCCAGCTAAAAAAGGTACCCATGAAATGAAATAAAATCGTGCCCAGGCAAAATCTTTAGACAGTCTTCTAAAAATGATAAATAGTGCATATAAAATAAATATCGGTTGAATTGAAAAAAACAGTTTGGTTTGTGCAATTTGATCTAAGGTCAATGAATAAAAAGCGACAACTATTAACAGTAGGCAAGATGTCAGGCCCACTTTATAAAACTTTCCTTTTATTTGGTCATAACGTAAGAAATATAATGAGAAAAGTAACAAGAAAAATATCATAAAATAATCTAAAAATAGCGAGTACTCATGGATTATATATTGAATGTTTTTTGAGAAAATTAGATATCCATACCCCGTTACTCCAGCTATAACAATAAAAGCAGATAATAAATAGCCAATATATACCAAGTAAACTTTATCTTTTGTCGCAAAAAATAGCACAAAGTTATAGGCTGCCATTAAAAGCATAATGCCAATAAAAATCCCAAAAGTCATTTGCACATAATCAGCACGTTTATCAAAATTGTCTTTGCTATAAAGTATTAACGGGATATTTGGTGCGCCATTACTTTTTACATGCACAATAACTTGTGCCGTACTCTTTGCAAGGAGATCAAAAGCTACATGTGGAAATACATCCAATAAGGTTTCTTGCTCAGGCGTCTGTTTTTGTTGAGCTATTTGTGTCGTACTTCCCAAAATAGCATTGACTTTATAAACATCAAAAAAAGCCAAACGACTGTTATCGGCATGCAATACAACACTTTGGGGGGTTGAAGTATTGTTACTAATATTAATTTTCACCCAATAGGATTGAAGACCTAATGCGTAAGGAATGTCATTAGCTAACGAGGGAGTGAATCGCGCTTCTGCCTCTTTGCTTTTAATGAGAGTTTTGATATTTAAACTATTGTCACGGTCAATAGCGTAGCTAAAATTACTTGTTACTAAAGGAGAATCTTCACTAAAAGAAAGATCATCGATATGACTGATGAACTGCCATACACTGTTAAGAATAAAAACTAACACCAGCGAAATCATTAGGATAAAGACTAATTTGGTACTGTTATAAACACTTGAGGGTAACTTGATCATAAGGATAATTTTAAGAATAGCGTGATAAGTTTAATAAGGTTAATTTAGCAGAATATCGCAAATAAAGGCAGGAAATTAATAAAATAAAAAAGCCTACTGTCTAAAAGTAGGCTTTAACATATATAACGTAAGGTATTATTATATGAGTCTTAGATAAGTCTTAGATAAAACAAGACTAAAATGAAGTAGTGTCAGTAAATAAGCCTACTTTTAAATCTTTAGCAGTATAGATAACCTTGCCATCAACTAAGACTTCACCATCAGCAATACCCATAAACAATTTGCGCTTGATAACACGCTTTAAAGTGATTTTATAAGTCACTTTTTTGTTGGTCGGTAAAATTTGACCTGTAAATTTAACTTCACCTACACCCAACGCTCTACCGCGACCTGGACCACCTGACCAACCAAGGAAGAAACCAACGAGTTGCCACATAGCATCTAAGCCTAAACAACCAGGCATAACAGGGTCGCCTTTAAAGTGACAATCAAAAAACCAAAGGTCTGGGCTAATATCAAGTTCAGCAATAATCTCACCTTTACCATATTCACCACCATCTTCAGTGATAGAAATAATTCGGTCCATCATCAACATATTGTCTGAAGGTAATTGACTATTTCCTTCGCCAAACATTTCGCCAGTTCCTGCTTTTACTAAGTCTTCTTTAGAGTATGAATTTTGATCTAACATGAGGTCACTTTATTTTCAGTAATTAAATTATTCGCTACTTTAGCGAACACCTGTACACTAAACAACTCCGAGCAGTGCTTTATTTGAGTTTTATTAATATAAAGTTAGATTATTATCACTTTTTTATATATTATTTGGTTACGCATAACCTTGTTTTTATTTTAGATAATTTGGTAACTAACTGATGAAAGAGAATAAAAAAGCATTTAGTAACGCAGAGAAACAAAAGCGCTATCGCGAACGACAAAAAGAGAATGGCAAAAAAGAAATGCGTGGCTATTTGTCTCCAGAAGCACAAAATTGTTACGAACTCATAGCCGAGCAGACGAAATGGACGGACAGCGTCATTTTAAGTAATGCGGTTAGATTGACTTATGCTGCTTATAAAAATGGTCAAATTGGTTTGTTAAATAATTGGTTAAAGAAGCATGATCTTTAGTTAAAATTTAGCCTAACAGTAGGTTAATAAAGCAGTGCTATAACTATGCTGCACTTTTTCAATGTAAGATGGTTGAATTCAATTGTACTGCTTGCTAATACCCTATATGCTCTAATCATATAAGGAATATTTCTTACAGTATTCTCCAAGATAATAAAAATTGTAAATTAAGGTGAACCTCCGTTGATAAATGTTTTATTGGTCGATGATCATGAGTTAGTTCGTACGGGAATACGTAGAATTCTAGACGACGTAAAAGGACTTAAAGTCATAGGCGAGGCCGAAACCGGAGAAGAAGCCGTACAATTTTGTCGTAAAAGTCAACCCGATGTTGTGTTAATGGACATGAACATGCCGGGGATAGGTGGTTTAGAAGCGACTAAAAAAATAATTCGTTATTCACCTGACATAAAAGTTATCGTGTTAACTGTGTATTCAGAAGACCCTATTCCTACCAAGGTCATGCAAATTGGCGCTGCAGGTTATTTAACTAAAGGTGCTGGTGCTGATGAAATGGTTAACGCTATTCGAGCAGTAAACAGTGGTCAGCGTTATATAACACCAGATATTGCTCAACAAATGGCATTAAGTCAGTTTAAATCGAATGAAGAAAATCCATTCAATACCTTGTCTGAACGTGAACTTCAAATTATGTTGATGATCACCCGTGGCGAAAAAGTCCCCCATATTTCAGAACAACTCATTTTAAGTACTAAAACGATTAATAGTTACCGATATAGAATGTTTGAAAAGTTGAACGTTGGTAATGATGTAGAACTTACTCATCTCGCTATTCGTCATGGTATGATCAAAACAGAAACATTATAAAACTTGTCAATTTCTCAATCTCTTTTTGATCACCAAGCTTTTCTTTCTTCCGTTTCTGAGCAAGCGGGTGTTTATCGGATGTACGATAAACACCAAACGGTTATCTATGTAGGAAAAGCTAAACAGCTTAGAAAACGCCTTGCCAGTTACTTTCGTAAAGATGTCGGCAGCACCAAAACCAAAGTATTAGTCAGCCATATTATGGCGATTGACGTCACTGTTACTCATACTGAGGGCGAAGCGTTAATTCTTGAAAACAACTACATTAAAAAATATCTCCCTAAATATAATATTTTATTACGAGATGATAAGTCTTACCCCTATTTACTAATAACAGACCATAAACATCCTAAGCTAGGCGTTCACCGAGGCGGTAAAAAAGTTAAAGGTGAATACTTTGGTCCATATCCAACTGTTGGTGCTGTTTGGGAAAGCCTTCGTTTAATGCAAAAGTTATTTCCGGTTCGTCAATGCGAAGATAGTTATTATCGTGCGCGCAGTCGTCCTTGTTTGCAGTATCAATTAAATCGTTGTTCTGCACCCTGTGTCGATAAAATATCAGCGGTTGATTACCAGCAACAAGTTGACTTAGCTAAACTATTTTTACGAGGAAAAAGCTCAACGGTTATTGACAGTTTAGTGGTTGAAATGGAACAAGCTAGCCACACATTAGACTTTGAGGCTGCGGCTAAGTACCGAGATCAAATCGCTACGTTACGACAAGTTCAAAAGCAACAGTTTGTCAGTGGTATTGTCGCTGAACTTGATGTTATCGGTATCTATATTGAGAAATCACAGGTTTGTGTACACGTTTTATTTATACGTGATCAAAAGATACTGGGTAGCAAAAGCTATTTCCCTAGTATTCCTGCCGAAACTGAACAAGCAGACGTTTACCAAGCCTTTATAAGCCAGCATTACTTAGGGCAAGACTTGAAAAGTGCTGCGATACCTAAAGAAATAGTGATCAGTGAAAGTTTTGAACACATTGAAGAGCTTACTAAGCTTTTGAGTGAGCAAGCCGAGCGCAATGTTAAAATATCAACGAGTGTTCGCAGCGAACGTGCCCAATATTTAAAGTTGGCCTGTACCAATGCGCAAAATGCATTAGTCACTAAGAATAGTCATAAAGCGTCAATGCAAGCGCGTTTTTCGGCATTAAATGAAGTTTTTGAACTTGATAATGGCATTAACCGAATTGAGTGTTTTGATATTAGTCATACCATGGGGCAACAAACCGTGGCATCTAATGTGGTGTTCAATCAAGAAGGGCCTTTAAAAAGTGATTATCGTCGTTATAATGTTTATGGCATTACACCGGGTGATGATTATGCGGCGATGGCGTTTGCGCTTAACAAACGTTATGGCAAGGTGAACACCATGGAAAATATGCCTGACATTGTTTTTATTGATGGCGGTAAAGGACAATTATCAAAAGCAGAAGCATTTTTTGCTCAATGGCAAATAGATACCGCTTTAGAAAAAATCCCACTATTAGTTGGTGTCGCTAAAGGAGAAGGGCGTAAGCCTGGACTTGAAACGCTAATCTTAGCAGGTAGTCATCAGCTAATTTCATTACCATCAACCTCACCAGCTTTACACTTAGTACAGCATATTCGTGATGAATCACATCGTTTTGCCATTACAGGACATCGAGCCAAGCGTCAAAAAGCCAGCAAAAAATCGACACTTGAATCTATTGAAGGAATTGGCGCGAAAAAACGTCAAGCCTTATTAAAATATTTAGGTGGGCTCCAAGAAGTTATGCAAGCCGATAGGTCAATACTTGAAAAGGTGCCTGGTATTAGTGCTGTTTTAGCCGATACAATATATAACGCCTTACATGATAAATAAGTTAAACGTCTTCCTGTAATAAACCCACCTTTGTTGTCTACACTTATTATTGCTATTTTTTGATAAAAATTTACGTCTCTGCCTGTAATGTGTAGAATGCGGTAACGCTTGTTGCTTTAGTAGTAAAATAAATTTATGTGGACCATTCCAAATCAAATCACCATGTTTCGGATAGTATTAATACCTGTTTTTTTAGTGGTATTTTATTTACCAGTCTCATGGAATCATTTCGGCGCATTTGCCGTATTCTGGCTTGCTGCTATTAGTGATGCTCTTGATGGCTATCTAGCACGTAAATTAAACCAATCTTCAGCATTTGGCGCTTTTATCGACCCAGTAGCTGATAAATTAATGGTTGTTGCTGCTTTAGTGCTACTTATTCAAGATTATCAACTGTGGTGGATTTCAATTTCAGCAATATTAATGATTGCTCGTGAAATTTTTATTAGTGCCTTGCGCGAATTTATGTCTTCACGCGGTAAACGCGATGAAATTGCTGTTTCTCAAATGGGAAAATATAAAACAGCTGCGCAAATGCTAGGTATTATGGGATTAATTTGGCAACCTGATTATGATATTCCGTTAATTTTGTTTAATTTTCCACATGAAATATTAATGTTTATCGCTTACAGCTTTTATGCGATAGCCACAGTGCTTACTTTTTGGTCAATGCTGGCATATTTTAAAGTAGCTTGGCCAGAGTTAGCGAAACAAAATAGCTAGAAAATGATATATTTAGTTAAAAAAACGTCAAATTAGCCGCTTTTTGAGCAGTCAAAACAAAATTGAAATTAAACTGTTGACTCCAAATAATTTCAATGTAGAATGCGTCCCAAGTTGACAGGGAGTCAGCAGATGAAGCGGCTGTAGCTCAGCTGGTAGAGCATCACGTTGCCAACGTGAATGTCACGAGTTCGAGTCTCGTTAGCCGCTCCAAGTTTGATTTATAATGATTTTTTTTAAATCGTTATCTATTCAAAGGATTCGGCGGGTTGGCAGAATGGCTATGCAGCGGATTGCAAATCCGTGGACCTCGGTTCGACTCCGGGACCCGCCTCCATTACTTATTTATAAGTGTTGGATGTATGAAGGACTTAGTTTAAATACTAAGAAGTAGGGAACCAATCACTACTATAAAAAATAATTATCCGATGCCCGGGTGGTGGAATTGGTAGACACAAGGGATTTAAAATCCCTCGCTCATAGAGTGTGACGGTTCAAGTCCGTCTCCGGGTACCATTTTGTTTTTAACAGAGTAAAGTGGGTAGTTAAGATGGTGTATGTTGGCGCATGCAGATAAAATTTAAACCTTGTTTGTAATAGCAAGTTATGAAGCGGCTGTAGCTCAGCTGGTAGAGCATCACGTTGCCAACGTGAATGTCACGAGTTCGAGTCTCGTTAGCCGCTCCAAATTTTATTAAAGAAAAGAAAACCTTAAGTAATGATATTATATTACTTAATCTACGAAGCGGCTGTAGCTCAGCTGGTAGAGCATCACGTTGCCAACGTGAATGTCACGAGTTCGAGTCTCGTTAGCCGCTCCAATATTTAGCGTTTAGTTAGATAAGCTAGATAGTAAAAATCTCTTAGTAATTAAGAGTTAGTAGGGAGCCAATCTCTACTTTAAAAAGAATTATCCGATGCCCGGGTGGTGGAATTGGTAGACACAAGGGATTTAAAATCCCTCGCTCATAGAGTGTGACGGTTCAAGTCCGTCTCCGGGTACCACTTTTTTTTCTGTACTTCCTAGTTAGTTAAAATCCTCTCCATTATTGCAAGTCATTATCTACATCGTTTAGATTTTTTCTCTTGAATAAAAATCTCGTCACTTTACTTGAACATAGAGTGTGACGGTTCAAGTCCGTCTCCGGCTACCACCTTTTTTCTGAACTTCCTAGTTAGTTAAAATCCTCCCCATTATTGCAAGTCATCATCTACATCGTTTAGATTTTTTCTCTTGAATAAAAATCTCGTCACTTTACTTGAACATAGAGTGTGACGGTTCAAGTCCGGCTCCGGGTACCACCTTTTTTTCTGTACTTCCTAGTTAGTTAAAATCCTCCCCATTATTATAAGTCATCATCTATATGGTTTAGATTTTTTCTCTTGAATAAAAATCTCGTCACTTTACTTGAACATAGAGTGTGACACCTCAAGTCTGTCTCCGGATACCAACCTTTCACTCGACAATACTCACTTAACTCAACTTCCAATAGTGTGGCTTTTTCCAATACAATTGAAAACTTTTCCTCACTTGACCACTTATCTGATGAACTCACTTTTGACACATTTAAACCCGAGGTATTAAATTGCTTTTGCCAACTATACAGGGTTGAGATGTTAATGCTTTCTTGCACTGCAAACTGCAAACTGCTAACGGACAAGGCATTTTGACTGGGCTTAGTTAATTGGAGTAATTAATCCGTTTGGTATTAAACAGCGTCTTGTTATGGAATGCCAAAACTTACTAAGTTCGACAGCGAACAGACATTGCATATATATTCATTGATAATTAGACATTGGACGATGCACCTAATTCACTATCATCAAAGAATATAGACGCAGTGAAGTAATATTTCAGTAATGTGTATTTGAATGTGATCGTTGGATGTTTATAACAACAACCACAATTCATGGAGTAGATAATAATGTTAAACGAAGGCTATCACGAACCAACAAGTGAACTAACAGTTGATGCTTTTAACAATGAAAAATTAAAAGCAATTCTTGTACATAATCGAGATGAAGAAAAAGAGCATGCCGCAATGCTCCAAGAATTGATCAGAAGGCAAGATCCAACCTTTGATAAAAAATTAAAAGATTACCTCTTTACAGATAAGACAATAACTCAGAATAACAGGGAGATTGGCAGCGCGTAGATGTTTAAAAAAGAGACTGATAATTAAAAATAGGTGATTAACCTAGTATTTAAAATATATACGGTTCTCTTCAAGTGCTATCAGCACTCAAACAACTACCCATTGAGTTCTTCTAATAGTGACCAATTCTAGTATTGTAATCGGTTAGGCTATCTCCGAAAAAACATTGGAGAACTAGTCGTTAAAGTAAATCTAAATATCAATTGTTCTAATGTTAATGTTCGCAAGCCTATCAGCTGAGTTGTCAGATCGGCATATTAATATCTTTATATCTAACCCTGTTTAACTATTTTATTTGAAGGAGAAATACCTCATGTTACGAACTATTAAAAATCTAGAAGGCTACACTATCCAAGCGACAGATGGCAACATTGGTCATGTCACAGATTTTTATTTCGATGACAAAACTTGGTGCGCTCGCTATCTGGTTGTTGACACAGGCACTTGGCTTTCGAGTAGAGAAGTCCTTATATCACCTATCTCGATAGGCATAGCGAACTGGGCGGACAAGCTCCTACCGGTTTCGATCACAAAAGACCAAGTCGAGAACAGCCCTGACATCAATACCCAAAAGCCAGTCTCTCGACAGCAAGAGATCCAGTTATTTGAGTACTACGGCTATCCATATTATTGGGGAGGTTATGGGATGTGGGGCGAGGGTATGTATCCGAGTATGATGTTAACTAGACACGATGGCTTTATTTTGCCACCCCATGACGAAGATCCAGAAGCGACGAAGGCTTCTAGAGCTGAACAGCACCAAGATGATGATATTCATCTTCGTAGTTGTCAAGCGATAATCAACTACCACATTCATGCTACCGATGGTGACATCGGCCACATAGAGGGCCTGCTTATCGATGAAGATACTTGGGCCATTCGATACATGATAGTGAATACAAGTAACTGGTGGCTAGGTCATCAAGTGCTCATTCCTCCACATTGGATTGAGGATGTTAGCTGGGTGGATGCTAAGGCGTCTGTCAATCTGACACGACAGGATGTGAAGGATGCTCCGGCGTATAACGAAGCAATGCAAGTGGATCGTAAGGCGGAAATGTATATCTACAATCATTATGGCCGTCTCGGTTATTGGGTGGATGATGAGAGAAATGACACCCAAAAACCACAGTTATAGTAGCGCGGTAGAAGCGACTGACAATAATATTAGAGGTGTTAAATGGTATCAGAATCTATGTCTAAATCCACAGAATCAGCCACAAAAACGAAAAGTGTTGCTGTTTTTGGTGGCGGAATTTCTGGACTTACGGTAGCGCATGAATTTTCAAAGCTTGGCTATAATGTCAAGGTGTTTGAGGCGAATTCTGATGCTGGTGGCTTTTTTAGAAGTGCCAGAAGGAAAGAAGATGAAGGCATGCCTTCTGAATACTCTTGGCATGGAATGGGTCCTTGGTATAACAATTTTTTCGAACTCATCAAGGAAATCCCCTTTGATGAGTGCTCCAGTCTCTATGAAAATATCCTTTCACGGCCAGTAGTATTCGGATTGGCGCCAAACTCAGGAACGGCTCATTTTGGCGATTCTAATCCCAACAATGTCGATGTGGAAAACCTTTTTAGTATGACGACCAAAGAAAAATGGCTGTGGGGTTGGCTTATACTAAAGGCCTGGTGCTCAAATAACCGCAGTAGCCATAAATACAGTACTATCAATGCTAAAGAAGCTTGGCGGCCCTATTTATCTGCTTCGACACTTAACACGTGGAGCTCCACCTTTGGCCCTTGGGTGGGCTCTGATTGGTGTAATGTTTCTTTCCATCATGTCGCTCATTTTTTCCGTAAGCAATTGGTCACTAAATATTCGTATCGTCATTCAGGAGATAGTGAAGGTGGACCGTGGGATCACACGGCGCGCACAGGATGGTTACTTTTGAACGGGCCCAGCAGTGAGGTTTGGTTTGATAAGTGGATCAATCACCTAATGCAAAACCAGGTTGAGTTCTTCTGGCAGACTCCACTTCATCGTTTGAGTTTTGAAGAAGACAAGATTACAGCAGCAGAATTAGTCAATGGTGAAACCGTTCAGGCCGATATCTATGTGCTTGCACTGAATCCCTTTAGTGCGGCAGATATATTGGCGCGAACCCCTCTACTTGAAGATAAACCGGAACTTAATCTTTTTCAATCCTTAGTAAAGCAGGGGCCTCACACTCAGGTATCATTTAGAATCGGCTTCAAAGAAAAAATGCTTTGGCCTCGAAAAAGATGCGCACTTGTTATTTCAGATTCCGCCTTTAACCTGACTCTTTTTTCTCAGGAACAAGCTTGGGGACAGCTTAGTGCTCTAGGGGAAGATATTAAATCACTGTGGACAGTCACGGCTTGCGTATCAAAGGTTCCAGGTCCAGTACATGGTCTTTGTTTGGAACAATGCACTGAAGAACAATTCCTTGATGAAGTGTTATTTCAATTAAAGCAGAGTCATGCCTTGGAAGATTTGGTGAAAAAAGCAAACGGCGGTAAAAGTTGGACAGATTTTTCCATTGTAAAGATCAAAGTTTGGCATGAGTGGGAATTTTCTTCTGAAGGAATAAAATCGTCCCAACCAAAATGGGTAAACTCGACAAATACCCAGCAATATATGCCGAAGCAAAAGACCACAATATCTAACCTTGTTCTTGCTGGTGCTCACACCAAAACGACGGCAGATGTTTGGAGCATCGAGGCAGCGGTCGAGAGTGGAAAGCTAGCGGTAAAGGTTTTTGAGCCACAAGTAAAAGTCACATCACAGTCGAACCTACTCGTGCTGAAAGTCCTTGGGAAAATTGATGACTTTCTTTATTACTGCAAACTTCCTAACGTGTTGGATGTTGGTTTGATATTAATTGTAATGTTATCGGTTAGCGCAATCGCCTTTGAGATTGCCAAATAAAGAGTTACGTCTGCAAATAATAAATATCGGAAGGCCTATGAATGACCATGTATATAAAACATCCCATTATAGTCTGACATTAGTTAGTGCAACCGCGCTTGGTATTTTGACATTTACAAAACCTAAAAAAGGTGCTGAAAAAACGACGCCCAAGCAGCTACTAACAGTATTGATTCTATGCTGAATTTTCAAACATTTCCTATCTGGCTAAACATAATATTATTTTTATTAGCCGGAGTAACAGTATGGATTTCTGGAACACGCTTAACTGCGTATGCAGACATCATCTCTGATCGTAAAAATTGGGATAAAGCGAGTATGGGATTTATATTTCTAGCCCTTGCAACACAACTCCCAGAAATAGTCACTAACACTACAGGTGCTTTGCATGGTAACGGGGAACTTGTTTTAAATGCTATGTTTGGCGGTATGACGATGCAGACTGCTGTACTTGCTATCGCCGATATATTCATTATTGGCACGGCAACGTTGAGTGTTGCGGCTCAAAAGTCCATCAACTTACTTCAGGGGGTCGTATTGATCTTGCTGCTATCTTTGGTTTTAGTAGCAACGATGCTGGGTGATACTGTTGTGTTTGGGCATATAGGAGCAAGCCCTATTTTATTAGCTATTTTATACATACTAGCAATCTTTATATTTTTAGACTACGGCAAGAATAATAGTTGGAATGTCGCAAATTTCCATGAAGATATAAAACAAAAAGCAAACCCAAAGGATAAACGAGCTAAAAACTCACATGCTACAAAAAAACTCTATTTATATAGTGGTTTTGCCAGTTTAGCGATTCTTGTTTCAGGTGTCGTACTCGTGCAAATAGCGGAAGCTATCGCCACACAATCAGGGTTAGGCTCAAGCTTTATCGGTGTAACCTTACTCGCAAGCAGTACCTCTTTACCTGAACTTAGTGCGAGTATTGCTGCAGTACGTCTAGGTGCTCAGAGCATGGCCATATCCAATATCTTTGGCAGTAATCTTATTATGATATTTTTACTTTTACCTGCAGATATGTTTTACCTCAATGGCGCCATACTCAATAGCGTGAACGACTCTGCAAAATTTGCGCTTGTCTCAGGCATCGTTGTCACGGCTATTTATGTTATTGGACTTATTGTAAGAAAATCTCAAACCTTTCTCCGAATGGGCATGGACTCCATAGCGGTTTTGATTATTTATCTCATCACGCTCTACATACTTTACACACTAAGAGGCGTATAAATGTCAGAAACAAAACTCAATCGTTCCATATCACTGCCCATGCTGATCCTTTATGGACTAGGCACTATGATCGGTGGAGGTTTTTTTGCCTTGCTTGGAGAGATCGCTGATGAAGCTGGACTCTTTATGCCGTTGGCTTTTTTACTTTCAGGGGGATTGGCATTTATTAGTGCCACCTCTTTTGCTGAGTTATCATCACGGTTTCCTTTTAGTGCAGGAGAAGCGCGCTATACTCAGGAAGGATTTTCAAGTAAAAATTTCTCTACGCTTGTTGGTTGGCTGGTTATCTTAACAGGGATTGTTTCAGCTGCCACTATAACCGTTGCTACGGCTGGTTTTATACAAGATTTTATCGCTGTATCGCAAACACTTACGATACTTTTTTTAGTGCTTGGTATGGGAATTATTGCAGGATGGGGGATTGGAAAGTCCGTCGCTTTTGTTGCCGTTATAAGTGTCATACAAATAGGCGCATTAGTCTATATTGTCTTTGTTGGTGGAGACAGTTTACAAGCTTTACCAAGTAGATGGACAGAGCTCTTTATCCCAACAAGTAGTACCGTTTGGTTGGGTGTATTTTCAGGCGCCTTTTTAGGCTTTTATGCTTTTATCGGTTTTGAAGATATGGTCAATATAGCTGAAGAGGTCAAAGATGTCAGAAAAAACCTGCCTATTGCCATCTTAGTGAGTATTGTCTTAACAACTCTTATATACATAGTGGTATCTACCATTGCCGTATTAACCGTATCGCCTCAGATGCTCTCAAGTAGCAACACCCCTGTTGCAGAAATTTTGCGTGGTCACGGCGATTTTTCTATGAAAATACTGGGAATTGTCAGCATTTTAATTATCAATGGCGCATTAGCACAGATTATTATGGCTTCACGTGTTATTTACGGTTTATCTAAAAAAGATAAAGCACCAACTTTTTTAGGAAAGATCAACGCTAAAACCCAGACACCGCTTCGTGCAACCGCTCTCATAACCCTCATTGTACTTGTTTTATCCGTTTTTTTCCCGCTAAAAACCTTAGCAGAATCTACCAGTTTTATTATCTTGATCATTTTTGCCATCGTTAATCTCTCTCTTTGGCGTATTAAAGGGAGAGAAAACCGTGATAGTAAACAGAAAATATATTTTCCTCGTTGGATCTCACTCTTTGGTTTTATGACCTCTATTGTTGTCATCGCATTTCAGGTGTGGCAGAGGTTATTTTAACTCGTCTTTTGCTAAGTATTAAAGTTGAAAACTGCTTGCTTTTTTACTCGTATGAAAATGGTTTATGAATACAGTCGAAGATAGAATTCGGTCACAGCTATACAAAAACAATTAAAAAATAGCTGTTTACGATGGCCTAGGTAAAATCAAAAACAGGAGGAATTATGTCAAAAAACGTATCAGAACATTTAGTAGAAATGCTGGTAGAAGCTGGTGTTAAGAAAAATTTACGCGGTGACTGGTGACAGTCTTAACCCAGTCAATGATGCTGTGCGAAGGGATGGTAGATTACAATGGAGCCACGTCAGGCACGAGGAAGCTGGAGCCTATGCTGCTTCTATGGAAGCAGAGTTGAATGGTATCGGTTGCTGCATGGGAGGCTAAGGAATCTAAAGAGGTGGAATTAGTGCATTGTCAAACGGTTTCAAACATAAGGGTCCTGCGATAATCAATATTTTTACTGATCCCAATGCCCTAGCAATGCCGCCTTCACTTAACTTTCAACAAGTGAAAAGCTTTGCACAATCTATGGCAAAATTAATGGTCAATGGAAAGTTTGCAGAAATAGTAGATACGACCAAGAACGATCTAAAATACTTACGCGAATTATGATAAAAAAATTATGAATAGAGCCATTAAATTTAACCTAACCGCTGGCTGAATTGATAGATCTCAATGATTTTTCTTCATCTTCTTTGTCTGTCGAGTAGGGGCTTTTACTTCCCTTACTACGCTTGGCAACGCTTAAGTCAACAGGATCAAATCTTAAGTAAACAACATGATTATAGCAAGTATAACGAAAGGAGATAACAAATGAAATTTACTATCCGTTCAATGGTGTTGATTAGCATCCTCGGAATCACATCGCAGTGCTATGCGATAACGTCGACTGACAAAACGTCAATAGAAGAGGTTAAGCAAGAAGCACAATATTTACTTCAGACGCTTGACGCGTATACCGCTGAGCGAAAGAGCGAGGCGATTTACAAAACAAAAGCGGCATTGGATAAACTGGATAAGCGCATTGACGCGTTGGAGGCAGATGTTGATGAACGTTGGGACAAAATGGATAAGGATACGCGCAAAAAAGCTCGTGATAGTCTCAAGGCGCTACGCAAGCAGCGGAATCAGGTAGCCCAATGGTATGGCAGCCTGAAAAGTAGTACTGATAAAGCCTGGAAGCATATGAAAAAAGGTTTTTTAGATGCTTATATGGCTCTCAATGATGCCTGGGAGAAATCAGAAAATGAGATCGGTTCAAATAGGTAAACTACCTAACGCTCAACTCGGAAAGTAAAAATCTCTGCGTTGTATTTTCGAACAATAATGAAATTTCATTATTTAAAATGAAATATAAAAGACTTGGATGTCTAGTGCAATATTTGGCGAAGATATTCACAGCCCCTAATAGGAAGAATCACCATGTTCAACAACATTGTTTTGTCATCTAGTTTTCATTGCCGTTCGACCGCGCGTCTGTTTCGGTCATTGCTACTTCCTGTGCTGCTCTGGACTTCCCTAACACCGAGTTATGCCGATCCAGCATCGGAATCTAAGCTACCGCTAGGCGGGCGTGTCGTGGTCACCGGCTCTGTCCCCTTAGCGAATTTAATCAGCCTGTGGGCAGACGACTTCAGCTACCGCAACCCCCGTGTTGCCATCACCGTCGCCGATGGAGGCAGTTCGGTGGGTGTTGAAGCGTTAATCAACGGTAGCGCCGATTCTGTGCTCATCGATATGCCTATGAGCCGGCAAGAGGAGGAGCGATTTATGGATCGCTTCGGTTATGCGCCCACGCTATTTCCTGTGGCCATGGACGGGGTGGTTTTATATGTCAATTCACTCAACTCGTTACGGCAAATATCTATCCCACAGCTTGACGCTATCTACTCTGCTAGCTTGCGCTGTGGTGCCGATCAGCCCTTTGAAAACTGGGGCCAGTTGGGTGTGAAAGGAGAATACAGTAAGGATCCGATTACAGCACTGGGTTTGACAGCAAGCAGTGGTGCCTACCTCTTATTCAAACACGTCGCATTGTGTGACGGCGACTTCCGTGCCAACTTCCAAGCTTTGGCTGGTCCCGCAGCCGTGGAGTGGGCTCTGACCGACAACCCGGCCGCTATTGGTTTCGCCAGCAGTGCGCGTCACTCAACTGGTATCCGTGCATTGGCAATAGCTACACATAGGGATGATGAAGCAGTTTCTCCCTCGATTAGAGCGATTCAAAGTGGACGTTATCCACTTGCACGCAGGCTCAGTATTATTATCAATATCCCTCCTGGCCGCAATGCCAAACCAGCGATACAGGCCTTTCTTGATTATGCCCGTTCGAAAGCAGGTCAAGCGGTCGCAAAGAAGGCTGGTTATGTTCCACTGCCATTACATTAGAGTGGCTAAGTTGTACCAGAAGCAACTCGTCTAGCCATAAAGCATGATAGTGCTGTACGGCTAGACTAAAAATCAATAGAAGAGGTAAAGCAAAAAAATGGCTTATCAATCGACTTTAAAAGAGTAGGAAGTGGTTTTTTTCTCACGCTGCTAGTTTATGATTTTCAATAACTTATCACCAGTTAGTGTGTTGGTTGCTTTAAAAAGATATTTTATATCTGCTAGGTAGTGATAAAACTCTGAAGGTTTGTTACCGCCTAAATAATTTTTTGTTTCAGAAGCTTCTGATTTTAAAATTGTATTGGCCATGTCAGTTTCCTTTTGTGGGGGGGAATATAAGATGTACCCGGCTATAAATTAAGCTTGCTGATAATTATAAATCACATAAAAAATAGCATAGGAAATCAGCCCATCTCGTATGGAGTGCTTAGCATATTAAACCCACTTAAAATGGCATAATGTGCGCCAACGTACAGAAAGCAATGGTATTTTGGCCTAATCTATTATAACTGCATTATTTTTAGGGAAGTTATAAACTCAATCCCCCATCTGTTTGTGATGAGACTCTGATTAAAAACAAGAGTATGTCGTTAGGCAAGAAGAGTTAATGTTAGATCGTACACAATAAATGGGGCTGACCGCTCCAAAAATGACGGTATTAGTTGGCGGTATGCATGTACTTGGCACTAATTATTCATTCACAATATTAAGCAACCAAGGAGATAAGCAATGAACATGAAAGTAGCTTACCAAAAAAAACTGCAAGCACAATTGGACGAGTTGGTAGCAGAGATAGATAAGCTCAAGGCAAAAGCAGATAAAGCTGAAGCTGATGCACAACTTGAGTACTACAAGCAAATCGAGGAATTGCGAATGATGCAAGAAGCGGCCAACAGCAAGCTTGCCGAACTTCAGGAAGCCGGAGACGATGCATGGGAGGATCTAAAAGCAGGCATGGATAGTGCGTGGAACTCACTCAATAATGCGCTGAAATCGGCTAACTCCAGATTCAAATAAACAGTATGCTCATTGCAGCCATAATGAAATAAACCGTAGGATATATTAATAACAGAGGTCTCGATGAAGTTAGTAAAGGCAATAGTTTCACGAACCATTTTGATATTTATTAGTCTTTCAGTAGCCAACGCTGGAGTTCATGATGAACGACAAGTATTTGAGCAAGTAAAGTCCGCAACCGACAACATAGTCGCCATTTTGGTTGATCCTACACAATTAAAAAGTGTTAAATCAAACAAAATATTTTCAATCGCCAATGGCTTAATTGACTTTGAGCTTATGGCTAAATTGAGTATCGGCGGGAGCGCATGGAAAGAACTCAATCCCAAACAGAAAAAAGAGTATCTCGGCCTATTTATCGAGCGTATTAGTTCCTTGTATTTAAAGACAATGTTTGCTTTTTCTCAACAAGAAATTATTGTCGAAAAAGCAGAGCATTATAAAACAACACGAATTGCTGTCACAACTTATATTCTTGATTCTAAAGATAGAATCAAGTTGTTGTATAAATTTTACCTTAAAAAAGACAATCTGTGGCTAGCCTATGATATCAAGGTGGATGGTGTAAGCATTGTTCAGACTCAACGTTCTCAATTTAAAGAGATATTAAATGCTTACTCAATCGATGAATTCCTGGAAAAACTAAAGAAAAATAATGAATCAAAACGATAGTGTAAAATTAGTCACCATGATTAATAAATTTTATAGCCGTATGGTTATAGAGTACCCCTATCTAGTCTTGTTCGTTGTTTTACTCATTGCTGTAATTATAGGCAGCCAAGCATTTAATATTAAGATAGATGCTTCAGCTGAAACCTTGCTGCTCAAAGATGATAAAGATCTGGCCTATAGCCGAAAAATTACAAGAAACTACTATAATCCAGACTTTTTAATCGTTACCTATACTCCCAAGGAAGGTCAATTACTGGATAAAATAGTACTGAAAGATATTGAGCAACTTACCAGTGAAATCAAACAACTTGATTTAGTTGAAAGCGTTACGTCAATACTCAATGTTCCATTACTACAGACGTTCAGCCAACCATTTTCTGAGCTGCTAAAAAATGTTCAAACATTAAAATCAATCAATATCGAAAAAAATAGGACTAAGGTTAAGAATGAGTTCTTATCAAGTCCTATCTATCAGCAGAACTTAGTCAGTGATGATTTCAAGACGACAGCCATACAAATATTTTATAAGCAAGATGAATCCTATTTCGAGCTACTTAAACAACGTAACCAGCTATTAGAGCAAAAATTATCTCATGGCTTAACTGAAATGAGTGAAGTTAACCAAGCGACACTCGATCGTTTAGAAATTGAGCTTGTAAATCACCGAGAAAACTTTCGTGAAAAGAACCATCAAACGATTAGCCAAATACGAAAAACTCTAAGCAAACACCAAGAAAAAGCGGTTGTTTTTCTTGGTGGAATTAATATGGTCGCGGATGACATGATTAGTTTTATTCGCGATGATTTAAAGCTATACGGCAGCACCCTGATCGGACTATTGATTCTTGTTTTGTTTATTGTTTTCCGCCAAATGAGATATGTCGTTATTCCAATATTAATTTCTGCCCTGTCAATCGTCGTTACAGCAGGACTACTGGGTTACTTCGGCTGGGAAGTCACTGTTATTTCTTCAAATTTCATATCTATACAGCTCATAATGACTATGTCTCTAGCTATCCACCTTTGTGTTCGCTATCGTGAATTAATCAGAAAAAAGGAAAGTTCTACCCACAAAGAAATAGTGCTTGAGGCAACCTTGTCGATGTTTTTACCATGTCTTTTTGTAGTATGCACAACGATTACTGGATTTAGTTCGCTGGCGATTAGCAATATCTTACCCATCATGAATTTTGGTTGGATGATTAGTGCGGGCATGATTGTTTCTTTCGTCATTGTCTTTCTAGTATTCCCTGCAACAATGTCTTTATTAAAAAAAGAACCCGTTTACTTGGGCTTTGAAAAGCACATTAAGTTGATCGGTCAACTTGGCAATATGGCTGAAAAATATCGAGTTACCATTATTGTATCTAGTATTGCATTGCTTGTGTTCAACGCTACTGGCGCAAATCGGTTGATTGTAGAGAATAGCTTCATTAATTATTTTAAAAGCGACTCTGAAATATATCAGGGCATGAAAGTGATTGACACATCGTTAGGCGGCACGACACCGTTGGACATCATCATTGATTTCCCTGAGAATGAAAAGAGTGATAAAGAGGTAGAAAACGAACCATCAGACGCCCAATCTGAACCAGGTACGCTTTTTGATGAGTTCGAAAATGAATTCAAAAGCGAAGAAGACGATCACGCCTATTGGTTTACGGAGTTTAAGATGAAGCGAATAGAAGCGGCTCATAACTACTTGAATTCACTAGAACACACCGGAAAAGTGCTTTCTTTTGCCAGTATATTAAAGCTTGGCCGAAATATAAATGAGGGGGAATCGCTTGATAATTTAGAGCTTGCGCTGCTTTATACTAAAATGCCAAAGGAATTTCGTGATGTTACCATTACGCCTTATCTCGATTTAGAAAACAGTCAAGTTCGATTGACCACTCGAATTATGGATTCTAATAAAGACTTACGGCGAGATGCTTTACTCAAGAAAATTAGTCAGGAGTTAGCGGTAGAGGCTGATATTGAACCTGACAACGTACACCTTTCTGGCATGATGTTGCTTTATAACAATATGTTACAAACACTCTTTGATTCTCAAATAAAAACATTAGGTTTGGTTGTGTTTGTTTTGAGTATCATGTTTTTGATATTATTTAGATCGATTAAACTCGCTTTGATTGCCATGTTGACAAATATTGTGAGTGTATCATTTATTTTTGGCATAATGGGTTGGGTAGGTATCCCGCTTGATATGATGACGATTACTATCGCTGCTATAGCCATGGGTATTGCTGTTGATGATACCGTTCATTATATTCACCGCTATAAAAAAGAATTCGAACTAGAGCATGATTATTTAAAGGCAATACACTTAACTCATAACAGTATTGGCTACGCTATTTTTTATACTTCTATGACCATTGTGATTGGTTTTTCATTATTAATGTTTTCTAACTTTGTACCTACTATCTATTTTTCTTTACTGATCGCTTCAGCGATGATAATCGCTTTGTTTGCCGATCTTCTGTTGCTTCCAGTGCTATTAATTTGGCTCAAGCCATTCAATTCTAACTGAGTGGGGAAGAACTTAATAGATTTGGTATAACATATCAGTGGCATGAGATAACGTTCAAGCTGAGCTAAAGCAACTGAACCTCAGTACTCGCCGGATAATCCTCTTTAATTGCATAATCAATTGCCGCTAACATCTCTGATGTCGAGGGTCGGGCAAATGGCATGGATTGAATAGTTTCATAATAGAGCGTTGAATCCGGCTTTATTAAATACAAAGCTGGCTCACTGAATATCTTGGGCTCATTAATACCAACAGATATTTCTCCCAGTGATTCACTAAGATAAAGACCCAGTCTCGCGCATTTTGCAAGCTCATTCCATAAGCCACCTTTACGCCACTGGCATTTATTTTTTATGCCATTTTTATCACGCGCTCTTTGGTGTCTGTACTTACAGCAATAATATTTACGCCGCGACTAGCGAATTCGCTTGAATGCTTTTCAAGCTCTTTTAAATACTTTGCGTAAATGGGGCAGTGTATGCCGCTGTAAAACAACAGCATGTCAAAGTGTTTTGCGGGGGTGGCTCCTGTTAAATTATCTTACATAGTAAGACTTTTTGATGATATTGCTTAATGAGATAAATATCTCACTCCACCTACCGTTCACCTATGCACTGTCGAATATTCTTCCGGTTATTTACATGAAATCTATCGGTTGATACTGTGAGTGATATTGAGAATAGAGCGCTTATTTTGTTTTACTACTACTTTATTCTAACGACTACATAGTCGCCAAAAACTTTTCATTAAGTACGTTAACGTACAGAATAATTATAAATACAAGGATAAAGTAACTATTACTTAGCCTTTACCAATAAGGCTGTTTTTTATTATCGATATTGGTTCAGCCAATATTTAGGAGTTACCCATGTATGGATTCAGTGTGCAATTACAAATACCTTTTGATATAGCGCTTAATCATGTTGTTGAATCACTCAAAAAAGAGGGTTTTGGTGTACTTAGTGATATAGACATCAAAGTAACGCTAAAAGAGAAGTTAAAGGTTGATCACAGACCTTATCGTATTCTTGGTGCATGTAATCCACCATTGGCACTTCGTGCCATTGAAGCCGATGCTGATATAGGGTTATTGCTGCCCTGTAACGTGGTGGTACGAGAAGAAATAGATAGCAGTATAACGGTTGCTTTTATTGATCCAGAAGCCTTATTAAAAGTGTCGGATAAGCCAGAAATACACGAATTAGCTAAAGAGGTAAAAGGGTTATTACAACGTGTATCAAGCAGCCTTAGTAGTGAATACTAATAAACCTTAACTCAGGATAAGCAATGTCTTTCGTTAGCATTAAATAACACTTATTAATAAGGGGTTAAACATATCAAATCTTCTCAAGATAATAGAAACCCATTGCAACGATGCCTTGAATTATTTCACGAGCCTTTTTCTAATTTTATGCGCGCCCAGGCCACCGCCGGTGTCTTTTTATTAATAGCCACAATCACTGCACTTTGGTGGGCAAATTCAGCTTACGCCTTGGCTTATCAGCAACTGGTAAATACGCCTATAGGTTTTTTTATTGGTGATTTTGAGCTGCGAGCTTCGTTCAAGCACATTATTAATGATGGATTGATGGTGATTTTTTTTCTTTTGCTGGGGCTTGAGATAAAACGGGAAGTTTTGGCTGGAGAACTTGCAAGCCCTGAACACAGGCGCATGCTGATTTTATGTGCGATGGGGGGCATGATAGCACCTGCGGTCATTTATTCTATTTTTAATTGGTCGCTCGACTCACAAATTGGTTGGGCCATTCCCATGGCAACCGATACAGCATTTGCCTTGGGTGTACTGAGCCTTGTCAGAAAGTATATTCCTATAAGTTTGATCGTTTTTATCGTTGGCTTTGCCATTGTTGATGATGTGGGAGCGATAGTTGTTATTGCCTTGTTTTATACTCAACAAATATCAATGGTTTACTTGTTAGTGACCATCGCACTGACTGTCATGTTGATTTTAGCTAACTACGCAGGCGTTCGTCAGCCGTTATTCTATATTATTGCCGGCATTGCGACTTGGTGGGCTATGCTGCAGTCTGGTGTGCATGCGACGGTAGCTGGTGTTGTCATTGCATTTACAGTGCCAGCAAAACCCAAATTAGCAACGGAAAAGTTGCTGGGTAATGCCAAATCAATTATTAGTTCGATACAAAAAAATACTGAGGATATCGATGTTCTGGCCAGTAAGAACGATCACAAAAAAGTGTTAGCAATAAGTGAGTTATCGGAGCACGCTAATACACCTTTGCGTCGTTGGGAAAATACCCTTCATTTACCTGTGGCGATATTTATCTTACCACTATTTGCGTTAATAAATGCAGGGGTTGTCTTTAGTGAAAATTCTTTTATAGATAGCCTGACACAACCTGTAGGGCTGGGCATTATCTTAGGGTTAGTAGTTGGTAAAGTCCTCGGGATTTCTGGTGCATGTTGGCTTGGCCTGCGTTACCGCATAGGTTGTTTACCCAATGACATCACCTTTAAACATGTTATTGGGGCATCACTGATCGCAGGAATAGGCTTCACTATGTCCACTTTCATTGCTGCGCTTGGTTTTGATGGCCAACCAGAACATCTACATAATGCAAAAACATCGATTTTAGTTGCCTCGGGTTTATCAGCATTATTAGGGATATTGTATTTTCGAATTACAGCGATATCGATAAAGGAGAAAAAATGAATCATGATCCGGTTTGTGGAATGAAAGTTGCGAATGATGCTACAAGTAATAGTGAAAAGACAGTCGAGTGGGAAGGAACTGTTTACTATTTTTGTAGTTCGTCTTGTGCTGATAAATTCAATGCCGATCCTGAGCATTATGCCCATACAGGTAAGAGTGATCGTAATTATCCGGTGTGCGGCACAGCCAAAATACAGAAAGAGACAAATGCCGCAAGTAATAATAAAAGTAGCGAAAATAAAAATGTATTTTTTACCTGTCCAATGCATCCAGAAATCAGTCAAAACAACCCTGGCTTGTGCCCCAAATGTGGCATGGCGCTAGAAACGATAACCCCTGTTGACAATGATGACGATACAGAACTCAAAGATATGACACGACGCTTCTGGTGGAGTTTGAGCTTGAGTTTACCTTTGCTTATCATCACTATGGGAGACCTTATTCCGGGTGTAAATGTGGGTAACTGGCTGGGCGAAAGTGCTTTTAACTGGCTACAGGCAACTTTAGCAACGCCTGTTGTATTGTGGGGGGGATGGCCGTTCTTTGTGCGTGCATTTGAGTCATTCAAAAGTTGGCAGCTCAATATGTTCAGCCTAATTGGGTTAGGTACCTCTACCGCTTTTGTATTTAGTTGGTTTACTTTATTATTTTCCTCACAACTGCCTGAAGCCTTTAAAATAGCAGGTAGAGCACCGCTTTACTTTGAAGCAGCAGCGGTGATTATTACCTTGGTATTAATAGGGCAGGTGCTTGAGCTGCGTGCTCGTTCAAAAACGAACAGTGCTATTAAATCTTTATTGCAATTGGCGCCCAATAAGGCTTTGCGTGTTAATTCAGATGGCAGTGAAGAACAAGTCGCGCTTGATGAGGTTAAAGAAGATGACCAATTACGGGTGAAACCGGGGGGGAAGATCCCAGTAGATGGTGAAATTATCGAAGGTCACTCTCATGTTGACGAATCTATGATCACTGGCGAACCTGCACCGGTAAACAAAACAACAGCGAGTAAAGTGACGGCAGGAACGCTAAATACCACAGGTTCATTCCTACTTAAAGCCGAAAAAGTAGGCAGTAATACCTTACTGGCAAGAATGATTGAGTTAGTGAATGAGGCCGGTCGCTCGCGCGCTCCCATCCAAAAACTAGCAGATAAAGTGTCTAAATGGTTTGTCCCTGCAGTTATCTTGGTTGCCGTCGCTGCTTTTACTGTTTGGGCGATAGTTGGACCTGCACCTGCATTGTCAAATGCTTTAATTGTTGGGGTATCTGTGCTCATTATCGCTTGTCCCTGTGCCTTGGGATTGGCAACGCCGATGTCGATTATGGTTGGCATTGGCCGAGGGGCACAAGAAGGCATATTGATTAAAGATGCCGAAGCATTAGAACTGATGGAGAAAGTGGATACCTTAGTTGTCGACAAAACCGGTACGCTGACAGAAGGGCGGCCAACAGTGCAATACATATTGGTAAGCGATGAAGCCGAAAAAGAAGGTTTGACGGAAAACGATGTATTGCTATTTGCAGCAAGTTTAGAAACGTCAAGTGAACATCCATTGGCTACGGCTATCGTAGCACATGCAAAACAGGAGAAATTAGAGCTCAAACCGATCAATGATTTTAAATCAATTACCGGACAAGGCGTCAGCGCGACAATCGACGGTAAATCTATATTAATTGGGAATAACCGCTTAATAGAAGAACAAAGAATAGACGTTTCTTCGTTGCGTTCTCAGACAATGTCAATGAGAGAAAATGGACAGACCGTTATCTTTGTTACCATAGACGGCCTGTTGGGAGGTGTTATAGGTATTGGTGACGCTATCAAAAAAACCACAGTTGAAGCAATAGAACAACTCCATCAAGCTGGCTTGAAAATAGTGGTATTAACTGGCGATAACGCGACCACAGCTAAGGTTGTCGCTAAAACCCTAGGCCTTGATGACGTGGAGGCGGATGCTACTCCAGAAGACAAACTTAATTATCTTAAAAAATTGCAAAAACAAGGACATATTGTCGCAATGGCAGGTGACGGTATTAATGATGCACCAGCACTTGCCAAGGCTGACGTGGGCATTGCAATGGGAACAGGTACCGATGTTGCCATGAATAGCGCAAGAATAGTACTGGTTAAAGGCGATTTGCGTGGTATCACCAAGGCCCGTTTACTTAGCCAAAACACCATGAAGAATATCCGTCAGAATTTATTTTTCGCCTTTATTTATAATTTTCTCGGTGTGTCAGTTGCTGCTGGTATTTTATATCCTTGGTTTGGTTTATTACTCAGCCCAATGATAGCCAGTGCTGCAATGAGCCTTAGCTCAGTATCCGTCATCGTCAATGCCCTTAGGTTAAAAACTCAAACGCTTTAGCGGTCAATATCGTTGAGCATGATATTCCCTAATCATTTTGGTTATGGGGACGTTATAGAACAGAGTATTAATGTTTCTGGCCTTATAGTTATAATTATTTATGTGCATACATCATTACTATTGATGGCCATGATGTTGAACTAGCGGTAAAGTTAAGTAACAGGTTATGAAATGAAAAGTTATTTGAGCATAAAAAGTATATCATCAAACATGGTCAAGATATGCTTGAAATTGTTGGTTGGCGGTGGACACCAACAATATGTGCACCTTTTCATGAAACCATCTGAGAATGAAATAAATATTGGCAATATAACGGCAATACGCGGCAGTGTAATTTACGGATATTTTTGAGGGGAAATTACCGCGGTTCTACTCAATACTTAGTATTGATTTAAGTAAAAGTGAATCAGCTGATATAGACAAGTGGTTATTGAAGTATTAGAACAACGAAATGCTAAGCAGGTACGATGTATAGTCTTAACACCTACCCAAGGCTTGTCACGCGGTATGCAAGTGGCGACAGTGGAAAACCTTTGTTAGCGCCGGTTGGTAAAAAGTATTTTATCGCGGATGTTCGATGTTTTTGGTAAGCTGATATACCGCCAAGAAGAATTGGCTGACGTTCAATGGCGTTCAGTACACCGGGCACCCTTTTTCTAAACTTCGTATTCAGTTAATTAAAATATCTCTCATTACTACAAGTCATTATTCACATCGTTTATATAGTTTTCCCTTGAATTATATTGCATTAATAACTTCGTAAAAACGTTCAAAGATTCACAGCTGAATTTGATTGTATTTTCTGCTTAACGAGAGAATATCGATCATGGCTAATAACTCTGTTGTTATAAACGATAGAGGCTGTAACAATTATCTTTTTAATTTAAACTCAAAATATTCTTGAATAAAATATCGTCACTTTACTTGAAAGTAGTGCATCTGTAATTATTGTCAGTTTGATATAAGGCTAATTTTTTTGGCGTGTTTGACGTAAACTACTGAATAACATAGTATCATCGAATCCATAATCATTAACCCAACAGAGCCATTGTTTTATAGGAGTACCATTAACTATATTACAACTGTTCATAGAGAAATTATGTCTAACCGACCCCCACAGCAATTAAATATTATTATCGCCATGTATCTTGGTTATGCCGCCATGATGATTTGTCGTCAAATGGTCACTATTCTTAGTCCTGCCTTGCTTGCCGATGAAACCTTAGCCTTAACAAAAACTAATCTGGGTGATTTTGCTGCTTATGGTACTTTAGGTGCATTGGTTGGCAAACTCATTTGGGGGCCCCTTGCTGATATTATAGGTGGGCGCTTTACTTTTTTGATTGGCATTTTTCTAACGGCGCTCTTTGTTATCGCTTTTGGACTCTCTCCTAATGTAATGGCTTTTACTGTTTTTTCATTCCTATTGTACTGTACAAAATCTTCAGGTTGGCCAGCGATGACCAAACTGGTTGGAGAATGGTATCACCCTCATCATTACGGGCGAGTTTGGAGTATTATTTCTACCAGTTCTAGATTCAGTGTTGTGTTAGCGACCTTGTTCTTTGGTTGGTTATTAAGCTTTATGGATTGGCGTTCAGTCGCTTTCATCGCTGCGGCTTTTGGACTGGTTGTTTTTATTGGTTGTTATTTTTTTCTACAAGAAAAACCAGAAAACCCCAACTTTTTTAGAGAAATTGAAAGTGATCATACTGATACCAGTGCCGAAGGTATAGCGCTAGCCAAAGCAGCAAAGCAGGCAGTTGATAACAAATATAACCACCCACTTCAAAATACGAGTATGGGTGCAGGTATGTTGGCATTTATTAAAAGTCCAAGAGTTTGGCTCGTGGTGCTAATGCTAATGATGCTTACTTGTATGATGGCTTTTTTAGACTTTGTTGCCGTTTATCTTATGGAAACCTATCAATTATCTCCTTCACAAGCAGCAATGGCTTCTACTATCTTCCCCGTAGGTTCTTTGGCTGGATTGTTAGCTTCGATAGCATTTTACGACCGATTTTCAAAGAAAGGTATTCGCACCGTATTAACGATAGCGATGACTCTGAGTTTATTGAGTATCCTGACCCTGAAGTATTTATCTTGGTTTGATTTGAGTGTTGAAGTGAATTACATTGTCGCTTTGAGCGCAATTTTCTTATTCGCCTTTTCAATTTCTCCCGCTTATTACCTACCTATGTCAATATTCTCTATCGAATATGGTGGACCCCACAGTGCAAAGTTGGTGAGTTTTATTGATGCTTTTGGTTTTGCGGCCAGTGCAACATTTGCTTTTATCGGCGGCAGGTTAGCTGATAGTGCGGGTGGTTGGTCTAGCTTTATGAATATGCTTATATTGATTTCAGCTGTGGGTATTATATCTGTTTGGGCATTTATGCATGCGGAATATAAAGCGGCAAAGTCAGGGGAAAGTGTCGTCAAGTAAGGTATTTAATGCGATAAACTCTTTAACCCTTTAAGAGTTTATCGCCACAAGCTTAAATAAACCCCGTGAGTCGTTCTAAACGTTACTTCTTCAAAATACCATCTTTTCACCGAAGTTTGCTGTTTATTTTAGCTATATTCAGTAATCTTTCCGATATTGTAGTATGCTACAACTCAAAAATTTCTGTGATATTAATCATTAAGTTATATTACAGGCTATTTTAACGACACAGCTGTTTGCGAAAACTTTTGACGGTTTGTCACAAAGAAGCAAAAGGCTGTCACTTGATAAGCGTTTTGCTTCGATATTGATCTATTAATTTACTTAGTATCTGCTAAGTCACAGAAAATAATCAACGAGGGTACTTATGTATCATAAAAACCGACCAGTTAAAACCGTATTGACCATGGCAATCGCTCTTGCATTGAGTAGTAGTGCCGTTCAAGCTCAGGAAAAGAGTAAAGCAGAAGACAAAAAAGTTGAGACTGAGCGCCAGATCGAAACTATAACGGTTACTTCAACTCGCCGTTCAGAAAACCAACAAGCAGTGCCGCTTGCTGTTCAAGCCATTAGTGGAGCACAACTTCAGCAACTGGGTATTGACAGCTTTGAAGATTATATTGCATTACTACCGGGTGTTAGCTCTGAAGGTCAAGGTCCTGGTAAGCAAGAAACCTATATCCGTGGTGTATCCGCCGGTCGTGCTGATGTTAGACTTGCAGGCATAGGGGGCGAGCCAAGCGTTGCTTTTTACCTTGATGAAACTCCAATCACTACTCCAGGTCGTAATATAGATTTATATGCGGTTGATTTGCAACGTATCGAAGTGTTAAAAGGTCCTCAAGGCACATTGTTTGGCGCTAGTTCACAAGCAGGTACCGTTCGCCTTATTACCAACAAACCGGAATTGAACGAATTTAGAGCCGGTGGCGAGGTAGGTATGTCATCTACCAAGAGTGGTGGCATCAGTAATAAAACTGAAGGTTATGTCAATCTTCCTATTATAGAAGATGAGTTTGCTATACGAATTGCAGCTTATAATTCTACTGATGGTGGGTTTATTGATAATGCGCTGTCTACAACGCAATTACCATTAACTAATCCAGCACTGGGTGGCAGCGTTCCTTCATCTCGACAAGTAGTCAGTAACTCTACACTTGCAAAAGATGATTACAATGAAGCGACACACCGTGGCGTCAGAATTAGTGGCTTATGGCAAATCAACGACGAATGGGATTTGTTAGTACAGCACACAAACCAACAGTTAGATACTGAAGGTTCTTTTGAATATGATCCGTCTATCAGCACTGAAGACGACTTAAATACAGCCACTTTTTCGCCGACGGCTGGTGATGATAAAGTTGACCTAACACAGTGGACATTGAATGGTATGCTTGGCGGCCTTGAAGTTATTTATAACGGCTCGTTCACCAACCGCACGTTCCAAGGTAATACTGACTATACTGCTTATATAGAAATAGGACCATATGTTCCTTACTACATTTGTAGTTACCCAGGTTATGATGAATGCTTTAGTCCTGTGATGACTACTTCTGAGCAGTTTGAAACAGAACGCGTTGTGCACGAAATTCGTGTTGCAACCAATGCGGAAGACCGTTTTAGAGCGATTGGTGGTGTTTTCTATGATGATCAGCAACTTAATACGTTAACTGACTTTACTTATGCGGGTTCTATCGCCGCTGGATTTTCACCAAACTTTCCGATACCGGGTGCTTTCACTAACACCGATGGCAGTGCTCGACCGCCGGGCGTAACTTATTTCAATGATTATCAATCAGACCGTGAAGAAATGTCTGTATTTGGTGAGCTTGCTTACGACGTTACTGAAGAGGTAACCGTAACAGTTGGTGCACGTCACTATAATATTGAAATGGGCTTGATGGGACAATCTCCTTTCGGTCAAAGAGCATCTGGACCAGAGGCAGATGCCGGAACCAATGTCGATTCAAGACTGGCTGGTTTATCGCCTGCAACGATATCGGGAACGATTTACAAAGCCAATATACGCTGGGAAATGAATGCTGACGCGATGTTTTATGCTACGTATTCTGAAGGCTTTAGAGGCGGTGGATTCAATCGTGCAGTTGGCACTGGTGGCATTCCGGCTACTTTTGATACCGATGATGTTGTTAGTGTTGAATTAGGCTGGAAAACAACTTGGCTTAATAATACTTTGCGTTTTAATGGCGCGATATACAATGTTGATTTCAGTGACATGCAGCAAGGCGTTCTTGATCTTAGTATCGCTAATAGCTCATTCTTTGATAATGTTGGTTCTGCTGATATCAATGGTGTTGAATTTGAACTTAACTGGGCTGCGACCGATAATGTCGACCTTTTTGGCTCATTTAGTTACATTGATTCAGAGTTGACTGATATTCCAAACACCTTAGTTAATATCACACCAGTAGGGTCTAATCTCCCTTACGCACCAGAAAATGAAGGTGTGGTTGGCGCGCGTTACTATCAAAATATCGGCGACTTTGCTGCTGTTTTTCAAGGCGTATTTAAATGGACAGACTCACGTTTTAATAGCTTAGTTGCTGCTGATCGTGTCGAGTTACCGTCTTATAATCAAGTTAACCTATCTGCCTCTATTGGAAAAGATGACTGGAAAGCAACACTCTTTATTGACAATGCTACCGATTCTCTTGGACAAGTTGCTGCGGGTTCAGCTGATAATGTCTTTAGGGTTTCACCAACGAGACCTCGCACAGTTGGCTTTAGAATAAGCTATGATTATTAGCATTTTACATTATTTTAAAGTATTTTAAGATAAGATAAGATAGGGTCGGCGTTTAATAACGTCGACCCATTTTTTTGTATATTTATAGACAATATCAACCATCTCTTGATATTTACCGAGACATTATGTTGCCAAATCAGTTGAAAAACCTCCAACCAGACCAAGTTATTAAACAGTGTCAACTTTTGATTCAAAAAGGCCACTTAAGCCAAGCAGCTAAGAACCTAGAAGATATGCTTGCGGAAAATCCAGGACATATTGAAGGTGTTTATTGTCTTGCAGTCTGTCAGCGTAAACAACAAAAATATAATCTGGCTATGGCAAGTCTTGATCAAATTCTTATAAAACAACCGGACCATGGCCGGGCGCATCAAGAGCAAGGTTATACTCACAAAGCAATGGCGAACACTAGCCAAGCGATAGCATCCTTTGAAAAAGCAGTCGCCTTAAATCCAGCTTTGTTTGGAAGTTGGCGCGCTTTAGCAGACCAACCTGGTTATCCGATGCATCAGGAAGCAAAAAAACGTGCTGATTGGCTCTCCAGTTTGCCGCCAGCATTAGTTTCTGTTTCTAGCTTAATATATCAAAAGCAATTACATCGCGCTGAATGGCTCTGTCGTCATTTTCTCAAAGACAATCCCCATCAACCAGAAGCTATGCGCTTATTGGCTGAGTTAGGAACAAAGTTTCAAATTCTTGATGACGCGGAGTTCTTATTAGCCAGCTGCCTTGAATTTGAACCAAATTACAAAAGAGCACGCCTTGACTATGTTCATGTTCTGCATAAACGACAAAAATTTAATAAGGCACTTGAGCAAGCAAAAATTCTATTAGATTCAGACCCGGAAAATGCAACGTTTAAAATTGGTCTCGGCAATGCGCAACAAGCCACTGGAGATTTTGAAGCAGCTATAAGCACCTTTGAAAGTGTATTGGATAGCAACGCAGCTAATTATTCTATCTATTTAACTCTTGGGCATGCATTAAAAACGATGGGGCGTGTTGAAGACGCGATCCAAGCTTACCGTAAAAGCTACGATCTCAAACCTGACTTTGGTGATGCTTTCTGGAGTTTGGCCAATTTAAAAACTTACCGATTTACCTCTGATGAACGTCAGCAAATGCGGGTTAAAGAAGCAAGCGCGACAACATCGATAAATGATAAAATTCATTTTTGCTTTGCTCTTGGCAAAGATTTAGAAGACAGTGAGCTCTTTGACGAAGCCTTCTCTTTTTACCATCGCGGCAACAAACTCAAGAGCGAGCAAGACAAATTTGACAGCAAATCTCTCGAGTTATCGTTTGAATTTCAGAAAAATAATTTTGACGCTGCGTTTTTCAATCGCCATAAACAAACCGGTTGCTCTGCTGCAGATCCTATATTTATTGTTGGACTACCCAGAGCGGGGTCGACACTTTTAGAACAAATCCTCTCTTCACACTCACAGGTCGATGGGACAATGGAATTGGCCAACATTATCGGTCTAGCGCATCGCTTAAATGGTCGACAAGCCACGCGTGACACCCCCAAATACCCAAGTATTCTAAGCAATCTTACTGCTGATGACCTCACTAAAATGGGCGAGCTGTATATTGAAGAGACTCGGCATCATCGCCAAGGAGCAATGTTCTTTATCGATAAAATGCCAAACAATTTCCGGCATATTGCACTTATCAATCTGATCTTGCCTAATGCGAAAATTATCGATGCGAGACGCGATGCTTTGTCCTGTTGTTTTAGTGGTTTTAAACAATTGTTTGGTGAGGGGCAGCAATTTTCCTATGATCTTGAAGACATTGGACATTATTATCGTAGTTATGTTGAGTTGATGGACCATTGGGACAAAGAATTACCCGGTAAGATTTTACGTGTGCAGTATGAAGATGTGGTTGCCGATCTTGAAAGCCAAGTTAGGCGCATATTAGACTATTGTGGACTGCCTTTTGAGCAGGCTTGTATTGATTTTCATACAAATAAACGCGCTGTTCGCACGCCTAGCTCTGAGCAAGTTCGACAACCTATTTATCAAAGTGGTCTTGAACAATGGCGCAATTATGAGTCTCATTTAACACCATTAAAAAAAGCACTAAAAAGCTAGGTCGGCTTTCTAAAGTGCTAGAACTGTTTTTATAGCCGTTGGCTGTTAATGAGCGCTATGCGTATTGATATTGTCGTGTTAATTATTTTACTATAGAAAATAAAGAGAAATAAATTTTGGATAAAAAGATACTAAAAATAGGACATCGTGGCGCAATGGGTCATGAACCTGAAAACACGCTAAGGTCTTTTAAAAAAGCATTAGCGTTAAATGTTGATGCGATCGAATTAGATGTATATGTATGTAAAACAGGTGAACTTGTTGTTATACATGACGATAAAGTAGACAGAACAACTAATGGTATAGGCTATACTGAAGATAAAACCTTTGTTGAGCTAAGACAACTAGACGCGGGAAAAGGTGAACTTATACCAACACTTGAAGAAGTCTTGGATCTTGTTGATAAAAGCGTGATAGTAAATATAGAATTAAAGGGAAGAAGTACCGCAATTGCAACGTATCAGGTAATAGATAAATACATAAAAGAAAAGGGCTGGTCTGAGCTTGATTTTATGGTTTCTTCATTTGATCATCATGAATTAAATAAATTTAAACATTTGTATCCTCAAATACCCATCGGTGTTTTGCTTGAAGGCGTTCCTCTTTCTTATGCTGATTGTGCCGTTGAACTTAATGCTCAATCCATCAACTTAAGTCTAGATTTTATCAATCAGGACTTTGTTGATGACGCACATCAAAAAGGGTTACAAGTTTATGTTTATACGGTTAATGACTATGATGACATTGCCAAAGTAAAAGAATTAAATATCGATGGTATTTTTTGTAATTTTCCAGAAAGATTATAATTAAGACACGATTGCCTGCGTTACTAAACGAGAAATAGCGTGGGATTTTGTATGGGTAGTTTTGATTTGAAAATCCCTGTGATTTAAAGATGAACTAGATTTTAATGTTAACGCACATGAGTATTATTTATTTTGCGATAAAATATATATTTAGTTTATATGCGAACTTATCAATAATCTAATGTATGCGTCGTGGGGAAAAGCAGTCAGAAAATAGTGAAAACTATCTTCCAAATAATATTCCTTTACCACAGCGGTAGCTAAAAAAGTACTTATTATTTTTTTACTTTGCTATGGCACTTATGGCGTCTATAGCGGTACTCTTTATCTCCCCCTAGGAAGAGGTGAAGTTACCTTTCAAGGTAATGCAGTATATTTTTCTTTTGCTGCTCTTTTGTTAGGTGCTTTATATCTTTTGATTGAAATTATCGATCATTACGATAAAAGGAATAATGAATTCTCATATAAACGTATAAAAGGTGTAATTAAAGGACTTGCCGCTTTAATATTGTTATTTACTATCGCTATAAGTGCCGCACTTACACAAGAACTATAAGTCACTCAAATCGGCGCTTAACGTGGCATTTGTGATTAAAGGATTATCGTGATATCAAAATTACCTCGGTGGGTAGAGTATGGCTCGTTTGTTTTAGCACTGGTTGCGGGCTTTATTAACGCTGTTGGACTTTTAGGATTTAATCACCAATCTATTTCACACTTATCTGGAACAGCAACACTGCTTGGCGTAGGTGTTTTAAACTCAAGTTTTTCTGATACGCTTCATTTGGTTTTAATTCTGCTTAGCTTCTTAGTAGGCTCTGCCATATCAGGCTATTTCCTAAATAGTGGTTCGTTAAAGTTGGGTCGTAATTACAGTCGACTGCTTATCTTGGAGGCAATCATTATTTTCGCATCAATGTATTTCTTATCCAAGGGATCACTATTTGGCCATTATTTAGCTTCAGCTGCATGTGGGCTTCAAAATGCACTAGTGACAACCTATAGTGGCGCTGTTGTTCGAACAACACATGTAACTGGGTTATTTACCGATCTTGGTCTTATGTTAGGTTCAAGACTTCGAGGCGAACTCTTTGATAAAAGAAAGGCGGTATTGTTTCTACTGATAATAACGGGATTTATTGTTGGTGGGGGATTGGGTGCTTATTTTTTCAGTATGTTTAAGTTTAATGCTTTATTAATTCCTGCTGTTATTTGCTTGCTATTAGCATTGTTCTATTCAGTTTACAGTGCAAAGGTGAGTAGTTAACAGCCGTATGTTCGCTGTTATCAATACAAAATATAGTGGCTATTATATGCTGGCAATAGCTAATCATCTGACTAAATAAAACAGCAATGATATTTCTATTATTGCTGTTTTAGATATTTTATTTACTGAATGTCGAGTAGTGTCACTTCAAAAACAAGTAACGAACCGGGGGTTATTTTTCCTGCAGATTTATTGCCATAGCCTAAGCTTGATGGAATAAAAAACTTAAATTTATCACCAACAACCATTAATTGAAGACCTTCAGTCCAGCCAGGTATCACTTGGTTTAAGCCAAAACTAATGGGTTCACCGCGATCAACTGAGCTGTCAAATACACTGCCATCGAGTAAAGAGCCATGATAATGCACTTTCACTTTTGAACTGGCACTTGGGTGCTTTAATCCATCACCTTTTTCCAATACTAGATATTGCAAACCTGAAGCTGTTTCAACAACATTTTCAAGGGTTTTATTTGTAGCTAAGAACTGGTTAGCTATAGCTATATTTTCAACCGCGGCTTTTTTATCATTTGAACTTTTTGAAATAAAGAAAATTACCAAGGCAATAATTATAACCAATACAACATATTTCATAACTGATCCGATTAATTTGAATTATTGTGTATTCTAGCATTCGATTCTTTTGCAGGTCACATTAATTTAAAATTAATATGAGTGCTATGTTTTTCATTGTTAGGTAAGCGGATGATTTGCAGGGGTATTAATTCATTCAAAAGAGGTGTCTTATGCTATTTACAGTGATGGGACCTTGAATATTTACCCTTTAGTTATAGAAAAACCCGGTAACATGCATGTTACCGGGTTTAATAAGTAGATTAACAGCTACCTCAAGTTATGTGATTATTACTTGCGTTTACATTAGCTATTATCACATGTTTATTTCTAATGCTTATCCAGTTTTTGTGACAAGTTTTCAATCACATCAACGGCGCTATAAGTCGATTCATTAGGCATAATGCCTTTGCCCATTCGAATCTCTAAAATACTATGCACTTCTTTACGGTTATTGCCGCTATTAAAGGCAATTCCTATTTCACTATGTGGGCGTTGGTAAGTTTCACAGTTGAATAGGCCACAACGGCGTTCAATGCGCTGTTGATGCGATAAACCAAATGCAGAGGCAACCTCTACTTTTTGAGACTCAACAAAAGTTTCTTTATTGGTCACGACAAACCAATCAAAACCTTGCTTTTGAGTGAGCTCCGCGGATCTTAATAGCGCATAATCAGCTGCATCAGCGACACTGTTAGAGATGATTTTAAATTGTACACGATACCTATCACTGGTAATTTTTTGCTCACTATAACCTGATGACCCTTTAGTTGCAGGGCGGTAGTCAGGTTGAGAAGCACAAGCTGATATTAATAAAGTGACGAATAAAAAGGGAATAAATGATTTCATAATGTACCTCGGTTATTGTTTATTTGTTTGCCAGTTATTGTTTATTGCTCGTTGTTCTTGAGCGCTATCCATTGCTTGTCCTTTGATCATCTCATCTATAGCGCTGTCTAGTTGTGCCTTGTTACTGGCAACACGGTAATTTTCAATATCTTGGGAAAACGCTACGTTTTTGGTGATTTTAAGCTGCCACTGCTGATTTTCTTTACAGGCAATGTTGATACTGGCCGCTTGTAAATTAATGTGCTGAAACTGTCGACAAAAATTACCCGCATGATTAGTGAAACTTAAATTAGCCATGACCTTATCACCTTGGTCTGTTGACGACATTTCACCACTTTTTGCCTTATCTAACACCTGTGATATCTCTGCAGTAATCGCAGTTGTTTGCTCTGACTGCATTAGGGTTATTGTTCCTACGCCAAATATCATCGAAATACCTGCCGCTAAGGCGTAATGTTTTTTAATGCGTTGGTTAACACTTTTCCAGCGTGACAAGCTAACAACATTTTCAGGCGTCTGGTCTTCTTTATTTTCTGCTATTTTTTTATCTAAGGTTTGTGCTAAGAGTAAGATACCATCAGGCATTGTAGTGCTATCAATAATGGCAGCATTTTCGTCAACCCAGTGATCAACTTGTGATAAGTCAGCCAAACGCATCACTAAATCGTCGTCAGTCTCTAGCGCACAACGGACCTCTTCCATTGCTTCTTCGCTCAGTTCGGCGTCTAAAAATGCACTCAATATTTCATTGTCTATTTTCATAAGCCTGCTCCTATTTGATAGGGTTTCATCATATCCATTAGTGCAACACGTGCTCGAGATAGCCGACTCATCACCGTACCAACAGGGATCTCCATAGAAGAAGCCACTTCTTTATATGACATGCCTTGAACGGCCACTAAAGATAAAATTGCCCGTTGATCGTCAGGCAAGGTACTCATCGCTTTATTAACGTGTGCCAGCGTTTCTTTGTTGTCAAATTGTTGGTGTTCATTAGCAGTTTGTGGCTCTTGAAGCTCTGGTTTGAGTACCGCATTCTGCCTAACTTTTCGTGACCGATATTCGTCAATCCAAACATTGCGACAAACCTTAAATGCCCACCTAGTTTCGTCTACTCCACTAGGCACACCTTTATTGAGTATTTTCTCTAGCGTGGTTTGTACTAAATCATCTGCATCAGCAGGATTACCCGTTAAAGAGTAGGCAAAGCGTCTTAGCATTGGTAGTATATTTTCTATAGGTTTATTCATTTTTTACTCCTCTCTACTAAGTAGACGTATCTAAAAAATATTTATTCCATAAAAGGAAATTTATTTTTAGTTGAAACGTTTTATTAACGACACACTTATTTTTTAGGCTGAAGACTAACATGAAAACCTTACCACTTACCGCCATATTTATTTCAATTCTTAGTACATCTCTACCGGCACAACAACTCACTAGCGGTGATGTTCTAGGAAATATAACCCTAGTAGATCGCAATTTAGACGATATTAGCCAGCAAATAAAAGTACCACGTAAACTAGCCCCATTTGCGTTAAGTCGCTTACCCAATGTTGATAAATTGACGACTGAGCCACTTACGGCTTTACCTGATTCATTATCAATAGAAACAGTAACAGGAAAAAACCTTTGGTTTGATGTTGAGGTAGAACAGGGATGGCGAGCCGTGAAGGGACAATGGATACTCTTAGCCGACGACCTTAATAAGGCACGCTTAATTGGTCAGGGTGCGGTGATAATCAATGAATCTCGTTATTCTGGTTTGGGCATGACATTGTTACGTTTTAATGTGCCACAAGCTCTCGACTCAAAGAAAGCCTTAATAAATATACTTTCTGCCAAAGCGTCACTGAGTTTAGCTAGAAATCATATTTATCAAACACAAAGTCAAGCCCGTCAGCTTACCGATAAAAAAGTAGTCGGTGAAAAGCTAAAAACTAAAAGCCTATTTAATGCTTGTCAGCTAAAGGTAAAAGTTGGTCTAGTTGATAGTGCAATAGACACAAACCATGATGCTTTTAAGCAGGCAAGTATTACCGCAAAGTCTTTTTTGCCTGCTGAATTAGATGCCTCAGTTCAACACGGTACCGTGATCGCAAGTTTATTGGTTGGTAAGACAGAGCAGTTGGTACCGCTTTTACCACAGGGTCAAATTTACTCGGCAGAAGTATTTTACCAGCAGTCAGATTATGTTCAGGGTGCAACTTTGTCAGCGATGATAGCGGGAATAAATTGGCTAATAGAACAAGAAGTAAAAGTGATCAATATGAGTTTAGCGGGCCCAGATAATAAAATTTTGCAGGCTGTGCTTACTTCGGCCATGGCAAAGGGCGCTTTAATTATTGCTGCAGCCGGTAATGAAGGTCCGGCGGCTCCTCCGATGTTTCCAGCGGCTTATAAAGATGTTATTGCGGTGAGTGCTATTGACCAATTTCAACAACCTTACCGTTGGTCAAATCGCGGTGATTATGTCGATTACTCTGCCTTAGGGGTTAATGTCTTAACGGCACAAAGTGGTCAGCGGGTGGGGCGGGAGTCAGGCACATCGATTGCCGCACCTTACGTAACCGCAGCTTTAGCCTGTTTAATTGCAAAAATTGGCGTCAACAGAAATCAATTATTAGAAAAGCTCAATGAATCAACAATAGATTTGGGTCCTCGCGGTAAGGACCCTATTTATGGTGTCGGCGCGATAGTAAGCCGTTAAAATTGCGCTTTAATCGCTAAAGTCGAAAGGGTTTGAGTGTATGTTTGGCTATCAAGCTCTGAACGGTAGTCGCCATATTCAACGTTGCCAATAACCACTAAATGTTCGTTAACGTTTAACTGCCACTGTCCGTGAAATATATGCCTATGTTCATCTGCTTTTGATTCACGCTGACTAGGGATATCATTATTGCTGACTGCTTGAAAATCTTTCGATTGAAAACGCCAACCGATAGTTGCTTTGTGAGCTAAGCCAAATAATTCAAATTTTTGAGATAACTTAGTGTTAACCCCATAGCCACCATAATTAAACTGTGAGTCTGTTGCCGTTTCTTTATCTGCGCTAAGCCCTAGCATCAGCATAGTGCGACCGTCATTGATAAAGTGAAATAATTCAGTACTTACACCAAAAGTGTTGGCATTTCGGCGAGTTATTACGGCAAAGTCTTTACGCTTTATTTTAAGGCTAGTGCGTAAAAATGTTTGGGGTTGAAGAAAAGTTCCCAAATAAATACTGGCTTGTTGAAAGGTTAAATATGTCTCGCCAGCTAACTTAGCTTTAGCACCATCATAACGTAGCCCTAAATCTTTTTCCTGCCATTTATAGGTCCCATCAATACTGACTTGATGTAAGGCAAGATCAAAAGAATCTAACTGATGATAATCTTGGTCATTATATCGATATGATGACGTTAACTTTGCTTTATTATTGAACGTCCACAAGCCAGTAACCGCAGCCGTTTTTTGAATGCCACTGTCACCCTGTGAGGAAACTTCATCAAGCTCATCGACACTAAGCGCTGAGTTGTTTATTAAAGCCAGCGAAGCCTCACCACTAAAAGTAAATGTCTCTGGCGTTGCTGCCATCACTTGCATACTAAGGATGCACCCTAAACTGCTCAACATATATTTCATCTTAATTTCCTTAAATAGGATGCGCCAGGGTAACTGGCGCATTTAACAAGTTAGTCAGTAAGATTACAAGCCAATAGCTAAGTCGCTTGCCAAAGTGCTTACCACTTCAGCGGCAGTTGCTGCAGCAATTTCAGCGTTAACCTGCTCAGTAACTACACGACTAATTTGGCTATTCACGTCTTGAGTAATAACACTTTGCGTATCGCTGGTAATTGAATTAACAATATTGGCATTAATACTTTGCTCCAAGACCTGTGTGGTTTGTGCTGCTGCATCTGCAGCGGCAATGTTTTGCAAATCTCCTGACAAACTCTTCGACAGTTGCGAGGAACCAGTTAAAGAGGTGGCGGTATCTAACGTACTGGCATTTTGTAAGCCTCCCGACATATTTTCAAACATGCCTTGCGATAAACTCTGCGACAGCTGCGACGTATTAGCAAAAGACGTTTGGCTATCAAGGTTGGACGCCCTAGCAACATATTCAGATTCAGCTAAGTCTTCACCAGGTGTCGCTTCACTCTCTTGGGGAATATCATCTTCTGGTAGCTCTGTTGTGCTTACTTGGGTAAGTGATTGGGTCAGTGATTGGCTCAACGTGGCCGCAACACCAGCGGTTATATTGACAGTGCTTCCCGTATTATTTGTTAGGGTCGCAACCATCTGATTATTGCTATCAAAAGCTTTAACGCTTGTTGCATTAACGCTATTACTGATTTGCTGCTCTGTTGGTTCGCTTTGCGCTGGTTCACTTGGAGCAGAGGCTTGCGGATTGTTGTCTGCGTTATTAGCCGTAACTTGTGTATTACTCGTTGCGGAACTGTCTGAATGTACCGACATTTGTGCTGAATTATCAGTGCTATCAACTCCTTGAGATAATTGAGTATTCTGATTAACTTGGGCGTCTTGATTAATTTGAATAGTGTTTGCTTGTGCAACACTTACCCAACAACTTAATCCGCTTACTACCAATACTTTTGCAATTTTATTTAATGAAGTCATGTTTGCTTCCTCTAAGGTTTGTTTATGTTAATGACACTTAGATAACGGATGATGTGAGATATTTATTCCAAGTTTATTTAAATAAAAATACAAATTTAAAGGTTTTGTTTTTTTTAAGTCTGTATATCAATATTTTAGGCTGGCTTTTTGTTTTACTTTTTTTCTTCTACATAGATAAGCAGTAATAACACTGGGGGTTAATACCTAGTGTAAAAGAGGGAAATACCTGATTATTTTTTGTCTGAGAAATGGGCACCCTAACTAAGTAAATAATTTTCTTACCCATAAAGTGTCCATGAAAGCGAATGATGTTGACTTATATGTTTAATTATCATGCTCAAGGTCACAAATAATAAAAGGTGATTACAATGAAGAATACATTAATATCAAGTGCCATTGCTTTTGCACTGACTGTTCCGCTAAGCGTTATATCTAGTCAAGTTCATGCATCAACAAGCGATATCATTACTGGAAGTAATGCTGCTAATAAAATCTTAAATTTTGACGTTGCTGGTGTACCAAACGTTAATCAAATTCAAGATACGGGCCTAAATACTTTAATGAGTTTAAGCGCTGAGCAGGCTCAAGCCATCAGTCACTTTCAAGCAGCTAATCCAAACGCACAGGTAAATATCAATCAAGCAACAGGGACTGTTGATGCTATTACCGGTATGACCGTTAAAACGGCGGGTAACTCTGTTGAGAATATGGCGCGTAATTTCATTACCGACAATCAGCAAATTTTTGAAGGTTTAAGCAATGACCAACTGAAATATAATCGTAATCGCTCTAAAGCGGCATTAGGTGGACAAGTTGTTCGTTTCGATCAAGTTGTCGATGGTATTCTTGTTGATGGCAATGGTTTAGGTGTTGTTATTGATGGTAACAACAACGTTCGCGCCATTATGGGTCCTTATCAAAAAGCCCTTACTGTAGCGGGTCAACCGGGGTTATCTGCTGATGATGCGGTGTTAATGGCAACGCGTAATCTTGTACAATTTCAAAAGAATATCCCCGCAGAGGCTATGTCAATACTAACCCCGGCCTATGAATTAATAGCAGCAGAGCTAGGTGTGTTTAAAACACCAATACCAGAGCTACGCATAGTGCAAACGGCTGATAGCCATAGTTTAGTTTGGCAGTTTTATTACTACTCAACGAATCCTTTTGGCGTATTTAAATACATGGTTGATGCACAAACGGGTGATATAGTTTACCGTGAAGATCAAGTGCGCACGGCCGAAGAGCCACAACCCACCGATCAATTTGCTGATTATTTTCCGACTTTCCCACCGATCACCAAAGAATTACAAGACTCTTGTGAAATTGTTGATGCAGATGACGGTTTAACGGGCACACCTGAAGGGTTATTGCGCATTAAATTAAGAAAATTTGATGAAACTAACCGAGTAACAGGTGTTGGTAGTGTATTAACAGGTACTAATGCACTTATTCTTAATGCTTCATCGAGCAAATTGCCATTCGCTCAAGCGGCTTTAGGCACTTATTATTTTGACCAAGACGCTGCACCTCTTTATGGCCGCGTTAATGAAAAAGATCATACTGCTGAGCCTGCACAGCAATTCGACGGTATCAGTCAATTTATATATATCACTAACTTAATGGAATATTTAGACTATTTGCACAAAGATGGTGACGATGTTCATAATAGAGGGTTTGGCAGTGGTAGTTTTCCTGATCAATACCCTAATGAGTCAACGCCTTTAGTAGGTGTCGTTCATATACCTAACGTGTTTATGGCACTAGAAGCTCAAGATATAGACTTTAGTGATCCTGAGCTTTTAAATAAAATAGTAAACTTAGATAATGCTTTTGCTATACCCCTTACACAAGAAATTGGTGGTCAGGAAGTGGTTGTTAACCCAACATTTTATGGTCATGGTTATTACTTTAACAACTTAGCAATAGATTTTAGTGTACCAATGCACGAAGGTACGCATGCGACTATCACACCTATTGCTGGCTTTGAAGGTAGCCCTGAAGGTGGCGCCTTGAACGAAGGGCAAGCCGATTTATGGGCTTATACTATAGGTGAAACACCTGATTTAGGTAGTTACCCAGTTGCAGGTTGTGGATTAAGAGACTTATTACGCGAAAATGGTACAGATCCTGATTCTTTTGAATATATTCGTAGTGGCCAAAGCCAATTACGTTATTCACAATTAGGCACACGCGATGACGACTTTGAAGTACACAGAGATGGCGAAATATATGCCGGCGCGATGTGGGACTTACGAGAAATTATGTTAGAGATGTATCCAGCTAACGACTTTGCTCGCCCAGATCCAACAACGGGTGATGCAACACAGTTAACCAGTTTAGGTAAAGAAACGTGGGAACGTATTTTCCTTGGCTCTATGTATATTTTAGGGGTTACTGCGCCAGATACCTTTGTTAAAGCGCGAGATGCGGCATTAACAGCTGACGCTATGCTATATCCAACTGCCTCTGTTGATGCTAAATCTCTAGGTCAACATCATGCTATTATTGAACGTGTATTTGCCGCTCGTGAATTGGGATTAAACGCTTCAGCTCCATTAGGTGGTGTGCAGATGATTTCAACAGCGGTAAGTGACTTTACTGCGGGTCAAAAAGCACCAGCTGCACCACAAAATATTGTAGCGAGTATTACCAACCCAGACACAATAGATGTCACTTGGAATGAAGTAGATAATGCCATTGGCTATCAAATATTAAAGCGTAAAGGTGGCAGCCCAGCTCGTTTATTCGCTGGTGTCCCGGGTCGTGAATATGTCGACGGTGATATAGAAAATAATGGCTATACCCATGTTGAATTTGTAACGGGTGCCAGTTACAGCGATAAAGGACAAGGTTTTGGTCGTGGCGCAGGTCAAGGTATTGATGCTTATGATTATCAATATGTTGTTCGTGCTATTGAAGTTAATGCTTCGGGTCAAGTTGGTTTTTCTGATTTGTCAGGTACGGCGAAAACTAACTTGAAACAAAGAAATGTCACTAAGAAAGTTACCACGCGGATCGATAATGTTTCTTTTAGTGAAGGTTTATTTTCTTTTGATAATATCTTAACAAATAATGCTTCGCATGATTTGTTTGGGCCGTTAAAGTTCAATATTGTCTCAATTAGTAGCCCTGATGTAACTGTAGCTAACGCTAAAAGTGGCACAGGTCAAAATGGCGATACTGCGACGTTTATTTATGACGAATCTTTATCATCACAAATGGACTCTTCAGCGATTAACTTTATCTTTAACAACCCGATGGCTGAGATGTTTACCTTTAAAGCTAAAGTGTTTGCTCAGATAGAGAAACCTTCAGTTGCGGCTAATGGTAGCCAAAAACCGATGGATTCATCTGCGGGTGCAGATCGTACTGTGGTTTATCATAATATCTCTGAGCATAAAGGCTTAGTTGCTATTGGCACTACAGACGTAGAAGTTGCTGACGGTGTTGATTATGTTGATGTGGTATTTACTGCAGAGACAAGTGCACAAAGTATTGTTGCAACCTTAACAGCAGATACTGAAGTGGGGGGAGCCATTCCAGATTTGGATTTCTCAATGCTCGACAGTGACGGCAATGTCATGGTTACATCTGGTAACTTAGGTCCTTCAGAGCAGGTAGGTAGTACGGTTGTTGGTGGTGAAAGCTACACTCTGCGTGTTAAAGGTTATGCCAATGGTCCAACTCAATTTACTATTGTGTTAGACCAAATGGTACTAAATGAATCAGATGCGAGTACCGAAGCAAGTACTGCTGAGTCTGCTGTAGGTTCTGTGGAGCTAGTTGAGTTTGTAGTAAACCCAGCTAATGGCACGATTATGGTCGTCGAACCTGAAGATGCGAAGTCAGTAACTGCTGCGCCAATGGTGGGTACAACAGCGACACTTTAATCATTTACTAAAAAAGCAATAGCCCACTTAGTGATATAAGTGGGCTTTTTTTTGCCTTTTTTTTGCTGAAAGTGTTTTGCCACCCACCAAAAAAATATCTTATTAATTAGCAATCAACGAGAAGAGAAGATACAAATATACTATTTGGAATAAATAGTTCATCCATTATTTAATTATCCATCCTGATGGTCAAGTGGCTACTACTTTTAAGCAGAATTGTTAAGTTAAACAGGCTTCTATTTCATTGTTTGTTATTTGACCACTTAGTCAGTTTATGGCATATTTTACTTTAATGTGATTTTTAATATAAATATTTTATTAAGTTATTCATTAAAATGTCATATTACAGGGAAATAATAGGCATATATAAAACAACAATATAAGGATGTAAAATGGAGTTTAGATACACGGACTTATCTTTTTTTATATTTTCTCTTCTCTCTAATACTGGAAAGTTTTATCCACTTTCTTTATCCACCCTATATTGCTCTCTATCATTGAAAATAATCGTTTCAATTTATTATTTGCACCACCAATTTTTGGTGAAATCTATCTGCGATTATTTCTTAAAATTTTTATCCAAAGAAAAAATATTAATTACGGCAGTAATTATAAAACCTTTATCATTCTAAATTATAGACAATACGTCCAAAAATAAATTAATTACGGTGTGAATGAGTGGTTTACAAAAAGTATTGAATCAAGTGGCTAAGTGCAAATATATTGCACTTTAATAATAATAATAAACATAATATGGAAAAATAAAATGAAAAAAAATCGATTAGCCTTACGACCCAAAATCATGGCTGTTCCCCTTACCAATCACAACCCCAAACGTTGCTTAAAAAAAGTAATGCTTATGTCTGCATTATGCTTTTCTATGACACAAACAGCGTTTGCAGCAGATGTTTTTATTAACGAAATACACTACGACAATGCAGGATCAGACGTAGGTGAAGCAGTTGAAATCGCTGGTGTTGCAGGAACAGATTTAACAGGTTGGTCAATTATTTTATATAATGGTAGTAATGGAACTAGCTATAGCTCTGTAAGCCTGTCTGGCATTATTCCTGATCAACAAGGAGGCTTTGGTACGCAATTTTTTACAAAGTCGGGTATACAAAACGGCGCACCTGATGCATTTGCATTAGTAGATAATCTTGGTGTTGTCGTTGAATTCTTAAGTTATGAAGGAACGTTAACAGCCACAAATGGTCCAGCAAATGGCTTAACAAGTATTGATATTGGTGTTGCTGAAACCAGTAGTACACCTACGGGTTATTCACTACAGTTTGATGGTTCAACTTGGCAAGGAGCTAATGCAAATACATTCGGCGCAGTAAATACAGGCCAAACATTTGATGACAGTGGTGATAGTAACAACGGTGATAATAGTGGTGGCGGCAATGTTGACGATGGTGCCAGTGGCAGCGTTTGTGTTAACTGCCCAGATCTAGAAAAAGTTACTAATTCGACCAATTTTGACGATGCCACTTATTATGAAGATGTAATTTTGGCGATTAATGGCGGACATGGTACCACAGCAATAAAAGCAGAAATAACTACCGCAATAAGTCAAAATCATAAAGACTTAAGTTATGCAGAGGTTTGGACCGCATTGACTGAAACTGATGAAGACCCGTCAAATTCAGATAACGTAATCTTATTCTATCGTGGTATTTCCAAAGCTAAACTTTCAAACGGCAGTGGCCCAGCTTCTAGTGATCCAGAAAACTGGAACAGGGAACATGTATGGGCGAAAAGTCATGGTGGTTTTAGTAGTGAAAGTCAGTCTGGCTATACAGATATTCATCACTTAAGGCCTACTGATATTTCAGTTAACAGCACAAGAGGCAATTTAGATTTTGATAGTGGTGGGTCTGAAATTGGAGAGGCGCCTGGTAATAAGGTTGACAGCAATTCATTCGAACCTAGAGATACAGTAAAAGGTGATGTCGCACGAATGGTCTTTTATATGGATGCGCGATATGAAGTAGCCGACGCTAACATGCCAGATTTGCGCGTTGTGGAAAGTACAAATACCAGTGGGCCTGAACTTGGCAGGTTATGTCGTTTAATTGAGTGGCATAATGCAGATCCAATTGATGCCTTTGAGCAAAAACGAAACAATACCATTTACGAATATCAAGGAAATCGTAATCCCTTTATTGATCACCCTGAATGGGTATCAACTTTATATGGTAGCGAAGCCTGTAACTCTAACGGCGGTGGCGATACTGGCGGCGGCGATACTGGCGGCGGTGATACTGGCGGTGGCGATACTGGCGGCAGTACATCAAATATATTTATTAATGAAATTCACTATGACAACGCCGGCGGTGATATTGGTGAATCGATTGAAATAGCAGGTCCTGCTGGAACTGATTTAACCGGTATGAGTTTGGTTCTGTACAATGGTTCAAACGGAACAACGTACAAAACAGAAGTATTAGCTGGCGTATTGGCAGACCAACAGAATGGTTTTGGTACCTTGTCATTTGACATTGCAGGTATGCAGAATGGCGCACCAGATGGTATAGCGCTTATTGATAGTGATGGCAGTGTTCTAGAATTCATAAGTTATGAAGGTTCGTTAACTGCTACCAATGGTCCTGCAACTGGCATGACTAGCACAGATATTGGTGTTTCAGAAGTAAGTAGCACAGTGGTTGGTTTTTCTCTTCAGTTAGCGGGTATAGGTTTTACTTCTGCAGACTTTACTTGGCAAGCCGCAGCTGAAAATACATTTAACAATGTAAATACCAATCAAACGTTTTTGGCGGGTAGTGTCTTTATTAATGAAATTCACTATGACAACGTCGGCGGTGATACTGGAGAAGCGATTGAAGTTGCCGGTCCAGCAGGAACCGACTTATCAGGTTTGAGTTTAGTGCTTTACAACGGTTCAAACGGAACTACATACAAAACAGTTGATTTGTCTGGTGTGTTGACTAATCAACAAGCTGGATTTGGAACCATGTCATTTGACATCAGCGGCATCCAGAATGGTTCTCCTGACGGCATTGCTCTGATTGATAACGACGGAACTGTCATTGAATTTTTAAGTTATGAAGGCTCACTTACCGCTACTAATGGTCCCGCAAGCGGAATGATTAGCACCGACATAGGCGTTTCAGAAACAAGTAATACTCTTGCTGGTCTTTCTTTACAGCTTGGCGGAACGGGTTACAGTTCAGCTGATTTTACTTGGGAAGATGCCAATGCTAATACATTCAATAATGTAAATACAAATCAAACTTTTGGTTCTGGTGGTGATACTGGCGGCGGCGATGGTGATGGTACACCAATGCTAATAGGTCAGTGTTCAGACCCATCGACGTTTATCCATGATATCCAAGGCAATGCTGATGTTTCACCTTTAGTAGGCCAAAACCTTGTCGTTGAAGCTATCGTAACATCAGTGTTACCAGCACTTGACGGGTTCTTTATACAAGAAAGCGATACAGATGTTGATGCGGATCCGTTAACTTCAGAAGGACTGTTTGTCTTTAATACGGCCAATACAATTACACCATCAAATGGTGATCTAGTCCGTGTTGCTGGTAATGTTTTAGAATTCTTCGGGCGAACGCAATTATCGCCAGCACAAGATCTTATTATTTGTGGAACGGGTAGTGTATCTACTACGACCTTATCCTTGCCTTTTACTTCTGTTGAACAACCTGAAGCATTAGAAGGAATGTTGGTTAGTAACGCCGATTCACTTACCGTTAGCGATAATTATAACCTAGCCAAATTTGGCGAAGTTACGTTATCCAGCAGTAGATTGTTTGTGCCAACTAACATACATTTGCCTGGTTCGGCTGAAGCTGTAGCACTTGCGAATGAAAACTCCTTGAACCGAATTATTTTAGACGATGGTGTTAATGGCTCATATCCTGAGCAAATAATCTTCCCTACTGGAGGCTTATCGGCTGACAACAGCTTACGCATTGGCGACTTAGTTACTGAGTTAACTGGAATAATTGATTATAGTTTCAGTAATTACAGAATAATTCCAGTAGTAGCTCCTACGTTTGTAAATGACAACATCAGACTTGTCCAACCGGAACTCTCGCCATCTAACCTTAAAATAGCTAGCTTGAACGTTTTAAATCTATTTAATGGTGATGGTCAAGGTGGAGGTTTCCCAACAGCAAGGGGCGCAGATACCGCTGAAGAGTTAGAACGTCAATTTGCTAAAACAGTGGCTGCAATTGTCGCTATTGATGCCGACGTTATTGGTTTAATGGAAATCGAAAATGATGGAGTAGACGCAAACAGTACATTAGCTCAATTAGTTGCGCGTATTAATGCCGTTGTGGGTGCAGATACCTATGCATTTGTTAACACGGGAGGAACCATTGGCACCGATGCGATTGCAGTTGCGCTTCTTTATAAACCTAGCAGTGTTTCAGCGTCGGGTAATGCCATGTTAAATAACAACGGCATATTTAATCGACCTCCGTTAGCTCAAATATTTACGCTAAACAATAACGGTTCAGCTATAACCGTTGTTGTTAACCACTTTAAATCTAAAGGGGGTTGTAGCAGTGCTTCAGGTGCAGACCAAGATCAGAACGATGGACAAGCCTGTTTCAATGCAAAAAGGGTAGCGCAGGCCAACGAACTGATGAATTGGTTAGAGACTGATTCGACATTGAGTCTGCAAGAAGATGTGCTAGTGATGGGGGATTTGAACGCTTATGCAATGGAAGATCCCATTAGAGCATTTACAAGTAACGGTTACACTAACCTCATTAATCAATTTGCAGGCGAACAAGCCTATTCTTACCTCTTTGGTGGTGAAGTGGGTTACCTAGATCATGCCCTAGCGAGCAGTAGTTTATTAACCAAAGTGGTTGATACAACAGAATGGCATATTAATGCGGATGAACCTTGCGTACTTGATTACAACACTGAACTTTGTGGCTCTGGTTTTAGCCATCCGGATAAGACGGCTGATCAGTTAGTTAGCTTATATGACAATAATGCTTACAGAATGTCTGACCATGACCCTGTTATCGTTGCATTCGATTTTACACCTGCAGCAATCCAAGGCGATTTTGATGGAGATGGCGATATTGATATCAATGATTTACGCGGTTTGATGCGTGCAATACAGTTTGGACAAACGATCGATTTAGCGTTTGACCTCAATAATGATGGTGCCATATCTATGATGGATGTTCGCGTTATGATGAGTTTATGTACTCGCACTCGCTGTGCGGCTAATTAAACTCAATTAATTAAAACAATAAAATAAACAAAATTAAAATAAACA
>NZ_JACGVV010000083.1:0-1545 GCF_014077405.1 Colwellia sp. BRX10-9 | reverse complement strand
TAACAACACGCCCTGAGGTGGACAACTAGTAAAATTTAGCTATTTATTGCAAATTTTAACAGTGGCGATCCTCTTCGGTTTAATGCTTCTAAATATTTTGATTCGTTGTAGGGCATCTTCGTTTTCCAGCACCTAAATATTATTCTTATCCACTTGAAAGCAAGCGATCTTATTATGCTGTTATGTGGTTTACCTTTACTTTTTTGTTGCTCATAATAAGCTTTTGCCCAGAATGAATATCGTATCGAAAAACCAGCCCATTCAACAAACGTTTGCCTTAAAAAAGTAGGACAACTGTACCGCCAATGTGTCCATGTCTTTTTACCGCTGCTTTCAATAACGGGTGCAATACCCGCATACTTCTGCATCTGTGAAGCATCCGTATAACGTTCTCTATTGTGCCCAAAAGCGACTAATAAGCGCGGTGCTAGTTGTGGGCCTGCGCCAGGTAAACTATCAAAAATAGCCTTGTCTTGTTGTTTTTTGTACAGCTGTTTTATTGCTTTATCCAACTGTTCAATACCGATAAGTAACACCTTGAATTGTGTGATAAGCACTTCCACTAACAGTTGATTAGGGGCTATTACGCCTTCATCTTCGGTTAACGGAACGGCTTCTTTAATGCTAAGTAATCGAGCATTATTGACAGTTTCATAATGTGAGTTGTGACGATTAAAGAAGTCTAATAAGGTTTGCTTTCTGGCTTTTTTAACCGCGGTGAGCGATGGCCATTTACTGATGAAATCACAAAAGATTAAGGTATCTTTTTCTTTAAACCATTCAAGCGCTTGAGGGTAGTAGTTCTTCAAAGTTGCAGTTATTTTATTTGATAAATCGACGCCATCTTGTACTACATTACGACGATACTCAACCAGTTGCGCTAATGCTCTCATTGATGTTGACTCAGGTACTATCACTGAGAGTTTATCTATGTGAAGTTTAATCATTTCAACTTGTATGAATGCATCTGTCGGGTCATTTTTTGCGCCGCTAGGCGTGAATGCTTTGCGGTAATTTGCGACCGCGGATGGATTCACCGTAAATAAGACGAGGTGGTCATATTTTGCGAGCGCATAAATTAAGGGACCTTTTTTAAGTTCACACACAACAGCAATTTTCTGATCTGGGTAACGCAGCTTAAGCTCCATTGCCCATTTGTGAAGCGCTTCTGGTTTATGTTTTATAATGGTGTAGTGATATTGTTTGGTGTTTTTTGGGTGCTCACATATATCATGTTTTTTGTCAGCCCAATCGATACCAATAAGTGCAGCGAAATCATCGACGTTATATGCTTTCATTTTGATGCTCCAGCGAGTAAAGTTATAGATGGAATGTGCTTAAGTCTCGTTTCTCGCAGGTCTTATAGATAGTCGTCGTAGGCGATCCCTGAGTATGCGTTTTGAAGCGAGTAGCTCTGTTGGTTCGAACGTCTTGTTAGAAACATTGGATGTTTGCCGTTCAATATTCGTAACCAACAGAGGCATATTCCACTTATCAAATATAGTAAACTAATCGATTGATAAATGGATTGGTCCAACTATAAGC
>NZ_JACGVV010000053.1:0-14159 GCF_014077405.1 Colwellia sp. BRX10-9 | reverse complement strand
CTTTTCGAAGATTCAAACCTTATCTATAAAACGTTAAGTTAACTACTTTACTCTAAAGTGATGTAGATAACTTATCAAAACGTTCGTTTGGGTTACCCCTTGGAACTGGAGCGCATTCTAGACATTTCTCGCTGGGCGTCAACCCTTTTTTGTCATAAATTTGAAATAATCGATCGTTCGGTCAATTAACATACATACCGCGTTGTTATTGAGCTTTATTAAAGCTACTACAGTAATTATTAATTTTTTATCAGTTATAACTAAACAAAACCTAACAATGATCATTTCAGTTTACTGTAGAGGATCTTGAGATATTCGTGGATTTTAGCTAATAAAAAAGCCTCTTAAAAGAGGCTTTCATTTCAACACTTAAAAAGTATAAGTTAACTTTGTTCTCTAGCGATTGCACGATAGGCAATATCTGTTCTGAATTGTACTTCTTCCCAGCTTATTTCGTGTAATAAAGCATAGGCAGATTTTTGCGCTTGTGTAACCGTTTCGCCTAATGCAGTAGCACAAAGCACTCGACCGCCAGCCGTCACTATCTCACCATTAATTTCAGTGGTGCCCGCATGGAATGTTTTTCTGTCGGGATGCTGGTTAGTTTCTAAACCTGAAATCACTTTACCTTTGGCGTAAGTGCCTGGATAACCGCCGGCCGCTAATACTACACCGACAGCTGGACGTGGATCAAAATCAATAGTCGCTGTATCTAACTTACCAGCACAGGCTAGTAAACATAACTCAACGATATCAGACTTTAAACGCATCATAATAGGTTGTGTTTCTGGATCACCAAATCGACAGTTGTATTCAATCACTTTTGGCGTACCTGTCGCATCTATCATTAAGCCAGCATATAAGAAACCAGTATAAGGGGCATCTTCTTTAGCCATACCCTGCACTGTAGGATATATGACTTCATCCATAATACGTTGATGAAGTTCAGCGGTAACTACTGGCGCTGGTGAATAAGCGCCCATACCACCTGTATTTGGTCCTTCGTCATTATTATAAGCACGCTTATGATCTTGACTTGTTGCCATGGCTAAAACATTTTTGCCATCAACCATAACAATAAAGCTCGCTTCTTCACCATCTAAAAATTCTTCGATGACAACACGATGCCCGGCATCTCCAAAAGCATTACCAGCAAGCATATCTTTAATAGCGTCTTCAGCTTCTGGCAATGTCATTGCGACAATAACGCCTTTACCAGCTGCTAAGCCATCAGCTTTAATAACAATAGGTGCGCCTTTTTCACGAACATAAGCTAACGCAGCTTCTATTTCAGTAAAATTTTGGTACCAGCCTGTAGGAATGTTGTGACGAGCTAAGAAGTCTTTAGTAAATGCTTTTGAACCTTCAAGTTGTGACGCTTTAGCACTTGGACCAAAAATAGTTAACCCCTCGGCTTGAAAGGCATCAACAACGCCGTCAACAAGTGGCTGCTCTGGGCCAACAATCGTTAGAGTAATGTTTTGAGTTTTAGCAAAGTCGACTAGTGCAGCAGTATCGCCAGCGGATATGGCAACATTTTCTACTTTATTTTCTGTTGCTGAACCGGCATTACCTGGTGCAACAAATACTTTTTCTACTTGTGATGATTGTGCAGCTTTCCATGCGAGTGCATGTTCACGACCACCACTACCTATTACTAAAACATTCATTTATCTTAACCCTACTTTATTTGCTAGAAAATATGCTAAAAAACTTGCGCCATTATAAGGGAAGTTATGGCGCAAGTCTTAAGATTATTTAGCTACTTTTGCAAATTTTAAAGTCATTCGATCACTTTCACCGATAGCCAGATATTTTTCTCTATCTTTATCTTTTAATGCAAGTGACGGGGGTAATGTCCAGACACCTTTTTCATAACTTGCTTTGTCTTTAGCATTAGCATTTACTTCACTACTGGCAATAAAAGTAAATCCAGCAGCTTCAGCTTGTGCAATTGTCTTCTCCACAGAAACATAGCCGCTATTCATATCGTTAGCTGTTGCGCCTTTTGGTAAACGATGCTCTACGACACCTAAAATACCACCAGTTTTTAATGCCTTAAAGGCATCAATAAATACTTGGCTAACACCTTCTTCTCCCCAGTTATGTAAATTACGAAAAGTAAGTACCATATCCGCAGAACCAGCGGGGGCTAATTCACTGGCTTTCTTAGGCACAAAGTTAGAGAGTTCAACTTCACTAAACATCTCATGACTAGCCAATTTTTTTACTAAATTTTTACGGGAATTACTGTAATAGTTGTCTTCACCGGTATCAGGATAATGAGCACCGATTAACTTTCCTTTGCCTTTTAACGCTGGGGCTAAAATTTCAGTGTACCAACCACCACCAGGTGTTATCTCAACAACAGTCATTGATGAATTAAAACCAAAAAATTCTAAGGTTTGTTGTGGATGACGGTATTCATCACGTATTTTATTAGCCGCTGATCTATGTTCACTAGCAACCGCTTGGGCTAACTGTGTATTAGCCATAGGTTGCATGGCTTGATCAGCGTAAGAAACGCTGGCTAATGACAGGCTAATGATTGAAGCTGATAATAAAGTTTTTATTGTTTTCATTTGCTTTTCCATATCAAGAATAAAGGTTAACTCGACATGTTATAGCAGATTTTAAAAGAAGAAACAGATAAGGGGGATAAAAGAAAAGTATTTAACCTTGTTGAAGTGTAACATTTTATCAACAAGGCTAATAAAGCCGTTATTTGGAAATGCTTTAAGCTGGTTAGTGAAAATTAAAAGCGGAAGCGCGGAGCGTAGTTTATCTACTTGAGCACTTCCAACGAATAATTTTATTTAACCAACGATAAGCAAACCTACTTAATGGCGGAAGTGACGCATTCCGGTGAACACCATAGCTATGTTATGTTCATCGGCAGCGGCAATAACTTCATTATCACGCATAGAACCGCCCGGTTGAATAACAGCAGTAATGCCCGCTTCAGCGGCAGCATCTAAACCATCACGAAATGGAAAGAATGCATCAGATGCCATGACTGAACCTTTAACTTCTAAGTTTTCATCTGCAGCTTTGATACCAGCAACTTTAGCTGAGTAAACTCGGCTCATTTGACCGGCACCGACACCAATAGTCATGCTATTTTTAACGTAAACAATCGCATTAGATTTCACGTATTTCGCTACTTTCCAACAGAATTGTAAGTCACGCATTTCATCAGCAGTGGGTTGGCGTTTAGTAACAACTTTCAAATCATCGCTGGTCACTTTGCCTTGGTCTCTGTCTTGAACCAATAAGCCACCATTAACACGTTTAAGATCAAAACCGGTAGTTTTGGTCGACCATTCACCACAGGCTAATAAACGTAAGTTAGGTTTAGCAGCAACAATTTGTGCCGCAGCTTCTGAAACACTTGGCGCGATAATAACTTCGACAAACTGGCGAGAAACAATAGCTTCTGCTGTGTCGGCATCTAATTCACGGTTGAAGGCGATAATGCCACCAAATGCTGAGGTAGGATCTGTACGATAAGCACCTTCGTAAGCGGCTAAGATATTGTCACCAATAGAAACACCACAAGGGTTAGCATGTTTAACGATAACACACGCCGGCTCATCAAATTCTTTAACACATTCTAAAGCTGCATCCGTGTCAGCTATATTGTTATAAGAAAGCGCTTTACCTTGTAATTGCTTAGCCGTTGAAACCGATGCTTCTTCAGGATTTGCTTCGACATAAAAAGCAGCATCCTGATGCGAGTTTTCACCGTAACGTAAATCTTCAGTTTTAATAAACTGACTGTTAAAGGTGCGTGGAAATTTGTTTTTTTCTTTAAAGTTAACTTCGCTTTTTTCACCACTTCGCGCACTAAGCATTTTGCCAAAGTAATTTGCGATCATACCGTCGTAAGCTGCAGTATGTTCATAGGCAGCAATAGCTAAGTCAAAGCGTGTGTTATACGTTAATGAATCATCGTTACTATTCATTTCTGCTAATACGCGCTCATAATCGTGAGCATTAACAATAATCGTCACATCTTTATGATTTTTTGCCGCTGCACGAACCATAGTGGGTCCACCGATATCAATATTCTCAATCGCGTTTTCTAAGCTACAGTTTTCATCACTAACTGCGTTAGCAAATGGGTAAAGGTTAACGACAACAAGATCAATCGCGCTAATATCGTTTTCAGCCATAACGGCTTCATCCATACCACGGCGCGCTAAAATTCCGCCATGAACTTTTGGATGAAGTGTTTTAACACGACCGTCCATAATTTCAGGGTGACCTGTGTATTTAGAAACTTCAGTAACTTGTATACCATTATCAGCTAATAATTTTGCTGTGCCGCCGGTTGATAAAATATCAACACCTTTTTGCGCTAAACTACGAGCGAAATCGACAATACCTGTTTTATCAGAAACACTTAATAATGCACGTTTGATTGGGCGTGGAGTATCCATTGCTTTATTGTTAACCTTAAAGTTAGTTTAATTGTCTGGCCGTTGACATTTGTCCTTGGCAGTGATTTTTTAAAATAAATCCTTTACTCAGTAATGAGTAGCTAGCTGAAGAAAACCCCTTAGCTAGAAATAAAGAAAGCACCCTAGGGTGCTTTCGATTGACAGGGACAACCTGTCTATTTTTTAGTTCATGCCGTATTTTTTAAGCTTCTTACGTAAAGTACCACGGTTGATACCTAACAAGTTAGCTGCACGTGTTTGGTTACCGCGCGTATACTTCATAACTTCTTCTAACATTGGCGCTTCGATTTCAGAAAGTACAAGGTCGTACATATCATCTACATCATTACCATTTAATTGCGATAAGTAGTTACTGATAGCTTGTTTAGCTTGAGTACGTAATGGAGAATACTCAGCTTGAGTTTGGATCTTGCCAGTAACGAATGGTGATGAAATATTTTGTTCAAACATAAAGTTCAGACTCTTTCTAGTTAATTTAAATTATCAAAATACAGTTCTAATGCATCAAGTTGATCGGTAGATGACTCTAACGCATTAAAAACAGAACGAAATTTTTTCTCTTGATCATACGCGAGCATATACCAAGCAACGTGCTTACGAGCAAAACGAACACCCATAAAGTCACCGTAAAAGTTGTGTAAGTCCTTTACATGCCCAATAACTATCGGACAAATCTCTTCCAATGAGGGGGCAGACAAATGTTCACCCGTTTTCAAGAAATGATTAATCTCTCGAAAAATCCAAGGTTTCCCTTGGGCACCACGACCCACCATTACGGCATCAGCCCCAGTAAAATTTAATACCTGCGCCGCTTTGATTGCGCTGGTAATATCGCCATTAGCCACAACGGGAATACTAACCGCTTGCTTGATGGCTTTTATCGTTTCGTATTCCGCATCCCCTTTATAAAAATCATTACGGGTGCGACCATGAACGACTAAAGACTGAATACCGTTGTGCTCAGCAATTTTAGCAATTTCAATGCCGTTGCGAGTGTTCTCACACCAGCCGGTACGAATTTTAAGTGTTACTGGCACGTTTACCGCATCAACAACACTTCGCACTATTTCTTCAACTAATTTAGGTTCTTTTAATAATGCAGAACCCGCGAGCTTTTTATTGACCTTTTTAGCAGGACAGCCCATATTAATATCTATAATTTGTGCGCCATTTTCAACATTAACTTTAGCAGCAAACGCTAACTCTTCAGGATCTGAACCGGCAATTTGTACCGAACGAATACCTGCAAATTCACTATGAATACTTCGTCGCTTAGATTTTTCGGTATGCCATACTTTGGGATTAGACGAAATCATTTCTGACACGGCTAACCCTGCTCCCATTTGACAACACAGTTGTCGAAAAGGTTGGTCGGTTATTCCGGCCATTGGAGCAAGCATTACATTACTTGATAAAGTATACGAACCTATATTCATGTTGCTGTTTTTTTGAGCTACTATTCAAAAGGGCGCTAAGTTTACGTGTTTTTAAGGGAATTGAAAAGCATATAAATTGAACAATTCTTGCTTTTTTTTGCGTTTTTAATATTGACTTTTTGCAAACTATTGATGTGAGCAGAATTTGTACAAATAGCTAACGAATACTGCTCAATTAATAACAGGGTTTTTGACTAATTTTTTTTACCTGAAAGACGAACCCATTCATCTTGAACAGCAATGGCATCCATTTCACACCACTGACTATAAATATTTTGCAGTTCATTGGCCTGTTCTTCTAAAACACCTGACAGTGCAAGGTGACCATTTGGAGCAACAAATTCAATAATCGTTGGCGCTAATTCACGTAATGGTCCGGCTAAAATATTAGCGACAACCACATCAGCTTTAAAACTTGGCTGATCTTTTGGTAAGAAAAGTTCTAAACGGTCTGCAATACCGTTGCGCTCAGCATTTGCTTTACTTGCTTGTAATGCTTGTGGATCAATATCAATACCAATGACTTTTTTCGCGCCTAGCTTAAGTGCCGCCAGCGATAAAATTCCTGAACCACAACCAAAATCAACTACAGTTTTACCGACTAAATCTAATCCGTCTAACCAGGTTAAACATAATGCCGTGGTTGGATGGGTGCCTGTGCCAAACGCTAAACCTGGATCAAGCATAACATTAACCGCGGTTGGATCAGGAACTTCGCGCCAGCTTGGACAAATCCATAAACGCTCACCGAATTTCATTGGATGGAAGTTGTCCATCCACTCTCTTTCCCAATCTTTATCTTCAAGTTGCTCTAACTTGTAAGCCATATTGTTTTTATCTGGATGGATACTTTTCAAATAAGTAATGGTTTTATCCATGTCATGGCTGGCATCGAATAAGCCCATTACCACGGTATTGTGCCAATAGATAACTTCATCACCCGGAAGCGGCTCATAAATAGGGGTATCTTGGGCGTCGATAAACGTCACGGCTTGCGCGCCACAAGCACTTAACCAATCACTATATTTTTCTGATGTGTCTTCATTCGCACTCAAGCGAAGTTGTATCCAAGGCATGGGAGGTGCTCACTATAAATTTTTCACTAGTTTAGCATTTGTTAGTTAATACCTACAAAGACTTCTGCTAGAGTATTGCTAGGATAATTATTCCCTCTGGCCTAATAAGGAACTCTACGATGCTCGATCTTCTCCCTGATTTATATGACATTTACCCTAACGCATTAACACTGGCACAACCGCTATTTACTGACTATGGCAAAAATAACATTTTTTATGGGGAAATAGTCACCGTGTCTTGTTTTAATGACAATTCAAAAGTCAAAGCCTTGGTAGATACTGACGGCACAGGTAAAGTCATGGTTATTGATGGTAAAGCAAGTACCACACGTGCACTGTTAGGTGACATGCTTGCTGAAAAAGCGGTTAAAAATGGTTGGCAAGGAATGGTCATTAATGGCTGTATTCGTGATGCGGGTACGATTGCCACGCTAAAACTAGGTGTAAAAGCATTGGGTTGTTGCCCAATTAAAACTGAGAAACTAGGTATTGGTGAAGTAAATATTCCCATTACTTTTGCCGGCATTCATTTTATTCCCGGACAGTTCATCTACGGCGACAGTAATGGTTTAGCCATCAGTGAAAAACTTTTATCATTACCGTCTTAACGCAATTGTTTAGGCTCATACACAGATTAAAGACAATATAGGTTATTTAAATGAAATATTTCCCCATTTTTCTTGAGGGTAAAAACATATCGGCAATGATCATTGGTGGTGGTGATGTCGCGGCACGTAAAATTGAATTATTGCTAAAAAGTACCACTAACATTACGGTTATGGCTGCAAGCTTATCTGAAAGTGTGAAACGATTAGTCGATGGCCATGATCTACATTGGCTCGCTCACAATTACCAAAGCGGCCATTTAATTGGCATGAACTTAGTGATTGCAGCTACCGACGATGGCGAAGTCAATAAAGCGGTTGCTGGTGAATCACAACCGCTCAACATTCTCACCAATGTTGTTGACCAACCTGAACTCTGTACTTACATCACGCCAGCAATCATAGATCGCGCACCGATGATTATCGCTATGTCTAGCTCTGGAAGTGCCCCTATACTGTTAAGGATGCTTAGAGAACAAATTGAAAAAACCCTACCTAATGGCTACGGTAGGCTTGCAGATTTCTCTTTTAAATTTCGAGATCATGTTAAAGCAAGAGTAAGAGGGCTTCGCAACCGTAGGACCTTCTGGGAAAGCGTATTAAGAGGGCCTATCGGTGAGCAGATTTTACAAGGTAATATACCCGAAGCTGAACAACAGCTTATTGCCAGCATAAAGAAAGAAATTACACCGCCGGTAGGTGAAATTGTCTTTGTTCATACATTAGATGGTAATCCAGATAAATTAACCCTACAGACTCACCGAGAAATGCAATTTGCTGAAGCGGTATTTTATGACGATGACGTTAATATCGACCTAATTGAATATATACGCCGTGATGCTGAAAAGTATCCACAAAGTATTACTTCATCAATACTTATTAATTTTCAACATGCACTTGAACTCGCAGAGAATGGACAGAAAGTCATTTATCTCTTAGCAGGACACACACAGTTACCTGAAAACTCAGCATTTTCGTCGAGCAGTATTTTGAAAAAAGAATTAATAAGTGGTGTATAAGTAAAGATCTACAGCGTTTTTAGGCTATAACTTACGATTTACTACACCGTTTTTTAGAAAATAATATCATTTAAAGGAAGGCGGTTAATAAGACACGCATCGTTTAGACTATAACTTACGATTTACTACGCCGTTTTTTAGAAAATAATATCATTTAAAGGAAGACGGTTAATAAGACACGCATCGTTTAGACTATAACTTACGATTAAAGGCTGATCCTGTTGAATCACCATCCCGCTTTTTAAAAAAATAATATCACTTAAAGGAAGGCGGTTAATAAGACACGTATTTTTTTAGACTATAACTTACGATTTACTCACTCGTTTTTTAAAAAATAAGGCGTTAAAGTAACTCTTTAACGCCTTGAATAAGTGATGCTTTGCGCAAAGCCCACTTCTTCTGGAGAAATAATAACATTGTCGGCGCGGCGCTGACTTATAAAGACATAACAAAAGAGACTAGTTGCTCACGTTCATTAACACTTAATGCCATAAACTTGTCGGTAGCTTGCTGCGCTTCACCGCCATGCCAAAGTATTGCTTCTTCTACCGTACTCGCTCGACCATCATGTAAAAAACCTGCGGCAGGATTCACTGTTTTAGTTAACCCTATTCCCCACAGTGGTCGAGTTTTCCACTCATTGCCTGTTGCCATAAAATCACGACGATTATCTGCTAATTCTGCGCCTAAATCGTGTAATAACATGTCTGTGAAGGGGTAAATATGTTGTCCTTTTAATGACTCAGGTGCAGGTACTCCCCCCACCAAAATATCACCACTTATCGTAGTAAAGTCTGGTTGATGGCAAGACACACAACCGACCTCTTCAAATAATTGTGCGCCGGCAATTACCATTTCATTATTTACATTGCGTCTTGATGGCACCGCTAATGTTTCCGCATAAAAAACAACATCATCTGAGAACTCTTGGCTTGCTTCACTACCTCCTTGTTCATCAACACCGGTATCAATAAAACCTGTCCGCGTTAAATAGCTTTCATGCAAAGGTGAATTAGCGATGCTCTCCTGTGGAAATAACGGATTGGTAATTCCCATATCACCCCGTAATGCCCCCAGAGACTGAACACGAACACTGGGTGTGCTTGCTTTCCAGCCAAAGCGTCCAAGTGATACAGGTATAAGATCTTTGTTTTTCGCTTTAATTGGGTCGAAAACCCAATTAGGACGACCTGAAATACCATCGTTATTGGTGTCTAGCTCATCACTTAACGCTAATATATCCGCTTCGGCGATGAGCTCTAACAAACCTAAACCAAAGATTGGCATGCCATTACGTGGGCTATAACGCACATCAACCTGCATAATCGCACTATCGCGTTGTTGACCGTCGCCAACATCGTAAGCATTTTCAATGGTAAATACCGGTTTCTTTAATTCAACCGTATCACCATTGGCATACGTTATTGTTTTAAATTCATAAGCTAAATAAACATCGGCTTGACCAACAAAAGGGTGATCTTGCCAATCAGCCCGTGCTTTTAACACACCTCGATGAAATAGCTGGGTACCAAAACCTTGCACAGGCTTATTTTGACAATAGTTATTATTAATTGACGGCGCTGTGCATTCACCGTCTTCAATACTCATTCTCAAAAAAATACCGGCATTAGCGCCTAATAAAATACGATCTTGGTCTTGTGGAATGGTTAATGTAGATGGACGACCATCACGCTGGTGGCATGAGTTACAATTTTGATTATTAAAAACCGGTCCCAAACCATCTAATTCAGGGTGTTCCATATTTGGCGCTGTTGTAAACGCCATTTCAAAATTAGCATCGCCAGTCAGGTGTTGGTTTAGTTCAGCGTCAGTTAAGGTCGTTATTGGAGTTGAAAAGCCATGCCCTGAATCACTAGCATCAAATGCTGTCGCTTTATCACCTAGGTTTTCAACAAAAGTATAATCAGGGTAATCAGGTTCAACAACAGCATTATCATTTGACTGACTCTCACGATTACAGGCACTAAGAAATAATGTTGCCAGTAAAAGATTAATCGTAATTATTAAACCCTTGTTTATATTATTCATATTTAACATAAGTTTTGTTCTATTTATAAATTAAAGGGAAGTGCATCCTTGCACGGCTTACATCCTTTAGGGGTCGGTTAGCAACTAAATCACTGTTAGTTATTCCAGTTATTCAACAATATAAGCACATCACTCTCTAATGATGTTTGTAAAATACTTAAAGCATCAATAGCGGCTTGAATACGAACACGTGCTTCTACATCATTAATTGCTTGCCTGAACGGCATATCATTTTCACCTGAAATCGCTTTAATTGCTGTTATTGCTGTCGTTATTTCGGTATCGATGCGAATAGCTAAAGCACTATCCGCGGCTTGAACGAAATTAATAATTCCTACATCGGTCACAGCTTGTGAATTTGTGGTCCCTAGGTAAACATTTTTAACCCCTTGAATATTATTTGTGAAATCAGCCAGTGAATTCCAACTGTATTGTGATTCAACTAACGAGGTATCCGTTGAGTTAATATCACTACCAAAGGGTTCAGCAATTTTTCCGTTAGCGACTTCATCAACAATACCTATCATGCCATTAATTAATTCTTCTACGACGCCTAGTTCAGACGCATAAATGTCATTACCTGGTATCAGCAAAAATTCTTGGTAGGGTAATGAGTTTGTATCATTGGCATCATGTCTAACCGTCCATGCATCAAAAAGCGATTGGGTATATTCACGAAACACTTCTGCAGTAGCAGCTAAATATTCACGCTCTAACGCTGTCATTTCATCTATCGCTTTAGCATTATCGGTTAAGCCATCGCCAAAAAGTAGAAACTCCATGGTATGAAAGCCCTGAACATCGTCGTTAAATAACTTGATAACCTCGGCATTAAAACCACTTTGTGTTGCTAATAAACTTTGCAGATCACTGGTATTTAATGGCCAGGTATCTAAGTGAGGATCTATAGATAAGGCATCTACTGGTCCAAAAATATGAGCTTCTCCTTGCTCCCAAGGTTGGCGAACTGTTTGCCATGCTTGTTGAGTTGCCAATAATGTTTCTTGGCTCGGAGAATTTAATAATGACAAGGTCGCTAAGTGAAAGATCTCTGCTTTGGTGTTCAGGTCGTTATAACCTTCAACAATAATATCGTTTGTTATATTACTTATCATAGCTGTTGCATCAAACGCGAAGCCTGATGGTTCTTCTATAACAGGTATTGACTGCGAAGAACTGCTACCACCACATGCAGATAACATTAATATTGCTGTGGTCGTTGCGAAGAGTGAAGTTTTCAATGACATTTTTAATTCCTTTAAATTTACAGTCGTCTTTTAAACTGATGGTTATATTGAAAAATAATAGCCCATCGATAGGCTAAAACTTTGGGTATTATTAAGGTTGTTTTGTGCATAAGATTTTTCAGCAAACTGAGCTTTAAGTACCACATTTTTTATTGGTATGTAGTTCACACCGATGGCAATTTCTTTAATATCAAAACGAGAGGTAGCTAAGCCCCCTGCTACTTCTTTAATAGGGTTGGCATAATCATATGAAGTAAATAGATACAAAGGTTTGCTAAGACCAAGCAGAAATTGACTGTTATAGGCGACTTCTAGAAATGCTGACTCAGCTTCACTACCTAATTGAGCAAAGTTACCTGGCTTTAATCCTGGCGTTGTTTTATTAGCGGCAGTAATGGCTAAGCTGTCATCTAATTTGCCGAATAAATACTGACCTCGTAGCGTCCAATCTTGATAACGATAAACGCCATTGAGCCCGATAATGGATAAATGGCCATCCGCTGAAATATTATTGGTATTATTGCGATTACCACTGGTGTTACCGCTGTAAAAACTAGCGCCTATCCCTGAGCCTTTTTTAAGGTCGCCATAATCTACTCGAAGCGTTAACGCTAAGTCGTCGGCATTGATCGTTTCGAATCTTTTTTGGTGACCACTGGCTACCCAGCGATAAGTACGAAAGTATTCAGAATTAAGGCCTGTCGTCAGTAAAGCTTGCGCCTTAAGTCCTTGCCAATTTGCAGTGAAGTTAATCCCGGTTTCATGCCAAACTTGGGGGATAAGTGTTGATTCACTCCAATGACGCTGGGTAGTAAAATATTGATCAGGTTTGTGTAACTCAGTCCCTAAACCCACAGGGACAAATATTCTGCCAAGTTTAATAGCAAAGTAGTCATTGTAAGCATATTTGAGTTCTAATTTTTCAACCAGAACTTCACCACCCGCTTCTATCTCAGTTTCAAATTCGCCGAATTCTTCGAAGCCATCATATTCTAATGCTGCGCCCGTACCACCATGTTCGTACTCTAACTCTATTTCAACTTGCCATTGGGGATCAAACCGATAACCAAATTCTAAAACAACGCGTTCGACATCAGTTATGCTGCGCTTTTGTGGTTGTGTGTCTTGCGTGTTACGAAAAACATCTTCCGTTTTATAAAGTACACTGCCATAAGAGGTAATGTGCCAATTTTTGACGGCTGAATAATTTAGCTGATCTTTATGACTTGTTGAGGATACGGCTAGACTTAATTGTCTAAGTTCACTTTGAAGCTTTTCAATTTGTTGCTGTTGTTTGTTAAAGTTAATAACAGAGGGTTGATCATCAGCCTGAGCAAGGTTACAAAAACTGACCATTGCCAATGTTGATAAAACAGAAATTTTGTTTTTCATCTTACTGCACCAATACAAATACGAATCACTTTCATTTGCATGTATTGTAATTAGCTCTAATGATTATTGCAAACAATAATAGTTATCATTCGTAATTAATTTCATTCTATTCTTTTGATCACTGAAATAAGACATAAAAAAGACGCCTAAGCGTCTTTTCTTGAATTCTCGTGAGAACTAAAATCTGCAATTATGTGATGCCTCTTTTAGGTACAGCGATACAACACCTGCTCTGTGTTAGCAACTTTGACTGTTTGACAATTTCACTAAAATTTAGTGATAAAAAAAGACGCCTAAGCGTCTTTTTTTGAATTCTCGTGAGCACTTAAACCTGCAATTATGCGATGCCTCTTTCAGGTACAGCGATACAACACCTGCCCTGTGTTAGCGATTTTACAGTTTTGCTAAAATTTAGAGATAAAAAAAGACGCCTAAGCGTCTTTTCTTGAGTTCTCGTGAGAACTAAAATCTGCAATTATGCGATGCTTCTTTTAGGTACAGCGATACAACACCTGCTCTGTGTTAGTAACTTTGACAGTTTTGACTGTTTGACAATTTCACTAAAATCTAGATATAAAAAAAGACGCCTAAGCGTCTTTTCTTTAAGTTCTCGTGAGCACTAAAATCTGCAATTATGCGATGCCTCTTTCAGGTACAGCGATACAACACCTGCTCTGTGGTAGCAGCTTTGACTGTTTTGCTAAAATTCAGATATAAAAAAAGACGCCTAAGCGTCTTTTTTTTAAGTTCTCGTGAGCACTAAAATCTGCAATTATGCGATGCTTCTTTTAGGTACAGCGATACAACACCTGCTCTGTGTTAGTAACTTTGGCTGTTTTGACTATTTCACTAAAATCTAGATATAAAAAAAG
>NZ_JACGVV010000059.1:0-8462 GCF_014077405.1 Colwellia sp. BRX10-9 | reverse complement strand
TGAGTGGTCGAAAGCACTGGTCTTGAAAACCAGCAAGGGTTTATAGCCCTTCTAGAGTTCAAATCTCTATCTCACCGCCAAACAAAGAAAAACCGCTAATCGAAAGATTAGCGGTTTTTTGCTTTCTGATAACTAGAAATTTTAAATAAGGGTTTATAGCACTAAACCTTGAGTAGAGTTCAAATCTCTATCTCACCGCCAAACAAAGAAAAACCGCTAATCGAAAGATTAGCGGTTTTTTGCTTTTTGAAGTTAAAAATTTTAAATAAGGGTTTATAGCACTAAACCTTCGAGTAGAGTTCTAATCCACTCTCACCGCCAAATAAAGAAAACCGCTAATCGAAAGATTAGCGGTTTTTTGCTTTTTGATAGTTAAATTTTAAATAAGGGTTTATAGCACTAAACCTTCGAGTAGAGTTCAAATCTCTATTTCACCGCCAAATAAAGAAAAACCGCTAATCGAAAGATTAGCGGTTTTTTGCTTTTTAAAAACTAAAAATTTTAAATAAGGGTTTATAGCACTAAACCTTCGAGTAGAGTTCAAATCTCTTTCTCACCGCCAAACAAAGAAAAACCGCTAATCGAAAGATTAGCGGTTTTTTGCTTTTTGAAAGTTAGAAATTTTAAACATGTGTTTATAGCACTGCTATATCCTTTACCTTACACTCAGATAACTAATTAATTTTAATTTTAAAATTGATCTTGTTAAGTTTGTGCGTTCATTTTTATATTAGGCTTATCATTTTTTTATTATGTAGTATGTTATGAGTCTATTTGAGTCTATTTGAGCTGATTGGCTTTTCGGTATTTACCTTGATAGTCAAAAAGTCTGTTTTTGACACGCCAGTAGAATTTTTGTTTTCTACCAATGACAAAGTCAGGACACGGCAATATGTTAGCTAACTTTAATGCTTGTTCAAGTGTAGTCACTTCAAACGATCCAGTAGAGCCCAGCTGAACACTAATTTTAGCGCTAAGGCGTTTAGAAAAGATATCATTGAACGCTTTAACTTGATTTGGCTTAGTGAAGTCAAAAGATTCATTGAGTTCAACGCCTTCCTCGTCATGGTAAGTGATTTTTAACTTATCAGCTCCCTTATCACTAACTTTCGTTAAATTAAGACCTGCGCAACGAATAATTTTTGAATCTTTAAGTTGCAGTGCCTTTTTTAACATATCATCGGGATCAACCAAGACTTCATGACACTGTAAACAGTTACGAGCAGCTATGTCATTTTCACCACCGCAGTGAGGGCATTCTTTAAATACAAAACGATAGTTACATTGGCTCTCTGACCCTTGTTCTTCAATTAGGCCTTGGCATCGTCGGCCGTAGTGTTCCACTAAATAACCATCATCATCACAAATGCCCCAAAATAAATTGGGAAATTCACAACTTGGGCAAATAACTTGCACCGGCTGACTTTTACTATTCGGCTTTTTCTCACCGACTTCGGGATGATAGAGGTCAAAATCATTGCCCGTATAGTCAATGACCAAGCAATCTTTTTTGTTATCACTCAAACGCAGACCACGACCGATGATTTGCTGATAGAGACTAACTGATTGTGTTGGACGTAATATCGCAATCATATCGACATGCGGTGCGTCAAAGCCAGTGGTTAATACTGAAACATTAACCAGGTATTTAATTTCTTTACGCTTGAATGCCTTAATTAACTTATCGCGTTCAGTATTGTCGGTAGCACCGGTAATTAAAGCACTCAATTTGGCGGGTAAATAACTAAAGACTTCCTTTGCATGCTCAACTGTAGCGGCAAATATCATAATACCTTGACGTTTATAGCCTAACTCAATGACCTGCTCAATAATGCCTTGAGTCACCCGGGGATTTTTATTTAATAGATGATTGATATCAGTAGGACTATATTCACCAGAGGCGTTTGCTCGCAGGCGACTAAAATCATAATGCTCTATGGTGGCATCGACTAAATTAGGTTCGGTTAAATACTGGCGTTTAATTAAGTAACGAAGGGGTAGTTCATAAATACAGTGCTCAAAAGGTCGTTTTTCTTCACTTCGCATGAAACCACGGTAATGTTTTTTATAAATCCAGCCCATACCTAAACGATAAGGGGTTGCGGTTAAACCCAATAATTTAACATGGGGATTAACTTGCATCAATTTTTCAATAATTTGTTGATACTGGTTAGTATTGGACAGCTTGCTTGCTTTTTCTTGTGTTTGCTCTTTGGGCTCCCCTTTAGCTTCGTCTTTAACCAGCTCAGTGCTGGCTAAGTTAACTCTATGACATTCATCAATAATAATTAAGGAGTAGGGCTCACTAAAGTCATCTAAATTGCGAGCTGCCGATTGTATGCTGGCGAACGTGACTTGGTGCTGAGTTTCTTTCAGTTTTAATCCAGCCGAATAAATACCGGCGGTAACACCATAGCTTTCATATTTTTGATGATTTTGCTCGACCAATTCTTTGACATGGGTGAGTACCAGTATTTTTCGCTTTGCCAACCGAGCAAGCTCGGCAATTACCAAACTTTTACCTGAGCCTGTAGGTAAAACAATCACCGCAGATTCGTTGGTTTTTCGAAAGTGTTTAAGCACCGCCGAAACAGCTTCTTGTTGATAATCTCTAAGTTGAAAAACTTCCACGCAGTGCTGTTGCCTTAATAGGGAAATGAAAACAGCCATAATAGCAAAGTAGTGGATAAGTCCAAAATTTAAAACCAACTTTAAACCTTGATTAGTTTGTAGCAGTTAATCTAATAGTAGGGTTTAATAAAAGACTAATATGCTGCGCATTACTGGGAACACCACTGAGGTAATTGAGCCCTAATATGATTTTTTTGCAAAAAGTTATACAAAGTAGTACTGATAGGTAACTTTACAGTCTCTTCTTAGTAACTAGGGAGTACTTCATAAAAATCAAACAGACAATTTATCTGTTTAATTTCTTATCTATAATGATCATGAGTTTACTCTAGTGGAAATTTATTGAATAAAACCAGTGCCCATAGACGTCCCATTCTTCACACAAAATATAGAAAAACCGATAATTAAAAGATTATGGTTTTTTGTTTTATAGCGCTCAAATCTCTATAGCAAGGGGTATATAAACAAGAAGTTATGAACGCACGAAGCTTTTGCATTTTAGTAATATATGAAAGTTGAACAAATGAATGTTAGGAAAGGATTTACAATCGATCTTAAACGACTAGGTTACCCTAATGTTTGGTGGTGTATTTATCTATCTCTTAAAATGCTTAAAATTAGGCTAAAAAATTGTGAGAGTTAGAAGTATTACCTCCACAACATATTATTATTGCTAACATAAGAGAAAGGTATAAAAATTGAAAATTAGCATAAATTATTAATTCAGGTATCATGTACCGAAGGTGTTATTAAATTATAATTTTTTTAGTTATGCTTTAGTGTCGTGTTTTTTAACAGTTATCAAAAATGAAGTTTATATTTGAATATTAGCCATTGAATTAAATAGGGTTTTATTTTTGGTGTATATCTTGCATACCACAAGTGTCTTGAAGTAAATGTCGTTATGCGACATCAAATTATTAACCCATTAAGGGCTTAAGGAAGTTGTATGAGTTCTAAAATCATAAATATTGTTGTAGTTTGTGTGTTATCTCTTTTTGTTGCCGATAGAGCAAATGCGGGATTAATTATTGGTGATCTTTATTCTGACGATACTGGAATCCAATGGGAGTATATAGGTTCTTTTGATATAACTGGTGGTGATGATTATAGTCTTAAACCTGCTACTTATAATGGTATTGAGGCCGCAGAATTTATCTTTGGTCAACCTACAATTCCAGTATCATACGCTTTAAGTACAAACGTAATTACTGACTATACTAATATTGAAGATTATATTGTTAATAAAGAAGCTTTTTACCAGCAATATCGAATAGCTGGTGTTACATCATACGATCAAGCCAGAGCAACTAATCTAGCTGGTGGTATTGGTTATGACGCTGAGGGTGATGTTTCAGCATACGTTTATGATAGAGCGTTTGAAGGAATATACTTTAATTATGTATTTAAATCAGTGACTACTTCAGTGCCCGAACCATCAACAATTGCTATTTTCTCACTTGCTTTAATTGGATTAGTCTCTCGTAGGTTCAAAAACTAATAATTTTATTATCATAATCAAGGCGGTGTCACTCGATACCGCCATTGTTACAGAACATTAATATCTATTTTGCATGTATTATCTCTATAAATAACATCTATTTAACTGAGATACAGACCCTATACATTGAATCATTATTGTAAGATTAAGTTTTATAATATTTCTGTATTAAAACTTAATCTTTTTATTTAATTTATCTGTTAATCAATTCATTAGAAGACCACCTAAAATACATTGTCTTTAGTCTAAATACTTGTAATATGTAACCCCATAAGTATGTTTACAGTTATCAATCAGCTGCAGTATTTTTAGATTGTCTAGAGTATGTGGTAAGCCAAATCATTAGGAAGTTGTTTATGGAAAACTATACCAACCCAAAAAGTGCACAAGTCATTAATGTTAAAGGTGAAATTCACACCGATGTGGCTGTAGATACTCTATTACAAGTTGGTGATGTCGTTAAAGCAGGCGCCGTTCTTAATTTAATCAAAGGCAGTGAAATTTTATTAGCTTATGCTGATGGAAGTCAGCATAAAGTCTACAGCTACGAAGCTGAGTCGGTAAATGAAATTCGTGTAGATATAATTTCTCCTGATAACAATACAGAAAGTGTTGATAGTGAAGATATCAATAATATTCAGAATGAAATTTCAGCAATTCAAGATTTAATTGATGCTGATATTGATGCAGAGCTTCCTGAAACAACTGCTGGTCTTACTAGTAATGAAGGTACAAGTTTTGCCACGGTAAACAGAACAGGCGATGAAACGTTAGCGCAGGCTGGATACGATACAACAGAACAAAATAATATTTTTGTTTTACCCGGTGATTTAGATAACGAAAATAATAATGATAACTTTGCCTTATTTGATGCTGATGAAAATGTCACTGTAGCAGAAGATACATCAGCCACAGGTAATGTGCTAGATAATGGTGCCAGCGCAGGCGGCCCATTAAGTGTGATTAACTTTAGCATTGATGGTAATACTTTCGATGCGGGCGAGACAATTAATTTAGTAGAGGGTGAATTTACCTTAAATGCAGACGGTAGCTATACCTTTATACCTGCTGATAATTTTAATGGCACGGTGCCCGTGGTCAATTACACCGTTACCGATGGTGCAGGTAATACGGATAGTTCTACTCTAACGATTTTAGTAACACCCGTATCAGATCTTACTGATGCGGATGAATCTGTTACAACAGCTGAAGACACCTCAGTTTCTGGCAATGTACTTAATAATGCTGAAACTGCAGATGGCCCTCTGACTATAACGAGCTTTACTGTTGATGGTAATACTTTTAATCCAGGTGATACGGTTACTCTCGCTGAAGGTGAACTCACTTTAAATCCAGATGGTAGTTACACCTTTATACCAAATGACAATTTCAACGGCAGTGTACCGGTGGTCAGCTACACCGTTACTGACGGTGCGGGTGATACCGATAGTTCTACGCTAACAATTTCAGTAACACCGTTACCAGATCTTACTGATGACAATGAATCTGTTACAACAGCTGAAGATACCCCAGTCTCTGGTAACGTTTTGGATAATGCAGCAACTGCAGATGGACCATTAACAGTAACCAGCTTTACTGTTAATGGAAATACTTTCAATGCAGGTGATACGGTAAGTCTCACTGAAGGCGAACTCACTTTAAATGCAGATGGTAGTTATACCTTCACACCCAATGATAACTTCAATGGTGCTGTGCCCGTGGTCAGCTACACCGTTACTGATGGTGCAGGGGATACGGATAGTTCTACCTTAACGATTTCAGTAACACCTGTATCAGATCTTACTGATGACAATGAATCTGTTACAACAGCTGAAGATACCCCAGTCTCTGGTAACGTTTTGGATAATGCAGCAACTGCAGATGGACCATTAACCGTAACGAGTTTTACTGTTGATGGAAATACGTATAATGCTGGTGATACCGTTACTCTCGCTGAAGGTGAACTCACTTTAAATGCCGATGGTAGTTACACTTTTACACCAAATGACAATTTCAATGGTGCTGTGCCCGTGGTCAGCTACACCGTTACTGACGGTGCAGGTGATACGGATAGTTCTACCTTAGCGATTTCAGTAACACCCGTATCAGATCTTATTGATGATAATGAGTCTGTTACAACAGCTGAAGATACCCCAGTCTCTGGAAACGTTCTAGATAATGCAGCAACTGCAGATGGACCATTAACCGTAACCAGCTTTACTGTTAATGGAAATACTTTCAATGCAGGTGATACGGTAACTCTCACTGAAGGTGAGTTAACCTTAAATGCCGATGGTAGTTACACCTTTATACCAAATGACAATTTCAACGGCAGTGTACCCGTGGTCAGCTACACCTTTACTGACGGTGCAGGTGATACCGATAATTCTACGCTAACAATTTCAGTAACACCGTTATCAGATCTTACTGATGACAATGAATCTGTTACAACAGCTGAAGATACCGCAGTCTCTGGTAACGTTTTGGATAATGCAGCAACTGCAGATGGACCATTAACCGTAACGAGTTTTACTGTTGATGGGAATACGTATAATGCTGGTGATACCGTTACTCTCGCTGAAGGTGAACTCACTTTAAATGCCGATGGTAGTTACACTTTTACACCCAATGACAATTTCAATGGTGCTGTGCCCGTGGTCAGCTACATCGTAACTGATGGTGCAGGTGATACGGATAGTTCTACCTTAACGATTTCAGTAACACCCGTATCAGATCTTATTGATGATAATGAATCTGTTACAACAGCTGAGGATACAGCAGTCTCTGGTAATGTTCTAGATAATGCAGCAACTGCAGACGGACCATTAACCGTAACCAGCTTTAACGTTGATGGGAATACTTATAATACAGGTGATACGGTTACTCTCACTGAAGGTGAATTAACTTTAAATACCGATGGTAGTTACACTTTTACACCAAATGACAATTTCAATGGTGCTGTTCCTGTAATTACTTATACCGTCACAGATGGTGCCGGTGATACCGAAAGTTCTACTCTAACAATTTCAGTAACACCCGTATCAGATCTTAATGATGACAATGAATCTGTTACAACAGCTGAAGATACCCCAGTATCTGGTAATGTGCTTAATAACGCCGACAGCGTAGATGGACCACTCACGGTAACGAGCTTTACTGTTGATGGTGATACTTATAATGCAGGTGAAACGGTAAGTCTTGCTGAAGGCGAGTTAACTTTAAATACTGATGGTAGTTACACTTTTACACCGAACGATAACTTTAACGGTGCCGTGCCAGTGATCAGCTACACCGTTATTGATGGTGCTGGTGACACAGAAGTTTCTACCTTAACAATTTCAGTGACACCAGTTTCAGATTTAAGTGATGATAGTGAAACGGTCACGATAGCAGAAGATACAACAGCCACAGGCAATGTGTTAGATAATGCTGAAACTGCAGATGGTCCACTAACTGTCACCAGCTTTACTGTTGGTGGGAATACGTACAATGCAGGTGACACGGTTACCCTCACGGAAGGTGAGTTAACTTTAAATGCAGACGGTAGCTACACTTTTACTCCGAATGATAACTTCAATGGTAGTGTGCCCGTTATTACTTATACCGTTACTGATGGTGCTGGTGACACACAGAGCTCTACCTTAACAATTTCAGTGACACCAGTTTCAGATTTAAGTGATGATAGTGAAACGGTCACGATAGCAGAAGATACAACCGCCACAGGCAATGTGTTAGATAATGCTGAAACTGCAGACGGTCCACTAACTGTCACCAGCTTTACTGTTGATGGTAATACTTATAATGCAGGTGACACGGTTACTCTTGCTGAGGGTGAACTCACTTTAAATGCAGATGGTAGTTACACTTTTACACCGAACGATAACTTCAATGGCAGTGTGCCTGTAGTCAGCTACACCGTTACTGATGGTGCCGGTGATACACAGAGTTCTAGTTTAACAATTTTAGTAACACCGGTTTCAGATCTTAATGATGACAATGAATCTGTCACAACAGCTGAAGATACAGGAGTTTCTGGCAATGTGCTTAATAACGCTGACAGCCTTGATGGACCATTAACTGTCACCAGCTTTACTGTTGATGGTAATACTTATAATGCAGGTGAAACGGTAAGTCTTGCTGAAGGCGAGTTAACTTTAAATACTGATGGTAGTTACACTTTTACACCCAATGACAATTTCAACGGTGCTGTGCCAGTGATAAGCTACACCGTTATTGATGGTGCTGGTGACACAGAAATTTCTACCTTAACAATTTCAGTAACACCGATTTCAGATTTAAGTGATGATAGTGAAACTGTCACGATAGCAGA
>NZ_JACGVV010000060.1:0-8247 GCF_014077405.1 Colwellia sp. BRX10-9 | reverse complement strand
TCATGAAGTAGATGCCAGTAAATATCAGTTATTGGCGCAGTGGCAAGGACAGGGGCAAAGCGAGCAACATAAAGAAACTAACATCATTGGGTCATTATTATCGTTACCCCATTTACCTTTAACCAATAGCACCGATGTTGATTCATTATTTACTCATCTAAAACAACTACCTTCGGTCAGTCTTTTCGCTACAAAACAGCGAATTGTCCAGTCTGAGATTGAACTTGCTCGTATTGAAACTAAACCACTATGGAAATTTACAACGGGATTAAGACGTTACGAAACAACCGATGATTTTGGTTTAGTCGCTGGAATTTCAATTCCTTTTGGTGATAGCAATCAAAATCAAGGGAAAATAAATGCGTTACACGCCTCTAAAACTGAATTAGAAACAGCGTCACAAGCACTCGTTCATCAATTGAATACCCAGTTGTATGTGCTTATTGAACAAATGAAACACAGCCAACATGTCATTCATGCTATGACTGAAAACCTTATACCTGTGCTTGAACAAGCTTTTGTTGAAGCTGAAAAAGCTTACAAAATTGGCCGATATAGCTATACCGAGTGGACAAATACTCAAAAAGAATTATTAGATGCTCAGTCAGACTTGATTGCTGCTTATCAAAATGCACATTTAAACAATATTGAAATAGAACGATTAACGGGTACGTCTCTAGTTGCCATTAATAAAAACGCTAATACACCTTTTAACGCTCAATCTATTGAAAAAAATAACGAGAAATAATCATGAAATCAACATTTAAAATATTAACTCTAATCAGCACACTGTGCTTTGTTAGCTTAAGTACAAGTTTCTCTAGCCTTGCCGTTTCAGAGCAAAAGGTAGAAGAAGCCGAGCCAGAGAAAGGGCCGAATCGTGGACGACTATTGAAAAAAGATAATTTTGCCATTGAACTATCCATTTTTGAAACGGGAGTACCCCCTGAGTTTCGTGTGTGGGCAACTGAGAATGGAAAAGCTATCGACCCTGCGAAAGTAGAGCTAAATGTAAAATTGACCCGATTAGGTGATGGTGTCGATGACATTAATTTTTTTCAAGAAGGCCAGTATCTTCGTGGTGATATGGTTATCTACGAACCTCACTCATTTATTGTCTCTCTAACGGCTAAATACCAGGGAAAAACTTACAGTTGGCAATATGACAATTTTGAAGGTCGAACAAGTATTGATGAAAAAATTGCAGAGGCAATGGAAATTAGTACTGAAGTTGTCGGGCCATCAACATTCCATGAAAGCATTGAGGTGTTTGGAAACTTAACGTTACCAGCCGATGCTAGCAGTAATGTTTACGCTCGATTCGATGGACTGGTTAAAAAAGTTCACGTCAAGCTAGGTGATGCAATTAAGAAAGGTCAATTGTTACTCACTCTGGAAAGTAATGAAAGTTTGCAATCTTATCAGGTGACATCAACTCAAAAAGGCATTGTGAGTGCGGTTAACGTTACTTCTGGTGAGCAATCTAAAGGCCGAATATTACTTACGGTGACTAATGATGAAACCTTAGTTGCGGAGCTAGCTGTTTTTCCTTTGGATTTAGCCAAAATTAATATTGGCGCAAAAACAACGCTTAACATTAATGGTGTTGAAGAACAGTACACAAGTAAAATTGATAGCCGAGTATTAAAAGTTAGGAATGATCAGGCGAAGCTATTTCGTGTCTTAGTAAACAATAGTGATTCCTTATTATCTGAAGGCTCTTTTGTAAGTGCAAGAATTGAAATTGGCTCATTTGACGTAGCGATGGCGGTAAAGCGTAACGCATTGCAGAGCTTTCGTGATTTTACCGTGGTTTATGCCAAGGTTGGTAATGAATATGAAGTAAGAATGCTTGAATTAGGCCGCATAGTGGGGGATGAAATTGAAGTGTTAGGCGGTATATCCCTAGGCACTGAATATGTCACTGAGAATAGTTATATTCTCAAAGCCGATGTTGAAAAATCTGGCGCATCACATGACCACTAAAGGTTTCCCTTTTAATTACAACAATCAGTAAAAAAGTTTACGCCTAAAAGACTTACTTTTAAAGGAAAAATAATGCTCGAATATTTACTCAGATTTTCTATTCGTAGAAACTCAATTATTATGTTGGCGGTACTCGCCTTCGCAGGACTTGGTCTTTGGAATTTTACCAAGTTGCCGATCGATGCCGTCCCTGATATTACCAACATTCAGGTAATGATCAACACCGAAGCCCCTGGATATACACCGCTTGAAGTGGAACAACGGGTTACTTACCCATTAGAAACCGCATTGGCAGGCATACCAAATTTAGTGAGTACACGCTCTGTTTCACGTTATGGCTTATCGCAGGTAACCGCCATTTTTAGTGATAATACTGATATTTACTTTGCCAGGCAATTAGTGAATGAACGCTTAGTCTCAGCAAAATCAGATTTACCTTTTGGTTTAGAGCCTGAACTTGGACCTATAGCAACTGGGTTAGGTGAAATATTCATGTTTACCGTGGATTCTGAGCCTAATGCACGTAATGATGAAGGGAAGTTAATAACAGCTACAGATTTAAGAACGGTTCATGATTGGATTATTCGCCCTCAGTTAATGCAAGTGGATGGTGTGGTTGAAGTTAACCCTATTGGTGGTTTTAAACGTGAAATACTTGTTGCCTTTGAGCCTAAAAAGCTACTGGAATTTGGCCTTAATCAGCAAGATATTATTCAAGCGATCGAAAATAATAATGATAATAAGGGCGCTGGGTTTATAGAAAAAAATGGCGCTCAATGGTTATTACGTATTCCCGGACAGGTAGAAAGTTTAGAGGCTATCGCTAATATTCCTGTTAGGACAACTGAAGGAAGTGTAATTCGAATTTCTGATGTCGCTAAAGTACAAGAAGGAAAAGAATTAAGAACAGGTGCAGCAACCCAAAATGGTAGAGAAGTTGTGATGAGTACCGTTTTCATGCTCATTGGTGAGAACAGTCGAAATGTTGCTAAAGCGGTTGGTATAAAGTTAGACGAAGTTAAAGCGAGTTTACCCTCAGGTATTACCGTTACCGCTGTGTATGACCGTACTACCTTAGTTGAAAAGACACTCGATACAGTAAAAATGAACCTCTTTGAAGGGGCGTTATTAGTTATTGTCGTGTTGTTTTTATTGTTAGGCAATATGAGAGCGGCATTACTTACTGCCGCGGTTATCCCATTTGCGATGTTAATGACCGTAACGGGCATGGTACAAGTAGGCGTAAGTGCCAATCTAATGAGTTTAGGGGCGTTAGATTTTGGACTACTTGTTGATGGTGCTATTATCATCGTTGAGAATTGTCTAAGAAAGCTCAGCTCAGCTTCTGCGAATGGTCGTACCATGGCAGTTAATGAACGATTAGCACTGGTCTATGAAGCAACTAAAGAAGTCATCCGTCCGGCATTATTTGGCGTATTTATTATAACTGCTGTTTATTTACCTATTTTTGCGCTTACGGGTGTCGAAGGTAAAATGTTTCACCCTATGGCAATAACCGTTGTTATAGCATTATGTTGTGCAATGTTTTTATCTGTAACTTTTGTTCCGGCAGCTATTGCTATTTTGTTCAAAGGCCCTGTAAAAGAAAAAGAAAATATCATTATAAAATCATCTTTAGCGCTTTATCGTCCCTCTTTAACATTTGCGCTTAAAGTTCGCTGGTTTGTTGTGGTTTTCGCAGTTGGACTTGTTGGCTTAGCAGGATTTTCTGCCAATAAACTTGGTAGCGAATTTGTGCCAAACCTTGATGAAGGTGATATCGCCATGCATGCCTTGCGTATTCCCGGTACATCATTGTCGCAAGCTGTCGCGTTACAAAAAGTCTTAGAAGAAAAAATCAATCAAATGCCAGAAGTTGAACGTGTCTTTGCAAAAATAGGCACAGCCGATGTTGCAACAGATGCTGTACCACCCAGTGTTGCCGATAATTTTATTATTTTAAAACCACGCAGTGAATGGCCAAATCCTAATAAACCTAAAGCACAATTTGTTGAGGAATTAGCAGCCGTAGTAGAGCCTATACCGGGTAATCGATATGAGTTCTTACAACCAATACAAATGCGGTTTAATGAGTTGTTATCAGGAGTTCGTGCAGAGCTGGCTATCAAAGTGTTTGGAGATGATTTTGAGACTTTAGCAGCGTTAGGAAAGAGCATAAACGCAGCTATTATTAATGTTGAGGGGATTGCTGATATTCAAGTAGAGAGAACGACTGGTTTACCACTAATGACGATTAATCCAAAACTTGCCCAGCTAGCAAAATATGGAATAAGCGTGAAGCAACTACAAGATCAACTTTCCACAGCGTTAGGCGGTACGATTGCGGGTAAGTTCTATCAAGGTGATCAACGTGCAGACATAGTAGTACGTCTTCCAGAAGCGCTAAGAACTGATGTTGATGCCTTGGCTTACCTACCAATACAGATGTTCGATAACAGTTATGTTCCATTACAGGAGCTAGCTGAATTGGTATTGGTTGAAGGTGCAAACCAAGTCAATAGAGAAAATGGCAAACGTAGAGTGTTTGTTACCGCTAACGTTCGAGGGAGAGATTTAGGGTCATTTGTTAAGGATATTCAAGCTTCAATTAATGAGTCTGTTGAAATACCTGCGGGTTACTGGATTGAATATGGCGGCACCTACCAAAAATTACAATCAGCATCAGAGCGCCTATCTATCGTGGTTCCTATTACGTTGGTGATGATTATTGGTCTTCTTTTCTTGGCTTTAGGCTCATTTAAAGATTCCATGATTATTTTCACTGGTGTTCCATTAGCCTTAACAGGTGGTATTTTTGCTTTACTGTTGAGAGATGTTCCTTTTTCAATATCAGCCGCTGTTGGTTTTATTGCTTTATCAGGCATCGCTATTTTAAATGGCCTAGTTATGGTCTCGTTTATACGAGAACTTAGACGCGAAGGAGCTGCTTTAGATACGGCTATTATCGAAGGTGCATTGACAAGACTTCGACCTGTGCTAACAACCGCGCTTGTTGCCTCATTAGGTTTTGTGCCTATGGCACTTAATACGGGCATTGGCTCAGAGGTTCAACGCCCACTAGCGACTGTGGTGATCGGAGGGGTGATTTCCTCAACTATATTGACGCTATTCGTTCTTCCAGCTTTATATCGTTTACTACATCGCGAAGAAATCTCCACTGAAACAACTCATTCAAAGGAAACCGTTAATGTTTAATATTATACAGCGATATAGCTTGTCGAGTTTTATCGCTTTACTAGCCATATGGTTACCGATTGAAGCCTTTGCTCATGGTGTCGATGAAAGCACACGAGCATTTTTACTACAAAACACTGGTGTACAAATTATCCCATTTTTGTATATCGGTGCTAAGCATATGGTGACGGGGTACGATCATTTATTGTTCTTAGTAGGTGTGCTGTTCTTTTTATATAGAAGTCGAGATGTTCTATTGTATGTCAGTATGTTTACGCTAGGGCACAGCTTAACCTTATTGTTTGGCGTGATCAGTGACATACAAGTTAATGCTTATGTGATCGATGCCATTATTGGGCTATCGGTTGTTTATAAGGGCTTTGATAATTTAGGTGGCTTTAATCGACTCTTTGGTAAATCACCCAATGCCAAGCTTGCTGTACTGATTTTTGGTCTTTTTCACGGCTTTGGCTTAGCAACCAAGTTACAAGAGTTTCAACTTCCTGATGACGGCTTAATTACTAATTTAATTGCCTTTAATGTTGGGGTTGAATTAGGACAGTTTACCGCCTTGGCCTTTATTCTTTTAGTGATTAATTTTTGGCGTAAACATAGCAGCTTCACTCGCTTTGCGACAAACACGAATTGTTTGTTGATGAGTGCAGGGTTTATGTTGGTAGGTTTTCAACTGACTGGTTATTTCATTAACTAATTTATTAAATTTTTACTATTAAACTTTACCCTAATTTAAGAGATAAAACGATGCAAAAAACAACGCCACAAACTATAACTTTAACGAATTCAGCATTGCTCAAATACACACTGTTTAGCTTAGTCTTTGCAGCAATTACACTTTTAACCATTATATTGCCTGCTGAGTATAATATTGATCCCACAGGGATTGGGCATGAACTTGGACTAACCGTTTTTCACAACGTAAAGGCCGAAGCGTCTACTCCACTCTCTTCACGAGAAGCCGCCGAAAAATCAAAAGTTGCTACAGAAACCATTGAAGTAATTGTTCCTGCTGGTCGCGGTGTTGAATACAAATTTATCATGGCGCAATACCAAAAGCTTGAATATGAATGGATAACAGATAGGTCAGCATTGTATTTTGATTTACATGGCGAACCAGAAGGCGACACAACGGGCTATTTTGAAAGTTATGCAATAGCAACACTGGGTGAAATGAAAGGGAGTTTTACGGCACCATTTGCTGGTTCTCATGGTTGGTATTGGAAAAACACCTCTGACTCCCCAGTCACTGTTCAACTTATTGTAAAAGGTGAATACACCGAGCATGGCCTCAAATAATCACCTCAAATAATCACCTCAAATAATAAAAAAACAAACATACTTTGAATTTAATTAAAATAATTGGAGTACCAAAATGAAAACTTTAATAGCAGCCTTATTCATTACATTGATATGTAGCACAAGTTCAGCATTCGCGCATACTGAACACGGAACAATAAGCCCTAAAGTAGCAACACAAATTGCAGCTAAAGCTACCCAAAAACTGACTTTTAAAGATTTAGGTTTCAAGGTTGGAAAATTAGACTCGAGCTGGAAGAGTTTGACTTCAGAAAGTTTCAAACTACATGCGGCAGAAGCTAACCGTTATATTGTTAGTGCTAACAATAAATCAGAAAATAAAACAATTTATTTCCTGATGACAATGTCAGGCGAAGTATTAAAAGTAAATTCTGAAGCGAAGTTTTAATTTAAAAATTAGGGGAATAACATTCTCCTTTTATCTTGGTACTTTTACATGGAATCGCTCGTATTTCTTTTTATATGAATGAAATATAGCGATTATTCGTTAGTTATAACGGAATTTTGCTCTAAAGATGTTGATGGTTATGCTTTGAGACCTTATATAAAATATATCAGTAATACTCCATTATAGTTATGTTTTCAGGTAACGAGACTGATGAGTACTCAGGCCACAATTGAGGTAGCTAAGAGCCGAGAGGATAGTTAAGTAAAAATAAATCTGAGATTGTCTCGACGCAACCAAGGCTTGTTCAATTAGTTTTTTATAGTTATTAATTCTATTGTTCGAGTGGACAAAAACCTCAAAAAGCTTTGCTGATTGTAAAGGGAATGTGGATTTCATTATATTTATTTTTGCTGACAAGGGAGGGATATATTCCGTAGCGTTTGCCTGAAGCATTAAAACCCTACTGGCATCATATTGAACATTTGGAATATGAGAATAATGCCTGTATTCTAAGTTATTCCTTGGCTAATGGTCAAAATAACGGTGGTGCAGAAGAGCTGGTGTTTAACATTAAGATACAAAATGCTCCTAACAAAAGTGTATTTCCTGGTGTAGGTTAAAGTTATTTATGTAACTTAGCCGTAGGTCAGAAAATAGAGACGCTAGGTCCCTTTTAATATTTTCATGCAAAACCATCAAGTAATAAAACGATGATATTAATCGGCGCTGGATCTGGTATGGCACCAATTAAGTCTTTAATTGAAGAACAATTAATTACCCCCTGAAAATGGTAGTTTAATTAAAAGGGACATTTACTTTTTTGTGGCACTAGAACTGTGTTATCTGGGGCTACTAAAGATTGGCTGAGCACTAAAGGTTATGTTCAAGAATAACTAATATCAAATATTAACAAAATTTTCCAAATCGAAGGTGTTGAATTTAATTTGTATGGGCCATCAGACATGATGAGCACAACCATTGATTTATTGATAACCCAAAGCATTGATGCAAAAAATATTGCATTTGATGAATTTATACAATAACCCATTAATATTTTATTAACGTAGGAGTAAACCATGAAAACTTTAACAAAATTAGCTTTGGTATTGATACCAACCATTACTTTATCAATGACGGCTACAGCACATGATCCAAAATTACATGCAAAAAAAGCTGAAAAAGCTGATTGTAGCAAAATGGATCACAGCAAGATTGATATGAAGGATCCTGTCGCTATCGCCATGATGAAAAAATGTATGAAGCAGGCAGAGAAGTCCAAAGGTAAATTGAAAGATAAAGAAATTAAAATGGAAAAAAAAGAAATAAAAATGAAAGATAAAGAG
>NZ_JACGVV010000056.1:0-11562 GCF_014077405.1 Colwellia sp. BRX10-9 | reverse complement strand
CGCCTGTGCTCATAACTGACACCGGTTTCTTTATCAACACCACATAAAAAGGCTTTGCGAACGGTTTGACTGCAAATATGATAATACGGCGTATCAGATAAACTAATTTGTTGTGAACGAGGCTTGGGCATGACAATCACCACACTTAACAGGGGGTAATTTAAGTGTAGTTTATTATTGAAAATACAAACAAGTTATTATGGGTGGCTTAATTAATGTTTTTTATGAGGAGTACCGATAACACTACTTAAATCACATCTAAAAATAGACTAGTTACTATCATCATGAACGTTTAAGAAACATATTACCCTATCTCCTAAATTTTGCTTCTAAAGGCATAGACTTATTTGGTGTTAGTTACCTGCGGAACTAAAAGATATATTCTGATATCATCAAAAAAACTGTTTTTTGCTTAATGGGTTTAGTCATATAATCATTCATTCCTGATTTAATCGCTTTTTCAGTATCTTGGATACTAGCATGAGCTGACATACCAATAATTACAGTATCATTATCAAACATTCTAATTTGTTCTGTGGCTTGTAGTCCGTCTAACTCAGGCATTTGTATATCCATTAACACTAAAGAATAAGTATTGTTTTTCATTTTTTCTACTGCTTGTAATCCATTCTCTGCTATATCAATTGAAATACTTAATGGCTCTAGTGTTTTTTTAGCTACAATTTGGTTGATTCTATTGTCTTCAACTAGCAAGATTTTTTTTCCATACAAAGCTGCTTTTAATTTTACTAAATCAAAATCAGCTGATTCTTCTATTTTTTTCTCTAACTTTTCAGTAGAGTATGTCAAAGGTATGGTGAATGTGAATTCAGTGCCTTTATCTCGTTCACTTTTTAGTGTGATTTCCCCCCCCATCATTTCGACTAATTGCTTACTTATCGCTAATCCTAATCCTGTGCCACCAAACTTTCTAGTGATTGAATTATCGGCTTGAGAAAAAGCTATAAATAAGTTTTTTTGTTGTTCTGGCGTTATACCTATTCCTGTATCTTTAATACTTAACTCTATGATAACGTTATTTTCGTTTTGTCTTTTTAGACGAGTGTTAATATCAATACTGCCATGTTCCGTAAATTTTATAGCATTACTAACCAAATTAATGATGATTTGTTCTATTTTTAGTGGATCACCAATTAAGTGGCTAGGAATCGAATCATCTAATAGGAAATTTAATGATATATTTTTTTTATCAATATCCGACTTACAAATTTGTGTTATTTTTTTAAGAATAGCACTAAAGCTAAATGAGATTTTTTCCAACTCAAGTTGCTTGGATCCTATTTTAGAAAAGTCTAATACGTCATTAATTATTTGCAGTAAGTGTTCACCTGAACGTTGTATTTGTTCAAGTGAATCATCTTTTTCAAATAAAACTTTGGTGTTTCTTCCTATTTCAGCAAAACCTAACACTGCATTCATAGGGGTTCTTATTTCATGGCTCATGTTTGATAGAAAAATAGATTTTGCATTATTTGCTGCATTTGCTTTATCAATAGCATCATTTAGCGCATTATTCTGAGACTTTATCTTTGATAGATTCTTTGAAATTTCTTGGCTCATGGTGTTTATCCCTTGAGCTAAAGTACCTAATTCATCCGAACGACAATCTTTAATTAAGTCTTTATAATTACCTAATGCAATGTTATTAACTGATTTGTTCATCACGATAAGTCGTTTAAAAACCAGCTTGTTCAAAAAATAAAGTGTAAGTGCAATAACGCTAAAAAGAAGTAGGGTGCCAACTAAAAAGAGAGGCAGAATAACAATACTTCCTTCCATTGCTTCTTTTGAAAATAAACTCATTGCATACCATTCTATTTCCTCGATATACACAATAGCGGCTATATAATTAATTTCATTAATTCTGATATCAATCGTTTTTACCAAATGACTATTAGTATTATTTTTTAGTTTTATTAAGCTGCTTTTATCTAGATCATCCCCGATGACTTGATGCCATTCTTTGTTGGACAAAAACTTTGAAAGAGAGGGATGATAACGACTGGTATTTTCATTCAAACTAGTACGAAATACACCATGATTATCAATAAGTACATCTAAAATATCTTGGTTAGAGGTACTGAGTAATTGATTAGTAATAGTTGAGACTAATGCGTAGCTTCCAACCGTTCCAATGACTTGATCATTTTCTCTTACTATATAATCAAAAAAAACATAGGTGTTTCCATCAATAGTATTAATATCAGCATCGACATAAAACTCATTATTTTCTTTTAGCTTTTTTGGTAGCCAAGAATTTTCTTCTAATTTCAGCGGAACCGTTTTTATGGTATTGCTCTCTTTATTCCAATCAATACTAGTAAGGGGGGCAATTGAAAGGATAAACCAGCCATAGCAATCTATAACTTGACAGTCTTTTTCAACAGACTGAATCGCTTTTGTTTTAAATTTTTCATTATCGTTATTTTTCATCCAGTCTTGATATGTATTATTGAGCAAGGAACGTTTAACTAGATTTAAGTTTTGTGTAAAATGACTGAGGGCTTTTTCTTTGTTGATAATGGCATGTTGAAGCACCATTTTTTTACCTAAATCTTGTTCAACTCCAGTAATAAAATCTTTTAAAAAATATGAAAAAAACACTAATACAAGAGTAAAAACCAAAATAATTAAAAAGATTATTCTAAGACGAATCGATTTGTTTTTTATGGATTTATTAGTCATCAATTGGGGCGATTTATTAATATTCTTACCGTAGTTATAAACCAAATATCATTATTAAGCAAAGCAAAGTCTATACTGATAAGGCAATACATTATATGTAACCTTATAGCTAAGGGCACCTGCTGTTAGCGTTTGATATCGGGTATGTTATCTCCCCCACTTAATTTAGGAGATAAACATGAGAATTACGCTTAGCCAAGAACAATGGCAAACCATCATTGACTATTGCCAGTGATCAACTTCGAGCTTTTATGCGTGGTGATCTGCTAATCATTGTAGGCGGACACCTGAAATAATTTATAATTTTTCGCGTCAAAATTAGTAAGAAAAAACAGTCATGAACCTTTTATAGTTTGGATGAAGTAGAATATTACTTTTAAGGTGATTTAGGTGAAATCGTCATATAAATTTAGATTGGTTTGGCGAATATTACTCAGACATCTCAATAAGCTGAACATAAAGAAATTGTAGATTTTATTTTAATAAAAATATTAATTGTAACTATATACGGTATCACTATTTTATCGGCTTACTATTTATCAATACACACTAAAGATATAGTTAATTTATTAGAACACTTGAATTACCATCGGGGGAAAGAGTTTCTTTCAAGGAGTCTCTATAAGTTTTTTCATAAATATCAATATTCATTTGTTGCAATATTAAAGTCAGTTTAGGAACCAATTTGTGATGTTTTTTATGGAGATAATGAAACAACGGTTCACGGCCTAGTGATTCACTGTAATGGCTGGTAGAAAATTTAGAATCGACGCTCTTAAAATAGGCACCTATCGTTAGAGGTAAAAGTAACACGTCAATTCTATTTTTATTTAACATATTAATACCTTCTTTGTGGCCATTAACTTTATAGCAGTCCACTTTCATTGTTGTTGATATTTTTTCCACAAGAATAAGTCCTCGAACACATCCCATCCGATAAAAACCATTTATGTTATTTTTATTCTCCAATAGCTTTTTATTATAAGTAAACATTCTGATATCAATATGATTAATTGGTACTGGAATTTTTATTAAGTTGCCATATTGATTTTCAATTTTTGAAATTCTTGAGACATCACCATCTATTATGCCATTGTTTGCCAAGACCAAAGATCTAGCAATGGGTACATGTATTACCTTTAATTCAATACCTATTTTTTGATATGCTTTTTGAAGTATTAATTCAGAAAAATTTTGTAATACAGCATCTTCCCCTCGACTCAACGTTATTGATTTTGAAAACGTTGATAGTGAGAAAAACGATAATAATATAACAAAAGCACAAAATTTCATAAAACACCCAACCTTTAGAGCGAAATATAATTATAGCAGATGTAAATTGAGGGAAAAGAAACGTTATTGTTTTGTTCAAATACCCTAGTGGACTTCCTTGACTTTGCTTATAAACACCTCTAGTTGAGGTTACAATGTAACCCATTTGTTTTCTAGCAAGGTTAGGGAAGTTCAGAATGTCTGTTTTGATGACACTGTGGGCTAATTATTGAATTGAAATAAACCTAAAAAATGTCGGCTTTCGTCTCATTGTGACTGCTAGGAATAGTGATTATGTTCTCAATTTACGAGCGCTTACTGTCCCAAAGCTTTAGGTATGGTTCTAACACCTTAGGTCTTCAAATCGGCATAAGTGACGGTTAAACAAAAGTCCAAACCAATTTAGTTTTAGCCTAATATTTGTAGGTTCTAATGTCCCCTTGGTGCGCTAAAGCGGAAATTAGCAAGTAGTTATAGCTAACGTCTAGTTCAAGGCTCAAAAAAGACACTCAGCGTTATTAGCAATAATGACTTAATTGAACGATAAGCAATGATTTAATATACTTCATTTCTCAGATTGTGAAATCATTTAACTTTATAAGTGACTATAGGTATGAAGACAATTGGCAAGCTCGCCAAAGAGTTAGATATAAATATTGAGACCATAAGGTTTTATGAAAAAAAAGGACTTATTTCTCAACCTATTAAGCCAGAAAATGGTTATCGTTTATATAGTAGTGCTATTGCAGACAAGCTTAGGTTTATCGCTAAAGCAAAAGCTCTTGGCTTTACATTAAAAGAAATATCCTCACTAATGTCTATGGAAAATAACTGCGCCCAAGTAGAAAGCCTAGGTTTGCAAAAATTGGATATAATTCGAAATAAAATATTTGATTTACAGCGTCTAGAGAACGTTATTAGTAAAATGACAAATTCATGTAAAACCAATCAAGACCAATATTCTTGCCCTATTATTGACTCATTAAAGTAATTGTTGACTCCGTATCTGTATACGGGGTTTATCGTGATTATAAATTACTTAGGAATGATTCTATATGATAAACAAATTACTCGATAAAGTTGGCTCTGGTGGGGTTTGGATAGCAGCCCTTAGTTGTACTGCCTGTTTTCCTGCATTAGGCTCGTTGGTATCCGTATTTGGTTTGGGATTTCTTTCGTCTTTTGAAGGCGTTGCAGTAAATACTTTACTACCTATTTTCGCTACCCTTGCGTTACTCGTAAATATATATAATTGGTATCGCAATAAAAGCCATTTAAGAGGTGCTTTAAGTATTCTTGGTCCTACAGCTGTTTTACTAACACTATATCCTCTTTGGCAATATGGTTGGAGCACCTATTTATTCTACTTTGGCATAAGTTTAATGGTCGTAATGTCAGTATTACGATATTGTAAAACCTATAAAGGAGATAATATGCAAAGTATAAAATTAAACTCAACAATAACTTGTCCTGAGTGCGGACATAATAAAACAGAAAAAATGCCAACCAATGCCTGTCAGTGGTTCTATGAATGTGAATCATGCAAAGCATTATTAAAGCCTTTAAAAGGTGATTGTTGCGTTTTCTGTTCTTATGGAACTGCTAAATGCCCACCAATCCAAGAAGGACAAGATTGCTGTAATAGCTAACCGTCTATGTCCGCCGTGGTGGCATTTTTACCAGCAATGAGAGAATTATTGGTTCGCTCAAACCTATGTGTTTTGAAATACCCATAGTTGACGTAACCATTTGAAGTGGCTTGATTTAAGCTTGGTAATAAACAGTTCATATTGAAACCATAATAATTATATTGGACAAAAATGATAAAATTTAAAAAGTTATTAATTTTTTTACTAGGGTTTAGTTTTTCGATGGCAACTCATGCTAATTCTTTATGTCATAGCTCATGTACCTTTGTTCTAAAAAGTGAACAGTCTGGTGAATACAGTATTATAAATCCCGAAAGAGCTGTTAAGCGAATGACACCTTGGTCAACATTCAAAATTCCACATTCTCTTATAGCTTTAGATACAGGCGTCATTAAAAATACTGAAGTAGAGCTTACTTTTGATATAGCGGATTATCCAATTCAAAAGTGGTGGCCTAAAACTTGGTATGAAGCTCCTATTTCTTTAAGGGAGGCTTATAAGTATTCGGCAGTTCCTATCTATCAAGATACAGCAAGTAAAATTAATAAAAAGAGAATGAGTCAATACTTAGCTGATTTTCAATATGGTAATCAAGATATATCATCAGGTATTGATAATTTTTGGTTGAATAAAAGTATAAAAATAAGTGCTAAAGAGCAAGTCGACTTCCTTCAACGCTTATATAATCATAAGTTAGCAGTATCGAAAAGTTCATTGATGCAGTTGAAAGACATCATGTTAGCTGAATCTACCGAAGATTATAAACTATATACCAAAACGGGAGCTGGTGGAGTCGATAAAGATAAAGCCCTAGGCTGGTATGTAGGGTTTATTGAAACCAAGAAAGAAACTTATTATTTTGCTTTAAATATTGATGGCAAGTCTTTCAAAGAGGTCATCAACACTAGGATTGATGCTGCAAAAGAGCAACTATCGTTAGCGGGAATAATATAACTTAATAATAAATAGCCACTTCAGAATAAAATGCCCTGTTGGTACTGAGCTAGTATTCGTTTTATGATGAATGTCGGCAATGGCCAAGCAGACCTTTGGCTATGATAAATTAAACAAAAATTAAGACCGCTTTGTAGCTTCCTGACATAATCGATTAGAACAACCCCTCTTAATAGGAAACACCATCCTAAAGTAGAACATACTTAAGGTCTTTATAGTCTCTGATAACTGTTGATGGGTTTAATAGATGTGTAGATTTACGGTTAAGAGGTGAAAAAAGTCAATTAAAGTCTAATTACATTGTTATATAACAGGACGATTATTTACAATTTATTTTGTTACATTAATTGCTACAATCTATCGATAAATTCGCAATATGTAATTTTTGAATCAGCGAGTATATATGAGCTTGCAACGCCTTCATGTGTACCGAGGCGTTACTTCTTGGGTCGCACGGAATCATCATGTAATTTATCCCCTAAAGACCTTATATCATCAGACTCACTTAGTTTAGGATCTGTCCGTAGTAAATTGGTCACTTGTTGAAGGGAATTTCTTTAGATACTATCTACAAATCAATAAGAGATAGTTATTTAGATTAGATGTAACAAATTGTTTATTAAAGCAAAAACGGGATTACATCGCTGTAATCCCGTTCTTTAATTTGGTGCCGCTACTGGACTCGCTTTATGGTTTTAACCTTATGATTCTTAATGCTTTATTCTTTGCTTTCTTTTGGTGGTACTGCTTTTGGTACTGCTTTTTAAAAGTGTTACTCACCCAAAATATAAAAACAATTATACGTCGTCGGTTCGAGTTCTATCGATAATCATTTTATCGAAAGTCGATTTAAACAACCCGCGCCCTATAGTTAGAGCCTCTGCGTAAGAGGTCAGATGATATAGGTCATTGTTCAAAAGGGCATATACAACTTGCCTGACAATGCCCATTATTTAGAGTAATAACAACAAAAATGTCTATTAGAATACAGGTATACCTCCCTTTAGCGCTATTTCAAAAAACAACCGTGATAACTAATTAGTATCTCGGCTGTTCTTCTTAAACACACGGAAATAATGGCGTTCGTCAAGTCATAAATGATACACATTTCGATTTAGTACACCATTTAGTACACCATTTAGTACTATAAAAATAATTTTATTTTTTGTTTGTAATTCAAATAGATAAGTGTGAATCTATAGCTGTCCGATATGGTTTTACACGACACTATAACGAATGAATATTAGCTGACGGTTTTGTTTTTAATTAAGATTGAATGCTATAAATGAATGCGACCCCAAGACGGCAATCTTGAGGTCGCACGGACAATAACGTCCACTAACAAAACAGGAGTCTCACCACAAATGAGCACCCCCAAACCAAATGTAGTCGATCCCGTTGATCAGATCAACGAATACAAGCTTCTAAACTTCCCTCTAGCAGTTGATAAGTTAAAGCTTATAAGAAAAACAGAAGTTTTAGCCCTAACTTGTATGTCAAAAAGTACCTTACATTTAAAACTCAAAGACGGCCTTTACGCACCATCAATTTCAATTGGTGATCGGGCGGTTGCATTCATTGAATATGAAGTTTTATCGGTTATTTCAGCGCAAATTCAAGGGAGAAGCAAAGAAGAAATACGCTTGCTTGTAAAAGAACTTGTAGCTCAACGTCAAAATATCACCGTAGGAGCGTAAGCATGGAATATATTAATGAAATGATCACATTCGCTCGTGAACAAGGTGCGTCGACAAATACCATAATTCCTGATGGAAAATTACGCCGCTATAATTCAGCTGAGAAGCCAAAGAGTCATGAAATTTGGGCAGTAGCGTCGCAAACGCATATTACTGTAGGCAATTGGCGAACTGGCATTCAACGTACATGGCATCCAAAAGGGCATGTGGTAACATCCCAAGATAAAGAAGTACTTAGGCTTGCCCGTTTATCATATAAAGCAGAGAGCGCTAAAAAGCAGCTTGAAGCAGCCAAAGAATGCAATCTTATTTGGTCGCAAACGTTGCCAAGTCATGAGCACCCTTATTTAACGCGTAAAAATATTCAAACTGGTATCGCTCGTGTCGATCGATTCAATAATCTAGTTGTACCGTTAAAATCACTCGCTGGGGAGCTTATGTCGCTTCAGTTCATTACCCCTGCAGGTGATAAACGCTTTAAAAGTGGTGGGAGTCTGAAAGGTAATGCCGCAATGATTGGAAGCCTTAAAAGCGCTACTACTTTACTTGTGTGCGAGGGCTATGCAACAGGTTGCTCATTGCACGAGGCAACAGCATTAACCGTCGTTGTCGCATTTAATGCCGGCAACTTAGATAGCGTCTGTACTTCACTCAAGCTTAATCATCCAATGTTAGAAATCATTCTTTGTGCCGACAACGATCACCGAGCAGAACAAAACGGTCAAAAAAATGTGGGGCTAGATAAAGCGAACGCCGTTGCTAAGGCTTTAAATCTTCAAATGATATGGCCTAAGTTTGATACCGACAGTTTAGGTAGTGATTTCAATGATGTGCACTGTCAGTTTGGCTTAGATGGCTTGCGAATAATGCTATCACCTTCTTTAGATTGTGAGATTTCATAATGACATTTTCAATGAATGTTGAAGAGTATGCGATAAAACAAGGCTTCCTTCATTTGCTACGACCATTACCAGATCCAATAAAGCCATCCGATTTAAAATCGTTAGAAACGTGTACGAAAACCGAACATATTGTTAATAATCCGACCCTTGGTGAAACCTTGCCTGAAAGGCTGGGTATGAGAACAATTTCTAGTGACTTTGATGCTGCAACTATCCCAAAACGTAACTGGATCATTGAACGCTACGTTTTAGGTAACTACATAGCAATTATTGGTGCTGGTGGCGCTACAGGTAAATCAATGATTACACTCTGCCTTGCTGTTTCAGTGGCATTGGGGAAAGATTTACTTAACTTAGGCGATACGGTTCAAGGCAATGCTTTAGTGATAAATAACGAAGATGACGATGACGAATTAGATCGACGACTTGCCGGCATCTTTAAGCTTTATCGAATAAAGAATCATGAAGTAACCGATAAGCTTTATATAAAAAGTGGTTATGGTGAACGGGTCACTATTTCAACTAACTCAACTATTACAGGTAGTACGTCTATGATGTCACCAAACGTTGAAAAAATTATTAAAGAAATTAAACGTTGTGATATTAAGTTGCTAATCGTCGACCCTTTTGTGAGTACTCATCAGGAGAGTGAAAACGACAACTCAGCTATCGACAATGTGATGAGCTACTACCGCCATATTGCGAGTGAAACGGGTGTGGCTATTTTCCTTGTTCACCATACGAGAAAAGATGGTGATGAAGCTGATAGTCGTGCCGGTGATGTTGATGTAATGAGGGGCGCGAGTTCATTAAAAGATGCCGCAAGACTTTGTTTCACCTTAGCAAAAATGGGAAAAAAAACTGCGAAGGATCACGGAATAGATGATAAAGCTAAAAATCAATTGTCGCGCTTAGACGATGCAAAAAACAACTTCACATTATCAGATGGCAAAGCCAAGTGGTTTAAAATGGAAAGTGTACAAATAGCTAACGGTGAGTGGCTGGGCGTACCTCGCTCTTATGACCTGCCAGATGCCATAAACGGCAAGGAGGCTAGCAGTGAGTCAAAAGAACACACCACCTTTAGCTATATCGTCCGTGGTGTTCTTTCGCTTAAAGGCCCAGAAGGTGGCGCTGTAAAACGACCTGAGCTGATGGATCAATTGTCAAAAGAGTCCGGTCATAAAAATACTAAGTTAGGTGATGACTTACAAGCACTACCTACAGGTTCATCTAATGCAAGGCGTGTAAATGTATATGGCCGTTTTTATCGAATCCATCAAGTTGAAGGTAACCATAGTAAGGCTGCAAAAACTATACACGTAATACTAGATGAATAGGTAATCCACATACCCGTTTATCCCCCATATTTAAGCGGACAACCTATTTCTATTGACCTAGAGAGAAGTTTATCCGCATATCCGCTAAAACTTCAGGGTATGACCGTGAAACATACCGTGAAACCACTGTCAATGCTGAATACCCGCATACCCGCATATCCGTCTACTACGTAGATGAACCAAGGTTGGGTATGGCTCAACTGCCGTAGTACTCATATGTTAAAACATTAAACTAATAATAAATAAAGAGGTAAACCATGAGCGAACTAACCACTAAACAAGATCGTTTCGTTGAAGAATATGTAATCGACTTTAACGCTAGCAGAGCTGCAATTAGCGCGGGTTATTCTGAAAAAACAGCTCGTTCTATTGCTAGCGAGTTATTAACCAAACCTGACATTCGTAGCGCTATCAAACAGCACTTAGATAAACTATCGACTGAAACTTTTATCAATCGAGAAATGATATTAACCGGTTTGTTGAAAGAAGCGATGGATAGAGGTGAAAGAAGTACTTCTGCATCGCGTGTTAACGCATGGGACAAACTTGCGAAGGTTTCTGGACTTTATCTTGATGTTCAGGTGACAACGACTGTTGATGATATTATACGTGATATAACACAACGTAATGCGGATAGTCGCGCTGTAAAAGGCTTGCTGCCGAAGGATAATTGTTGGATGCCGCCGTTAGAAGTTGACGAACAACGTGAGTATTATACTCGAAGAAAATAAAAGTAATATTAGCCCCCCCCCATAGTCCATACAAATAAATGTGGCGGGGGCATCTATATATACAGATCAATTATGGGAAAAATATTAAATTTTAAGCTTCAACACGTCTTTGGCTAATGCTAGCCTTATGTTCGCTTGGTACGATTAGTTGGCGTAAGGGATTGAAAATATTAATGTCTCCTTAGAGCCTTGAGTTCAAATGGTCAATGCAATGCTATCCTTAAACAAAGGAGCGCAGCTATGAAAAGAAGAACTCGTATTATCTATACTGCTCAGCAAAGAGCATTAATGTGGGAAAAATACCAACAAGG
>NZ_JACGVV010000134.1:0-317 GCF_014077405.1 Colwellia sp. BRX10-9 | reverse complement strand
AAGTTGGTTGCGGGAGCCAGATTTGAACTGACGACCTTCGGGTTATGAGCCCGACGAGCTACCAGACTGCTCCATCCCGCGTCCGAATGTCCTAATACCTTCTTAGGAAAGCCAAGTTGTTTTAATTCAAACTTAAGAATTTGCTTTTTATACTTAAGCGTAAGTTGGTTATCGGAGCCCATATCTAATTGAAAGGGAACTGACGACCTGATTTTATACTTATATCTTAAGTTGGTTGCGGGAGCCAGATTTGAACTGACGACCTTCGGGTTATGAGCCCGACGAGCTACCAGACTGCTCCATCCCGCGTCCGAATG
>NZ_JACGVV010000096.1:0-715 GCF_014077405.1 Colwellia sp. BRX10-9 | reverse complement strand
GTTGGTTAAAATAGTGAACGCAGCGAACAAAACCAACTGTTTTTTGTCCGTTTGAACGCCTTGTTAGAATTAAGTTCGCAAGGCCTGAACATTTTTAACCAAAGAATATTTTCAGCCCCACGATAAACATTATAACTATGCTAGCATAAGTCATTAATATTTCGAGTGAATCGGCCCCACTCCCAGAATTAAACATATACTTTACTTCTCTAGCTACAAACTCCGGTAAATTTTTAACACTAGCATCCATTTTTATAAAACCATTAGGAACGTAGATAACCTTCGAAAGAAAGTCTCTCCACCGTTTAGGTTTATGAGAACCTTCACTATTAATAGTTATATCTTCAGCACATAAGTCATTTGTAGTTAAATATATAAATGCCTTATCGTACCCAGCAAAATAAAGGGCTGCTATTCTTTTGTTTATAAGCTGCCAGCGAGTATAGTAATGGATTAAAAACCACAGCATAAAGTAAACAGTAAAAGTTGCTACCTTGGGAAGAGCTATAACATTAGCCACCCACTCAGGAGGCCAAATCCCTTTTGATATAATTGCACCAAATAGACTCAGTTGTACCAAAAAACCTGCATTTGACATGTTCTCTTTATGATTATGATATACCTGCCAAAGCTCAAGCTTTAAAGCTAAATATCCTGAATACTTTTCATCATTCATTTCGTTACATAACTCCTATTCAGATTGATTCTAACGCCC
>NZ_JACGVV010000086.1:0-1224 GCF_014077405.1 Colwellia sp. BRX10-9 | reverse complement strand
GCCTTGAGTTCAAATGATGGATGCAACACATAGATTAAAATTCTCTGCTGGTGTTTCATATTCTAACGTCTTTCTTGGTCTTTCGTTAAGTCTTCTCGCAACACTGCTTAACTTTTGTTGGCTGTGTATAGATAAATCAGTTCCTTTGGGGAAATATTGTCGGATTAGCCTATTAGTATTTTCATTTGATCCTCTCTGCCAAGGAGAATAAGGATCACAAAGATATACTGGAATTTTTGTCGCTATCGTAAATTCTTTGTGATTAGTTATTTCATAACCTCTGTCCCATGTGAGGGATTTATACATTTCTCTTGGTAACTTTTTAGCATTTTTTATTAATTCTTTTATGACCGTCTTAGTTTTACTATCCTGAACTTTAACAAGCATTACATAGCGTGAATGACGCTCTACAAGGGTTGCAATATAGCTATTATTACAACCTTTAATTAAATCTCCCTCCCAATGTCCAGGAACAACTCTATCTTCTACTGACTCAGGCCTTTCACCGATTGTGAGTCCATCTGATATTTTCCCATGTCCTTTATTTTTTAGTGTGGCGTGGCGGGAGTAGCGCATGATGCGCTTTGATCTTAAACATTTTTGTAGTTCTTTTTTTAATGCGCCCCTTGTTTGAATATACAACGTTTTATATATCGTCTCATGTGACACTTGAAAGTCTTCATTATTAGGATGAGTTCTTTGTAGCCAACCCGCTATTTGTTGTGGTGACCATGCGCACTTTAGTTTGCGAGCGACAATAAGAGTTAGCTTTTTATTTAATGCTAACTTACATGTTTTAGGTCGCTCTGCTCTTTTCCATGCAGCTTTATCTGCATGTGCAGCACGATATTTATCATAGCCACCGTTACGATTAATTTCACGGCAAATAGTTGATGGTGGACGGTTGAGCTTAGTAGCTATAGATCTCCTTGATAGGCTGGCTGAAATACCACGAGAAATCTCTTCACGTTCATCCAATGTTAAATGATTTTTTGCCCTTTGTTTGTTGTTAGGTCGTATACCTCCAGTCGCCGCTATAATGCGGGATATAGAAGGATGATGTCGGTCAAACAATCGAGCTATATCATTAAGCGTACTTCCTTGTTGGTATTTTTCCCACATTAATGCTCTTTGCTGAGCAGTATAGATAATACGAGTTCTTCTTTTCATAGCTGCGCTCCTTTGTTTAAGGATAGCATTGCATTGACCATTTGAACTCAAGGC
>NZ_JACGVV010000051.1:0-18167 GCF_014077405.1 Colwellia sp. BRX10-9 | reverse complement strand
TAGCGCTTTTTTTGCTGCTGAGTCAGCTGCCTTTTTCTCTAGTAATTTTTTCTTTCTTTGTCGCTCAAGTTCTTTAATACGTTTTTCTTCTTTAGCACGTTTTACCCTAGCGGAAGCCACTTGTTGTTCCAAGTCTTTTAACTGTTGAGCATCATCAAGTTTTTTTTGCTTAATTTTATTAACTTGTGCTTCAATTTTACTTTTATCAACAATAGTTGCCTGAATAGTCTGTACTTGCACAACTTTGGGCGCCACTTTGGGTTCGCTGTCAAAATCGCCCATCAATAATACCGCAGCTAATACGATATGTAATAAGAAACTCAATGATAATGCGATAGCAAATTTTCGGCTCATTAATTATTTAGCTCCAGGGTCTGTCATTAAACCAACCGATGGAACACCTGCTTTTTGTTGTAATAACACCATTAGTTGTATTACAGCATCATAAGAAACAGCACCATCACCGTTAACAACGACTGGCGTGTCAGGTTCAACTTTTAAATGGGCAGCAACCAGTGTTGCCACTTGTTCAGCTGACATGGGTTCATTCTTACTGGTACCGACCGCTAAATAATAATTACCGTCGGCATCAACGGAAGCGACTAAAGGGGGTTTTGACTCTTTATCAAGCGCTTCAGCATCGGCCTTAGGAAGGTTAACTTTCACACCTTGAGTGATCAATGGTGCGGTAACCATAAAAATAATCAATAACACCAACATAACATCAATGTAAGGAACAACATTGATTTCAGCAACTTTACGGCGTCTTACTCTTTTATACATAAGATATTACTCCGTTTATGCTGATGGTTCACTGGTACTTTGACGTTGTAAAATACTGGAAAATTCTTCCATAAAATTACCGTAGCCATTTTCTAATTTTTCAACATGGTGGCTAAAACGATTAAAAGCGATCACTGCTGGTATTGCAGCAAATAAGCCCATAGCCGTGGCAATTAATGCTTCAGCAATACCCGGAGCAACCATAGCAAGTGTTGCTTGCTCAACAGCGCCAAGTGCAATAAACGAATTCATAATTCCCCAAACAGTTCCAAACAAACCTATGTACGGACTAATAGAGCCCACGGTCGCCATAAATGGCAAGTGTGTTTCAAGATGGTCAACTTCACGTGAAAGTGCAACGCGCATTGCTCGATGAGTTCCGTCAACAATCGCTTGTGGTGAATCCATATTGCTTTTTCGTAAACGGGCAAATTCTTTAAAGCCTGATACAAATAAACTTTCAATACCGGTGGCAGGACCTTTAGACGAAACTTCATTATAGAGTTTACTTAGGTCTGCTCCGCTCCAAAACTTATCTTCAAAGATTTTCATTTGTGCCTGTGCGTCGTTAAGTGCTTTTCGACGTTGAAATATCATCGCCCAACATGCAATAGAAAAACCGAGTAGAATTAACATTACACTTTTAACTAACAAACTGGCTTGAAGGAATAAATCAAATATAGAAATTTCAGCTGACACGTTTTAACGCTCCTAATATTTTTTCGGGAATAGCACAGGGTTTGGCAAGTGCTAAGTTAACACAAGCAATTTGGACAACAACAGCACAAATAAGCTTATTTTGCTGATCACTTATTTGTTGAGTAAAAACCAGACTGGCGCGTTTCAATTCGCTAATCCATGAGGTAACAATAAGTAAATCATCTAAGCTGGCTGAAGCTACATTATCCATTTCCACTCTTCTGACCACTAAACCAATGTTTTGTTCTAAAAAAGATGATTGATTAGCGTTTAATTCTCTCAACCACTCAGTACGTGCACGTTCACAAAACTTTAAATAGTTTGCATGGTAAACAATACCGCCGGCATCCGTATCTTCATAATATATCCTAACTGGATAAACGTGTTTAATATCTGGCATGAGTTGTATGATGTAAAACGCTCAGTGCATCGTTATTTGTATTTTTATCGTTAAAAATAAAACTCGAGACACTCAATTATAATTTCTTCTATATTAATGATAATAACTTCTGACGACAAGCGTTTAGTGGTAATCGAATGTAACATTTTGAGAAATAGTTTCTAGCGGAGAATTACCGGTTTGTACCGCGCTGATTAAAGACACACCAAAAAAGTAACATTAGTTTTTCTAATGCGAAATATCTAATTTTTTTATCTTGTATAAATAGAACACTTACTCTAAAATCCACTTGTTGTTCGAGCTAGCGTAATAATTATTCAAGTTTATCTTCACTGATATAACGGGGTAGTTGATAGCCAGACAATTTGAATAGATTTTATCTCTTCTCTCTGACATGTTTATTGGAACCCTATTTCCTCTTATCAACTTAATTTATAAGTTGGCCCACATAATTTATGTGGGCTTTTTTTTACCTAAAATTTGATATAACGATGTGGATTGGTTATTAAACCGGCTTATCTAAACCAAAGTGCTGGTAAGCACGTTCAGTTGCTATACGCCCGCGCGGTGTTCTTTGCAGGAAACCTTGCTGAATAAGATAAGGTTCAATAACATCTTCAATTGTTTCGCGCTCTTCGCCAATGGCTGCTGCGACATTATCAAGGCCAACAGGACCGCCCATAAATTTATCAATAATCGCTTGCAATAATTTCCGGTCCATTAAATCAAAACCTTGATCATCAACCTCTAACATATTTAGTGCTTTAGCGGCCGTTGCTTGGCTAACAATGCCTTGTGTTTTCACATCGGCATAGTCACGGACTCGACGTAATAACCGATTAGCTATTCTTGGTGTGCCACGAGAGCGCTTGGCTACTTCAAATGCGCCTTCTTCATCAATAGGTAGCTTGAGAAAGTAGGCTGAACGTTTAACTATTTCAGTTAAATCTTTAGTGTTATAGAACTCAAGTCGTTGCACAATGCCAAAACGGTCTCTCAGTGGCGAGGTTAAGGCGCCGGCACGGGTCGTTGCACCAATCAAGGTAAATGCCGGTAAGTCTAATTTTATTGAACGAGCAGCGGGCCCTTCTCCAATCATGATATCTAGCTGATAATCTTCCATTGCGGGGTAAAGGATTTCTTCAACCACAGGACTTAGACGATGAATTTCGTCAATGAAGAGCACATCATTTTCTTCGAGGTTAGTCAGTAAAGCCGCTAAATCTCCGGCTTTTTCTAAGACAGGACCGGAAGTTGTGCGGATATTCACGCCCATCTCATTAGCAACAATATTGGCAAGTGTGGTTTTACCTAAACCAGGAGGACCAAATATCAATAAATGATCGAGTGGTTCATCGCGCTTCTTTGCTGCCGCGATAAAAATTTCCATTTGAATTTTGACATGATCTTGTCCAGTATAATCGGCTAGTAGTTTAGGACGAATAGCACGATCAATGGTTTCTTCTTCTGGCTGGGCAGTAGGTTCAATAAGACGATCAGCTTCTATCATTATTTTCTCTTGTGTCTTTGCTTATTTAAATACGGCTAAGTGAGTATTGTCAGGCCGATGTTACTATTAGCAGCCTGTTATTTACGTGTTAGCTTTATCTACATTTTATCAATGCAGTAGATATTAAAGCATTGACTTTAATGCGTCACGAATAAGATCTTCACTCGTTGATTCTGCTTTAAATACGTTTCGTATCGACTTTTCAGCTTGTTGCTGACTGTAGCCTAAAGAAACTAATGCGTTAATCGCATCACCTTTTGCATTAGTCACAAAAGTATTTTCATGATGAAGCTCAATCGGAAGTGTTCCCGATGCTAATGGCGATGCCGTATGAGTGACTTGCCAATCTTTTAAACGGTCGCGCATTTCAATAAGTAAACGTTCAGCTGTTTTTTTCCCAACGCCTGGTATTTTTACAATGCTGGTCAAGTCGTCATGAGCCACACAGCTAACAAATTGGTCTGCAGACATGCTTGAAAGTATGGCAAGGCCTAATTTAGGGCCAACACCATTAACTTTAATAACCAGTCTAAATAATCTACGTTCGATTTTATTAGCAAAGCCATATAATAATTGCGCATCTTCACGGACCACAAAGTGCGTATAAATAATCGCTTGTTCGTTTAATTCAGGTAAGGCATAAATACTGGTCATTGGCATAGTAACTTCGTAGCCAATCCCCCCACACTCAATTAAGACTTCTGGTGCTAATTTTTCTAATAATGTTCCACGTAAACGACCAATCACAGCTAAAACCTTCTCTACATTAACTTTTGGCAACCATACCACTATATATTTATACAGTAAAGTCGCTTGCGTGGTTTATCGTAATCGTCCACGGACGATTTTACTAACCTGCCCCGCCATTTTTGCAAGAGTATCATGGCTATGCGCATGACAAAGCGCAATAGCGAGTGCATCGGCAGCATCCGCTTGGGGCATAGCAGGCAGTTTTAAAATAGATTTCACCATGTGTTGTACTTGGCTTTTATCGGCGGCGCCCGTGCCAACAACCGATTGTTTTATCTGTCTGGCTGAGTATTCTGCAACCGGTAAGCCTTTATTGGTTGCCGCAACAATAGCAGCTCCTCGCGCTTGCCCCAACTTCAACGCGCCACCAGGATTAACGCCCATGAAAACTTGTTCTATAGCAAAAAGTTCGGGAGAAAATTGCAGGATCAACTCAGAAACACCAGCAAAAATAGTTTGTAGACGCAGGCTAAAGTCATCTTCCTCTTTATTGCCCGCATATGCTTTTATACAGCCACTGCCCAAATATGAGATTTTGCGACCTTCTTTTTTTATAACACCGTAACCGGTAATACGTGAGCCAGGATCGATACCTAGGATTATGGTCAAATTGAGTTCTCTTATTTAATAGTATTTTTAACGAAAGCAGGAATGGCTTAAAAGAGTATCGAGATTATGCGTTGAAGTCAGTTAAATGGCAATGTCGTCGTTCATTTTGACAATGAACGTTATGCAGATAAGAACTGTTATTCAGATACTGAAATGAATTCAGCATGACGACAGGAGCCCTAGTACATCCTCGGCTCGTGCATCCATGCTTCGCTCTACCTTCTGCATACATGCGGTCGTGACCATTCGTCGTTCCTTGCAATCCATGGCGCCACAACATTGCCTAGAGGGATCAGGGTCTATGATTTACCTAGAAAAAAATGACCTGTACAAAGCAATAATACAGTGAAGGCATGGTTGCCTAAGAACTGTCATGACCGTACATTCTATAGATAAAAAAAGCAGCTAATTAGCTGCTTTTTATCGAACGCTGATTATTTATAAACTATTCAGCTAAAGGTTCTTCTTTCTTTTCAGCTTTAGGTAAACAAGCGATGCCCAGTTCAACAAGCTGTGCTGGATTTGCTTTACCCGGTGCATTGGTTAATGGACAAGCCGCTGTGGTTGTTTTTGGAAAAGCCATAACATCACGAATTGATGATGCGCCAGTCATTAACATTACTAGGCGGTCTAAACCAAACGCTAAGCCAGCGTGTGGTGGAGCACCATACTGAAGTGCTTCAAGTAAAAAGCCAAATTTTTCTTGCGCTTCTTCGTCACTAATACCCAAAATTCTAAAAACTGCAGCTTGCATATCTTGGTTATGAATACGTACCGAACCGCCGCCTAATTCACAGCCATTTAACACCATATCGTAAGCATCAGAAAGCGCGCCAACAGGGTTAGCTTCTAATGCTTCAGCCGTTAAATTAATAGGTGCGGTAAACGGGTGATGAATTGCATGCATGCCGCCATCAGCTTCTTCAAACATTGGGAAGTCAACAACCCACAATGGTTTCCAATCACCTTGTAATAATTCTAAATCTTCGCCTAGTTTAAGACGCAATGCACCAAGTGATTCAGTAACAATATTGTACTTGTCAGCGCCAAAGAAAATAATATCGCCTGTTTTAGCGTTAGTACGTGTTAATAACGCTTTTACCGCTTCTTCATTTAAGAACTTCAAGACCGGCGATTGTATGCCGTCAATACCAGTACTTAAGGCTGCATCAACATCATTAACTTTTAACCAAGGCATACCTTTAGCACCATAAATGCCAACATACTTAGTCAGTTCGTCAAGACCCTTGCGTGAGAATTTTGCAGCACCACCCGGAACACAAATTACCGATACACGGCCTTTTTCGTCGTTTGCAGGTCCAGAGAAAACTTTAAACTCTACATCTTTAACAATATCAGCAACATCCACTAATTCTAGTGGATTACGTAAATCAGGTTTATCTGAACCAAAACGTGTCATTGCCTCTAAATAAGTCATACGAGGGAATGTGCCTAAATCAACATTCATCAAATCTTTAAATAATTTAACGATCATCGTTTCAGCAACATTCATCACTTGCTCGCTGCTCATGAATGACGTTTCAATATCTATTTGAGTAAATTCAGGCTGACGGTCAGCGCGTAAATCTTCGTCACGAAAACATTTAACAATTTGATAGTAACGTTCCATACCCGACATCATTAACAATTGTTTAAACAACTGAGGTGACTGCGGTAAAGCAAAGAACTGACCTTTATGTGTGCGACTTGGTACTAAATAGTCACGTGCACCTTCAGGTGTTGCCGCAGTTAAGATAGGTGTTTCAATATCTAAAAAGCCCTGCCCTTCTAAGGACGTTCGCACTGCCGATGTTACTTTTGCACGAAAGCGCATACGTTCTGTCATCTCGCTACGACGTAAATCTAAATAGCGATATTTTAAACGTTGTTCTTCTGAATTATTTTGGTTGGAATCAAGTGGTAATGGTGCAGACTTATTTAAAATAGTCAGCTCTAACCCTAAAATTTCAATAGCACCGGTTTTCATGTCTTTATTAATTTGACCTTCAGGTCGGGCACGCACCTTGCCTTTAATTTGAACACAAAATTCATTACGTAAGGTATTCGCTTTCGCTATAACTTCAGGTAAATCTGGATCATAAACGACTTGTACCATACCTTCACGATCACGTAGATCTAAAAAGATCACCGCACCTAAGTCTCGACGACGGTTAACCCAGCCGCATAAAGTAATTTCTTTGCCAATGTGAGATTCGTTCACATCACCACAATAAAGATCGCGCATGTCTGTTGTCCTGATAATACTAACTAGCTCATGCAAAGTATTAGCATGGCAATCGTTAGGATGGAAAATTGCCGACATTATAAAGGAATATGACGACAAAAAAAGCATTAAGGGGAATAGTGACCGTAAAATGATTAAAAAATATTTTACGGATGATAAAATAGTTTGGTTTTATTTATTTAGCTGCGTATGTCTCTGAGTTGAAGACATAATGATTTTTTCCATTTGCCTTAACCCTATACATTAACGTATCGGCAATTTTTAGCAGGTCATTATCTGTCACACCATCATCGGGATACATAGCAATACCAATACTACAACCAATATTAACCCGTTCCACCGACAATTCAAAAGGCTGCTGCATCAGCTTTAATACTTTGTCGGCAATATAAGCCGCTTCACTTTTTTGATGCAAACCTGTTAGCAGTAGAACAAATTCATCACCACCAAAACGAACAACCGTATCTGACTGTCGAACACAACTTTTTAGTTTATTAGCCACTTTGACTAACAGTTCATCGCCAACATCATGGCCATGGGTGTCATTTATAGTTTTAAAACCATCAAGATCGAGAAATAAAACGGCCATTTGTAATTGTTGGCGCTGATGGAAGCTAATGGCAGTATTGATCCGGTCTTTTAGCAATACTCGGTTGGCTAACCCGGTTAATTCATCATGGGTCGCCATATGTTTCATTTTTTCTTCAAGCAATTTACGCGTTTTTATTTCACCATATAAGCGCCTATTCCACATTATTATCGCAATAATAATAATGAGAATAAGTACACCAATTTGTGCTGAGACTCGCATGACAACATCTTTATTAAACCCTGTTTCTATATTCACTCCAAACCAGCGGTCATAAATTTTCTGTTTTTCATTCTCAGAAATAGTCAATAAGGTTTTGTTTATGATTTGTTGTAATTCAAGCCAATCCGGTCTAATGGCAAAGTGACTGCTGTCCCTTTGCAATTCTTCCAACACTGACATATCTAAAACACTGAGACTTTCTCGTTTCATTAATTCAGAAGCCGACGCTATATTAGAAATAAAACCGTCAACCTTACCTTGCTGAACGGCAAGTAGACCCTCATTGTGAGTATCAACGAGTTTTAACGATATTAAGGGGTGTTCTTTTCTAATAGCAGACGATAGATAGTAGCCTTTAATAACGGCTAATGTTTTACCATGAAAACTGTTAAGTGTCAGTTGAGAGCCCAATTGACGTTGGTGTAAAATGACCCAAGGCATACTCCAATAAGGTTGAGTAAATAGAACCTGTTTCTTTCGCTCTTGCGTCACAGAAATACTGGCAAGCATATCAATTTTTTCCTCGACTAATCCTTGATATAAGTCATTCCAGCTATCAAAAAATGTAAATTCGAACGCTAAAGCAGAGCGATCTGATATCAACTTAAGTACATCGGGGTTGATACCTGTTACTTGGCCTTTTGCATTAACAAATTCCATTGGCATCCAGTTTTTAACCAGTCCAACATTTACTTTTTGATTTTGCTCTAGCCATAATTGTTCAGACTGAGATAAGCTCACTTTTTCAGCAGAGCGAACAAAATAGCCGTTATTTTTATCGATAAGCCAATTTCTCTCGAGTCTAATAAGTTGCTCAATAGGAATATTGTTAAAGCCTTCGTTAATCAATTCAACCAATTTATCATTACCCTTTTTTACTAAGGAATAAACTGGTGTTGGGAAAGTAACATTTTTTAATTGATAAAATGAAGATTGTAAATTGCTTTCTATTAAACGGGCATTTAGGTATTCTTGAGCACTGACCATAGCATCAACATTGCCTAATTCAGCCTGATGAAGAAGTTCATTAGCTGTCTGGTAAACCTGAACTTTTAGATTAGGGTACCTCTTAGTTAAGGTGTTTTCATAAGTAGTCCCTGCTAAAATACCTATTCTTTTACCTTGTAAGTCTTTCAATGAATAAACATTATCAATTCGGGTAGAAACAAACACGCCAGCATCAACACCATAAATTTGTGAAGCGATCTGTAATTTATTATTAAAATTTTCGGCTGAATAACCAATATGTATATCGACATCACCGCCTTGTAACATCGCTAATTCTTGTGATGGAGATTGAGCAATAAATTCAATTTCAATGCCACTTTCTTTCGCCCATAAACGCCATAAATCAATAAATAAACCTTGCGGTTGCCCCGTAGGAGACACCGCCATATAAGGCGGTGCTTGTGTTAGGAAGCTTAATAACAATGTTTTGCTACTTTTCTCTCGTCCTAACCATTTTTTTTCTATTAGCGATTTTTCGGCAACCGTAATTTTATCAAAACCTTCAACGATAAAGTCTTTTAACAACGTATTCTCTATTGATGTGGCGGCTACATATTCACCTTGATAGAAACTAATTCTTTTGTAAGGTGGGTATTGTTTATTTAATTCAAAATACTCACTAAAAAGTTTAGAAGGTTTTTCAACGTCCGTATAAACCATTATTTCGTTAGCTAATGCCGCTTGATATAAGACATGGCGATTTTCGTATAAACGTAATTTAAGGTGTGGATATTTTTCTAAAATGATTGCGGCATGACTTGACCCGCGAACCGAACCAATAATGTAAGGTGACAATTGGCTAATTTCAGTTAAATTAGTAAAATCTCTATGGGTATAAAAATAGAAATCGTGATAGAAAAATGACGGTGTAAGCAATAATTCTTTACTGCGCTCTACTGTTTTAGTCATTCCGCCATGAATGTCAACTTCACCTGATTGAACCTGTGATAATGTTGATAACCAGTCCGTGGTAATAAATTCAATTTTAACACCTTGTCGCTCTGCCCATAGCTTCCAAAGATCGGGCATTAAGCCATCCGCCTGTCCTTTGTCATTGAGGAACATATAAGGATAGCTGGTTTTGTTTATCGCTATTGTGAGTGGCTTTGCTGAGATTTCAAAACGTTCATTGTTTGCTTGCACTGTTATAGCAAAACACATCACCAGTAAGATTAGACAACGAACAAAATAATTGAGTTGCAACAGCAATTCCTTAATGGTTAAAGTGGATGAAATAACAACGATTATAGACCTTATTCGTCATAAGTTGCAGGGTAAATTTTAGCTTTAACTACTAAAAAGTACGCAATACTACCCTATGACAATAAATTTGGGTTAAAATAACGCAAAATTGATATTTAAATACCAAGACAAGTTCAGCCTAATGAAACCATCAGAACCCGATTTAATTTTTTCAAAAAAACAAAGCCAAATTAAAGATTTTACTTTTGACGCACATGTTGTCGAAGTTTTTCCTGATATGATTTCCCGCTCTGTACCTGGTTATAATACCATTATTGATACCATTGGCCGCTTAAGTCAGCGTTTTGTCACTGACAATAGTCATGTGTATGACCTAGGATGCTCACTCGGCGCCGCAACGATAGCCATGCGTAAAGCGATCACCGCAAAAAACTGTAAAATTATAGGTGTTGATAATTCTTCTGCCATGGTGGAGCGCTGTAAAATGCATGTTAGTGCATTCAAAGGTGCTACACCGGTAGAAATTATTGAAGGTAATATTTTAGATATTGAGATTGAAAACGCTTCAATGGTAGTACTTAATTTCACCTTACAGTTTATTGAGCCAGAAATACGCTCGACATTAATAGATAAAATAGCCAAGGGCTTAAAGCCTGGTGGCTTATTGTTATTATCAGAAAAAATATCAGCTGATGATAAGATATGTAATGAACTACTTGTCGATTTGCATCTCGACTTTAAACGCGCCAACGGTTATAGCGAACTAGAAATAGCCCAAAAACGTACCGCTATTGAAAAAGTTATGCGCATTGATAGCTTACCCGAACATATTGCACGCTTAGAAAATGCTGGTTTCAACCATCAAACGCCTTGGTTCCAATGTTTTAACTTTTTTTCACTCATCGCCATTAAGTAACTTTATTCATGTCATTCAATAAATTTTATCAAGAAATAGCTCAAAACCGCCTAAGCCATTGGTTAAACACTCTTCCTGCGCAACTTAGCCAATGGAAAAAAGAACAATTGCATGGCGAGTTTGCCCAATGGCAAAAAACCTTAACCGCTTTACCAAAGACGACACCATCAGTCGTTAATATCAGTGACGGAGTAACTGTCGGTAAAAAAGAAGATATTACTGAAGGTGAATATAAGCGTTTAGAAAATTTACTGAAAAAATTTAAACCCTGGCGTAAAGGCCCTTACCATATCCATGGTTTGCATATAGACACTGAATGGCGCTCCGATTTTAAATGGGATCGTTTAAAAGAGCATATTAGCCCACTCAACAATAAATACGTTTTAGATATTGGTTGTGGCAGTGGCTATCACTTATGGCGTATGCGCGGTGATGGAGCTAAATTTGTTGTTGGCATAGACCCAACACAATTATTTTTTACACAATTTAATGCTATTCAGCACTTTGTTAACGACCCTAAAGTCAACTTATTGCCGTTAGGTGTAGAACAATTACCTGAGCTCAATGCCTTTGATACCGTATTTGCCATGGGTGTTTTATACCATCGCCGTTCTCCTATTGATTTTCTTTACCAATTAAAAGCACAGTTAGTAAAGGGTGGCGAGTTAGTGCTAGAAACTTTAGTGGTTGATGGTGATGAACATACTGTTTTAGTGCCTGGCGAACGTTATGCTAAAATGCGTAATGTCTGGTTTTTACCTAGTTGTGATGCGATGTGTGCATGGCTTTCGCGATGTGGATTTAAAAATATACGGGTGGTCAATACCGATATCACCGCACTTGATGAACAACGAAAAACTGACTGGATAGATACTGAGTCACTGGCTGATTTCCTTGACCCTGACGATAACAGTAAAACAATAGAAGGTTACCCCGCGCCAAAACGCGCTATTTTTATTGCTAATACTTAAGTTGTCGAGATAAGTAGTCTGTTAATTATCTGCAGAGTATATTTAGGTAGTGACTTTTATTATTTAAGTATGTGATTATGATAGGTAAAAAATTTAACACAATTAAGATAAAAGGGTGTCTATGAACGAACTTTGGTCGCAGCGAAAACTAGCTAGTGTTGCAAAACGTCTAAATGATCACCGTAGCCCTTTTCAGCGTGATCGTGCGCGTATACTCCATTCTGCTGCTTTTCGTCGCTTACAGTCTAAAACCCAAGTGATGGGCAGTGGACAAAGTGATTTCTATCGAACCCGTCTTACCCATTCATTAGAGGCAGCGCAAATTGGCTCAGGAATTAGTGCCCAATTAAGAAACAAGCATGCACAATTATCTGCTGAGCTTTTTCCTGATGATGAGAACTTAATTGAATCTATTTGTTTAGCCCACGATATTGGTCACCCTCGCTTCGTTATAAACAACCGAATTATGTATGTTTGAACAATTGAATGAGTGACAAGCCAGATAATAAGGCATAATAAATCATAATCCTTGCCATTATAACATACATTTTAACACATACATAAAATAAACAATGTAAAAATGTTCAATAAACATCAAACATACGTTTACTAAATTATTAAAAACCAATATCAAGGTGGTAATTATGAAAAATAGCGCATTTTTAGCTTGGATAATACGAATGAACCTAGTTACTAGATGGAATCCTATGCATAGTATTAAAAAGGAAAATGTAGCAGAACACAGTCATCAAGTTGCTGTTATAGCTCACCTACTGGGTGTAATTAAAAACGAATACTGTGATGGTAATGTAAGTCCTGAGCGACTAGCAACCATAGGATTATATCACGAAGTTTCTGAAACTAAATTACAAGATATTAATCACGTAACAAAATATAGCAGTCCTGCCCTTACAGAAGAGTTTAAGAAGATAGAAGATATAGCAGAAATAGAGTGCTTGAACACACTTCCTGACAAGCTGCAAAAGATTTTCAAAAGCTTAGTTGTTCAAAAGAATGTAAATAAAGAAGATAAGATTATTGTAAAAGCTGCTGACGTAATTAGCGCATACTTAAAGGCATGTGATGAGCTTAAGTTTCAGAACCCTGAGTTCGTAAATGTTAAAAAACGATTGGAGGGGAAAATTAATGTCTATAAAGAAGAAATGGAAGAAGTAAAAATATTTATGGACATGTTTGAATCAGGCTGCTTGGTTAGTATTGACGAGTTATCTTAGTGCTGGGCACTCCCCTATTTGAATTAATAATGTTAGTTATTTTAATTCAACAAATAGAACAGCTTACTTTTGACTGTTTTGATACTGGTTCAAAGAATCTGAGGCTTTGGTCACAAAAAAGGTGATGCAAAAGGCTTATGATTTATGAAATATAATCCGTCATTATATTTCTATTTATCAAAATCAAGGGGTTAAAGAAGATAAACTCACAACAATAATTGTATGAATATATATCTACATACAGTCTGTAAAGTGCAAATTTCTGACATTAGGCTACGATTTTTTACATATATTTTAATGAGTTCGTGTCATATTACTGATCAGTCTTAGCCTTAATTATAAAACACTCTTCACTTACCTATGTGAATAGACATCAATAGTAGGATTTCTAGACATTAAATGAGATAGAGACGTTTTATGTAATATTCACTTTTGTCACATTGAAGACATTAGCTACACATACAATAAACCTTAATCGGATTAGGTTATGTATAACTAACGATCCAACTTCAGAGTCCGAATGTAGGAACTTCGTATTTGATTATTTATCTACCAGCATCTTTCGCTGCTTTTTCTATCCAATTTCCCATATTGTTATAACCATCATCACTATTCCAGAGATAAAACGCATAGCCGTTTGGAATTTTACCGCATCGTTCAGAGGTCTTACCTTGAAAATTCTTAATTTTACTTACATCAATTCCTAAAAGGCCATTACCTCGCTCAATACTTTTTTCAATCTCATACTTAACCCAACGGCTACTACAAGTTTTATCCCCCACCAAAACAACGGTTACAGACGTACCTTCTAACTGCTTGTCTATCCAGTTTTTAATTGCGTTGTCGCCCTTTCGTTTGACTTCTTCAAAATCAGCGGCATCAATAAAACCTGCTGCTTGCTTTCCTTGTGTTGCCCAGCTATTTCTTACAGTCATAGCCTTGGAAACGTCTTTATATTTAAAACTAAAAAATGCCTGTCTTGCCATAGTTTCTACTCCTTTATTGTACTATTTTATTTAATATTTCAATGACTATATCTACCTTTTGAGATAATGGACTTTTCGAATCTGCTAGTTTCTTTATGAGAGGCACTATTACACTGTGATTTTCAAAATAATCTTCTGGTGAATCAAGGATCAAATCGCATATGGATTTAGATGCATATCCAGTACAACCTACAGGTATACATAAATTCCCTTTAGACTTAGATATTTCAAACTCTCTCATGAGTCCATTAGCTACCACTATTTCATTATCAACAAGCTTATTTCCAAACAAAAATATTGAAACTCCACTTAATGAAATTATTTTGTGACGATATTCTTCCCAAAGAACAGGTAATTTTTTCTTACCTGATTCAAATTGAGGGAACGGTTTTAGTACTAATTGAGATTCAGAATATTTTAATGGTTTCTCATTAATAGCTTCTAATGCTCCATTAATCACTGAACTTCCAACCCCCCATCCAAATCCATTTACGATTCGAAAATTATGTTCAATAATTTTTTTTGATAATACATGTATAAAGCCAAGAGCTTCATTTTTATCATACGGTAAGTATGTTTCAGCGCTTCCAGAAATAAATATTGTCTTCTTTTTAAACCTTCTCTCAATTTCTTCAAAAATAGCAGTGATTTCTTGGTATTTATCAATAATTAATGATTTTATCCCATACCTTTTTAAGTCGTTAATAACCAACTGCTGTTTTCTTGAGTTGTAATCTAAAGTTGCTTGGTCTGGATTTAAAGAGTCGAGTAAGCAATGTTTTTTGATAAGGCAGTAATGTTGCCTCTTATCATCACTGAACCTAAAGTTTAGGCGACTTAAAACATAATCTAAATTAGGATCAGTAAAACTAAACCCAATGAATAAAAATGTTTTAGTCGTTAGTTCACCTGTTAATGCATTGAGAAACGGTTCATGCGTTTGATGATATTGTTCATAGTCTTCTTTCGTCAAAATGGCATCAGTAGGATGCTCCGCATCACCGTGCATTTTATAAATTACTACGTCTCTTTTAGATTTATTAGAAAGCAATTGTTTATTTGTAAACTTGGTGTCTGTTACTTTGTTTTCTTTTGCAAAAGCTTGTTCTATCAATTTATCATAATTAGTCGTCCATATAGAAGATATGGGCAATCTTGCTATGATTTTATGATTTGAAGTTTCTTCTGCTATTTCTGTAAACTCTTCAATAATTTTTCTGTTAATTTTTGACCTTGTGCGATTTTCATTCACATGAAATTGAGCCAAGGAAACCAAATCACTCTCTCGATCAACATCTAGCCCTAAGTCATGTGCAATCTCTTGCATCAATTCAGACCAATTAACAAAACCAGCTGGTATAGATAATCCAGCACCAGCAAAAATAGAGGCTGTTCCATCATTAAGATCTTTTACATAATCTCGGATAAAAATTTCAATTTCATTATTAAACTTCATTCAAACATCCATATTTATATTATTGTGATACATAGCTAAATACTTTAAAAAGCATAACACTTATTTTGATCCAACCTGCATAACCACTGCTCACAAAAATCTTATTACGTAAGGTCAATATCACATAATTTCATAGCCTTAGATAGTTATAGAAAGAAATTTTTACTATTTGTTTGATATCACGCAAATGTCCTAAAATGATTATTTTAAGAAAACTTATAAATACAATTATATCGTTGACTGTCCAGTGTGTTAATGCTGAAACTACTTTGTAATTATTTCATTAGAAAATATATGGCTATAATTTTTAGGATAAAGTCAGTAATGCGCACAAAGTTATTGTTAATATTTTTCAGTCTCAACAACTTCTGAATTAATCTCACCCAGAGGACTTAAATTTCGATTTTTTTCCAGAGCTATCACTACTGAAACAGTTGGTTTCGTTTAGCTTTCTTGTTGAGATAATCTCACTTTTAATGTCTAGTCATAAATGGCTATAACAAAATCATTAAAAGATAAATTATTTGTACGACATATTGGTTTTTAATTCGTACATGTACGAAAGTAGAGAATAAGACTTTTGAACACAATAAACGGTAGCAGTACGAAAGTTATAACTTAAGTACACTGTTAAAATCGTTACGCAGTAACGAACTGGTGCATATAAGATGAACAAATAAAGCATTAACGAAGATATGCGTAGATCGATCTTGCACCTCCATACTAATATTTAATTTAAAGTAAATTAGCACGTGAATTTGGTGACTAAATATTAATGTGATATCAACAATAAAGGCAAATATACTCTAAAAAGTAATGACTCTTGAACTAAATCGAATTTAAAGATAATAGATTGAGACACAGCCAGAAATTTTCGGAACTGAAAACATTAACGATCACTTAGTGCTAGAAGCAGGTTTCCTCCGACAAATGATGATAATTATAAATTGATAGTTGAAAGTAGGGGAATAACTGAAGAGGGTTATAAAGCTTATTCTAACTTCATAACCCATTTTTAATGCTTAATTAAAATCGAACGGACATTTAGCTATATTTGAAATAGATGTCCAAGTTAAGTCATTCACAGGTTTTGTTTCAAAATTTATTTGATATAAAACCTTACTATCTATATCATAATTATTAATTTTACCAAAAAAATAACCATTTACTTTCTCATGTACCTTTCCTTTCCACATCACTTTTACTTTGTCATTCGCTATATCTTCTACAAATCCATAATAGTTATCAAAAGAACACACCTTTGCTCCACGGGATAAGTTTTGATTATTTGCTTTTCGGTTCCCCCAATTATTGCTGGCATCGGAATTTAAACGTTCTAAATATTCACTTTGCTGAGAATAGAATTTTTTTGAAGCTGCCGCTTCTAAACGTTTTTTGTTGAGTGTTGAATGCTTTTCCCAATCTATCCCTTTAACAATTGCGGCAATTTTTTCAAAAGATTTCCACCCATAAGAATGACTAGAAACAACCTTACCTATTCCGTTATCTGATTGATAATTAGTATCAGATAATTTTCTCTCTATTATCTTTAGTTCACTTTCAAGGTCTTTGCTCAGATTTTCTCCTGAATAATAATAAACAGTATCCATAGCTTTTTGTACTTGTAAGTCATATGAATTGAACGGGTCTTGGGTGTAAACTTCAGAACGAGTTCGGCTACTTTTTCTATTAACAGGTATTTTTAGTTCAACAGCGCATAGACCATCTTTTTTTAGGAAATAGTGTACCGCTCGCAGTTTATCTGCATATTGATTGCGATATTCATTCCGATAAGGCAGCAAAAATCCTGTAGTAAACAATCCTGTCTCTGGATTATAAAATCCCCAAAATTGTCCTGTATTAATAATTAGAAGACCATCATATTTATATAAATTCTTACAAGTTCTTAATTTCGGATTAGTTTGCCAAGTGTGTAACTTCTGCAAATCAACATAATCCACAGGTTCACCGTCCGTAAAATCTGTTTGAGCAGCACATCCCCCAAAGAGAAATACGATTATTGATAAACTCAGTATTTTTTTAAACATTACTTGCTTCCATTCTTATTATTTGTGTTTACGGAATGTTACAAAGTAATTAGATATATGTAAACCCATTTCAAGTGATTTATAAATACCTTACATTCATATACTTATCTAATTTTGTTTCTGCGTTACTCAAAGTTCGCAGGAAACTCTTTTCACTAATTCGAGGTATTGAGTTTTACATATTACTGCCCATCGAACTATTTTTTTACAATTAGCCATTATCAAAATTCCCATATGCTCATTTGCGGGGAATCTAAGCTATCAGGAAGCTGCAAGCATAATATGATTAATCGGCCATATCCGCTGTAGATCAATAGTGGATGTTGTGAAAGGTGACTCAACCTCAAACGATGCTCAGTCAATAGTTTCTCGTTATCACTATTTCTAACTATTAATAGTGATAACGATCAGCATTTCTCACTAAAAACTAATGTCTGCATAATTTGTACAAAATAGCTGTAATTAGTCGCTTATCGTTGCTGTTTGAAGTCAAAAAGACGCTGTTAAGCTGTTATTCATCACATAAACTAATCTCGT
>NZ_JACGVV010000072.1:0-3222 GCF_014077405.1 Colwellia sp. BRX10-9 | reverse complement strand
AGTAAAACTACTTGGGTGTTGTATGGTTAAGCCTCACGGGCAATTAGTATCAGTTAGCTCAAGACCTCGCAGTCCTTACACACCTGACCTATCAACGTTGTAGTCTCCAACGACCCTTTAGGGAGCTTAAAGCTCCAGTGAGAACTCATCTCAAAGCCTGCTTCCCGCTTAGATGCTTTCAGCGGTTATCAGTTCCGAACGTAGCTACCGGGCAATGCTATTGGCATAACAACCCGAACACCAGCGGTTCGTCCACTCCGGTCCTCTCGTACTAGGAGCAGCCCTCTTCAATTCTCAAACGCCCACGGCAGATAGGGACCGAACTGTCTCACGACGTTCTAAACCCAGCTCGCGTACCACTTTAAATGGCGAACAGCCATACCCTTGGGACCGACTTCAGCCCCAGGATGTGATGAGCCGACATCGAGGTGCCAAACACCGCCGTCGATATGAACTCTTGGGCGGTATCAGCCTGTTATCCCCGGAGTACCTTTTATCCGTTGAGCGATGGCCCTTCCATACAGAACCACCGGATCACTATGACCTACTTTCGTACCTGCTCGACGTGTCTGTCTCGCAGTTAAGCTGGCTTATGCCATTGCACTAACCGTATGATGTCCGACCATACTTAGCCAACCTTCGTGCTCCTCCGTTACTCTTTGGGAGGAGACCGCCCCAGTCAAACTACCCACCAGACAGTGTCCCCAAGCCCGATAAGGGCCCTAGGTTAGAACATCACGCATACAAGGGTGGTATTTCAAGGTAGACTCCACTTCATCTGGCGACAAAGTTTCATAGTCTCCCACCTATCCTACACATGTAGGAGCAATGTTCACTGTCAAGCTATAGTAAAGGTTCACGGGGTCTTTCCGTCTAGCCGCGGGTATACGGCATCTTAACCGCAAATTCAATTTCACTGAGTCTCGGGTGGAGACAGTGTGGCCATGATTACGCCATTCGTGCAGGTCGGAACTTACCCGACAAGGAATTTCGCTACCTTAGGACCGTTATAGTTACGGCCGCCGTTTACCGGGGCTTCGATCATCAGCTTCGCTTGCGCTAACCGAATCAATTAACCTTCCGGCACCGGGCAGGCGTCACACCGTATACGTCATCTTTCGATTTTGCACAGTGCTGTGTTTTTAATAAACAGTTCCAGCCACCTGGTTACTTCGACTACTCTTAGCTTACACCGCAAGGGTTTAACCGAGAGTAGCGTACCTTCTCCCGAAGTTACGGTACTATTTTGCCTAGTTCCTTCACCCGAGTTCTCTCAAGCGCCTTAGTATTCTCTACCTAACCACCTGTGTCGGTTTGGGGTACGGTTCCTATATATCTGAAGCTTAGAAGCTTTTCCTGGAAGCATGGCATCAACAGCTTCAACTCCGTAGAGTCTCGTCTCGTATCTCAGTGTTGAATGAAGACCCGGATTTACCTAAGTCAACCACCTACGTACTTTCACACGGACTACCAACGCCGTGCCTGTTTAGCCTACTCCGTCCCTCCTTCGCAATATATAGAAGTACAGAAATATTAATCTGTTTCCCATCGACTACGCGTTTCCGCCTCGCCTTAGGGGCCGACTTACCCTGCCCTGATTAACATGGGACAGGAAACCTTGGTCTTTCGGCGGGGGAGTTTTTCACTCCCCTTATCGTTACTCATGTCAGCATTCGCACTTCTGATACCTCCAGCAAGCTTTACAACTCACCTTCAACGGCTTACAGAACGCTCCCCTACCACTCATAGTAAACTATGAATCCGCAGCTTCGGTGACTAGTTTAGCCCCGTTACATCTTCCGCGCAGACCGACTCGACTAGTGAGCTATTACGCTTTCTTTAAAGGATGGCTGCTTCTAAGCCAACCTCCTAGCTGTCTATGCCTTTCCACATCGTTTCCCACTTAACTAGTACTTTGGGACCTTAGCTGGCGGTCTGGGTTGTTTCCCTCTTCACAACGGACGTTAGCACCCGCAGTGTGTCTCCCGCATATCACTCATTGGTATTCGGAGTTTGCAAAGGGTTGGTAAGTCGGGATGACCCCCTAGCCTTAACAGTGCTCTACCCCCAATGGTGTTCGTGCGAGGCTCTACCTAAATAGATTTCGGGGAGAACCAGCTATCTCCCGGCTTGATTAGCCTTTCACTCCGACCCACAAGTCATCACCGCATTTTTCAACATACGTGTGTTCGGTCCTCCAGTTGATGTTACTCAACCTTCAACCTGCCCATGGGTAGATCGCCGGGTTTCGGGTCTATACCCTGCAACTAAACGCGCAGTTAACACTCGCTTTCGCTACGGCTCCCCTAATCGGTTAACCTTGCTACAGAATATAAGTCGCTGACCCATTATACAAAAGGTACGCAGTCACCGGACTAAATCCGGCTTCCACTGCTTGTACGTATGCGGTTTCAGGTTCTATTTCACTCCCCTCACAGGGGTTCTTTTCGCCTTTCCCTCACGGTACTGGTTCACTATCGGTCAGTTAGTAGTATTTAGCCTTGGAGGATGGTCCCCCCATATTCAGACAAAGTTTCACGTGCTCCGTCCTACTCGATTTCACTCAAAGGTTGCTTTTGTGTACGGGACTATCACCCTGTATCGTTGTACTTTCCAGTACATTCCACTAGCGCCCAATAAGCTTAAGGGCTGATTCGCGTTCGCTCGCCGCTACTAACGAAATCTCGGTTGATTTCTTTTCCTCAGGGTACTTAGATGTTTCAGTTCTCCTGGTTCGCTTCATTAAGCTATGTATTCACTTAATGATACTGACTTATGTCAGTGGGTTTCCCCATTCGGAAATCATTGGCTATAACGGTTTTTATCACCTCACCAATGCTTATCGCAGATTAACACGTCCTTCATCGCCTCTAACTGCCAAGGCATCCACCACATACGCTTAGTCACTTAACCATACAACCCTAAGTAGTCTTTCGACACGAAGTACACCGTGGAGACTAATCCACAGCAATTGTAAAGTCTGACATTTTCACGCACAAATAAATGTGTCTTGAATAAGATGTTTACTCTGAGTAAGAGTAAACAAATGTTGATTAACAGCTTTCGCTATTAATCGCTTTTGTAGATATTTATAAAATGTGCAAATCACAGCGCGACACCGTTCATTGCTTTATAAATATCTTATTTATATCAGCTTTCCAGATTGTTAAAGAACTCATTCTTAACGCGCATTCGGTTAAAAACGTGGTTTAAAAAACCAAA
>NZ_JACGVV010000078.1:0-1910 GCF_014077405.1 Colwellia sp. BRX10-9 | reverse complement strand
ACGAAGATGCCCTACAACGAATCAAAATATTTAGAAGCATTAAACCGAAGAGGATCGCCACTGTTAAAATTTGCAATAAATAGCTAAATTTTACTAGTTGTCCACCTCAGGGCGTGTTGTTATGTACATTTTATTGACCCGAAAAATCTCTATGAACTGTTACGACTATTTGTCCATCAGTAACTACTGGATTAAAATTAATGCTATCATTTTTATCATACCAACTTTGTTCTTGAATAACTTTTGAAAGCATTGCGCCTAAATACATACTATTAGACTCATCTGCTGTCATTTTTAATTTACACGCTGTAGTTTTACAAGAAAGGGACTGTATATCAAATCCATACTTGTCATCATTCTGAACTAATTCTCTAACATTTTGTTCGTATTCATAAGCCCATTCATGGTCAACTTCTTCTTGTTCAAACTCTTCATCAACATCTTGGCGAGAGTCATAATTACTTTCATCAATAATTTTTTTTGAAAAAGCCTGTAAATTCACCATCTCATCCTCAGATAGAGATTCTTCTTTTACTAAAACATCAATAGCTTCGACTTTCTCAGAATCCTTTAAATCAGTTTTTGCTACGATTAGCATTCCTTTAAATAGAAGAAATTCATTCTGCAGATTACTGAGAAGTATATTTGACTGCTCTAATTTAATTGAGTTTTTTTTATTTAATTTTTTCAAATCATTGATTATTAAATTCAATTCGTTTTTTTCTTTTTCCAGTAATTTAACAGTAACTTTTTCTGACATTAAATCATTGTACAAATATCCACCTAAGCAAACTAAAGTACTTATAATTACTGCATATACAACATTAAGCTTTTCCATTAAACATCCTTATTAAATTTAGTATGATCAGATATCTTGTCACATTCACTATCAAGTGACTCATACGATATGTACATAACGCCCCATTAAGAGGAAATTTGTAGTTGGCTAAAATGTTGAACGCAGTGAAAACAGCCAACTGTAAATTTTCCTGCTTTAATGTCTTGTTAGAAGCCATTTACCTGTAACCAAATACCAACATAAAAACACCAATAAATATTGGTAGAACAACGAAGTTTAAGAAGCTTGCATAATCCCTTTTTATGAGTGAATAAATACCAATACTAAAATGAATAATTACGATAGAGATACATAAGATGCCACTGATAATTAGTTTAAGAGTATATTCGATTTCAGGAAATAATAAATATGTAGTAATACAAGTTGGAAGAATAATTAATAATTCAGTCCAAAGAGCATTCCCGTCATTTATAAATTTTAAATACTTCTGAGCTAGATTCATTCACTGGCTTCTAACGCCACGTTAAGCGGCAAAAAATTGTTGGCTAAAATAGTGAACGGAGTGAAACAGCCAACTGTTTTTTGTCCGTTTGAACGCCTTGTTAGCTGTACTGTGCACAACTGCCAGACCAATCATATTTTATTAATTTAATAAATTGAGGATAACCCTCATCTGTTTTATATGAAACCACAACTTGTTTACCCACAATATTAACTTTAAAAGCTGGTGAATAGTAAACTTGAGTCGGTACAAAACTAGTAAATGATGCGACCCAACCATCTTTATGGGCTGTTAAAACTTTAAGCAACTCATCATATTCCTGTTCGCCTTTTGAGGTGTTTTTACCACAAAATTCAAATTCTGGAGGAATGAAGTCAATGCGAATATCTTGGTCGCGAAATACATAGAGATAAGTAGCAGTGATTAAAATCACTATAGTTACAATTAACAACTTGAGAGTTTTGATGCCATATCCTTATGTACTGCTAACGCCCCACTAAGAGGCAAATAATAGTTGGTTATAATAGAGAGCGAAGCGAACAAAACCAACTGTTATTTGTCCTGCTTGAGTGGCTTGTTATGTTGCAGCTTGCCCGCTACCTTCGAGTA
>NZ_JACGVV010000063.1:0-6463 GCF_014077405.1 Colwellia sp. BRX10-9 | reverse complement strand
GTTCGAACGTCTTGTTAGAAACATTGGATGTTTGCCGTTCAATATTCGTAACCAACAGAGGCATATTCCACTTATCAAATATAGTAAACTAATCGATTGATAAATGGATTGGTCCAACTATAAGCTGCTCAAACGTTCAAACGGACAAAAGACAGTTGGCTGTTTCACTCCGTTACAATTTTAGGCAACAATTTTTTTTCAGCTAACGTTGCGTTAACTTCCTAGGGATAGAATGAGTATACGAAAAGCTACAATCAATGATGCAGTAGGAATTCGATCTCTAATTCTGAGCGCCGCAGAACCACAAACTAACTCTGACTTTAATAAAGAAGGTATTGTACACTTTAAAGAAAGCCTTGAATTGAAAGCTATAAAAGAACGCATCCAAAATAAAAAATATTTGATGTTATGTTTTGTCAAGGAATACAAAATTGTCGGAATAATAGCAATTTTCAAAAAAGAAAAGTTAAGTCAGCTTTTTGTTGACCCTAACTCTAGAAAGTTAAATATCGCTAAACAATTGTGGTCAGCAGCAAATGAAATCTGTATAGCTCAAGGAGGTAATGGGAATTACTGGGTAAAGTCTTCAACTATGGCTATTCCTGTTTATGAGCGTTTCGGTTTCCGCCTTGATTCGGCTCAACAAAATACAGACGGTATAATTTTTCATACGATGTTACTACAGTCATGAATACGGAAGTTAACAAGTCACTCAAAAGGAAAAAAACAGTTGGCTTTTGCTGCTTCGTCGCTTATTTTAGCCCACTATTATTTGCCGCTTAACGTGGCGTTAGAGAGCAATGCAGATTTTGAGCCTAGGCATACTATGATAAACAAACTTGATAATTCTAATGAAGACGTTGGTAATAAAATTTTTAAAGTTTTTCAAAACTCTTATAAAGTTGAAGCTCAGCTTATTAATGCTTCTAATTTTCCACCACTATCGCGAAGCATTAAAGATATAAAGAATTCAGAAACACTGTTTTATGGTTTTTATGAAAATGGATGCATCGCAGGAGTCATAGAGGTTGTTGTAAAGGGTAATCAATTAGAAATAGATAGTTTAACCGTTGATCCAAAGTATTTTAAAAAAGGGATCGCAGGTCAATTGATTAGTTATATTCTCGACTTATTTGAATTTACAGAAGCAATTGTAGAAACTGCCGTTGCCAATAATCCAGCAATTAATTTATACAAGAAATATGGCTTTGTTGAGTTTAAACAGTGGACACCAGCTCATGGTATTCGAAAAGTCGCAATGTCGTTGAAAAATGATCTCTAACAACAGCCATTCAAGCAGGAATTTTAACAGTTGGCTAGGTTCCGCTTCGTTCAACATTGTAGCCAACTATTATTTGCCTCTTAATGGGGCACCAGCTGTACTATGAAGCTTTTAGGTAAGGAGCCTATTATCAAATTTTTTTAACTTACATCAACTCTTGAATTATTGGGATGGTTTTTTCTTATTCTATTTTTTTCGATTCTAATCTTCAATGTTGAGCAAAGCTTCTTAGTTATAATTCTACTTTGTCTTACTTTACTATTTTCTGTACTTTCAGGGATCGTACCTATGTTCTCAAATGTGGTTCCCCAAACTTTTTTATTAATAAGAAGATTATTTCCAGCGATTGGTATTGTTATTTACTTTTTGGTTCAATTTGTAAGAGAACCATTTATTATACCTTTCTAATGAACTAGCATACAGCTAACGAGCAACTCAAGACCGATAAAACAGCGGGCTTTGCTCGTTACTCGCTATTATAGCCAGCCATTTTTTAGCCGCTTAGCAAAGCGTTAGTTTTCGTAGAGCGTGTATTATCTCCATTTGTCAAAAAGGATAATTTGATGTTAAACAAAGTAATAATTATTATCTGTACACTGATCTTCACAGGATGTGTTGTTGTTCCTGAAGTGGATCATTCTCAAAAATATCAATGTGGTTTGTCTACAGATAAAAAGACTCTTAAAGTTGTTAATCTAATGAAGGGCGACACTAGCTTTTATGAATGGAATGATGAGTTTTTATCTATAATAACTATGCCGACATCAGCAGTTGTCTCAAGTGTGTACGTAGCGGTAAATAATGTTTATCACTTTGGTGAAAAACAAATAAAATGTGGTAACAAAAACTAACAAGACTTTTAAACGACAAAAAGCAGTTTGCTGTTTTCGTTCTTCAGTATTTTAACAAACAATTTTTTGCCTGTAGTTAGGGCGATAGAGCTATAAGGAGTTAGCAATGAGAAATGCCGTTTCAATTACAATAATAAGTTTATTTTTAGGTGCATGTGCGTCTAATGATACTGTTCAAGTTGTTGATGAATCCCTAATTGAATATAAGGATTTATCTTTAAAAGAACAAAGAGAATTAGTTAAAGAGTATTGGATAGTTGAAAAGAGGCTAGACCCTAAATACCCAATAGAAGCAGCAAGGAAAGGTTTATCTGGTTGTGTTGATCTTATTGTTGGTATAAACAAAGATGGTAAAACCAGTGGCTACAAAGTAAAGGAATCTTATCCTAAAGGTGTATTTGATTACCATGCTGCTGCGTCTCTCAAAAGCTGGAGATGGTCAGCAACAGAAGTAAATGTTGATAAAACACCTGTATTGACATCCATACAATTGGATTTTATGGTTAGTGGCGCAAAGAATGCCAAGGAAGCTAAAAATAAATGCGGATGGAATTATAAGGTATAGCGTTAACAAGCTATTCTAGCAGGATAAATAACAGCTGGCTATTTGCTACTTCGTTGCTTATTTTAGCCAACAATTATTTGCCTCTTACATGGGGCGTTAGTTTTATGGAGGATTCATCATCAAGTTTCTATTAATAATATTATGTTTATTGTCTCATTCTGTAAATTCTGAAGAATGGTTTACGAATGATAAACCTGATAGTTCAAACAGCTTTCAAGGATCTTCAGGTGAATTTGGTGCAATGATATTTATGACGACAGATTCACAAAAAATGTTAGATAACTGGGAAGCTCCAACACCTGGTTATCATATTTTAGAATCTGAGAATGTAGAAAAAGGACAACCAATTGAAGCTTTAGTGTTGTTTAGTGGTTGTTCAGCTAACGCAGATGGAAATTGTATAGCTGAAATTGATTACCAAATTTTAAAGCCAGATGGATCAGTTTATGCTGAATATAAAAATACTGAGCTATGGAAAAATAAACCCGCATTATCTAAAGGTCAATTAGGTTTAGCTATAGACCGCGTAGGGTTAATTGCTGAAGCTAATGATCCTGTAGGCGTATATAAAGTTACTTGCGTTGTAAAAGATCTTGTCAGTAATAATAAGTTTTTTATATATTCTAGTTTCAAAGTAAATGAAGTTAAGCCATTCAAGCAGGACAAATAACAGTTGGCTATTTGCTCCTTCATCGCTTATTTTAACTAACTATTATTTGTCTCTTAATGGGGCGTTATTTTTTGAATAAAAAGGTGGAGTATATGGATAAATCGCTGCAAAAAATGATTGAAAATATGCCTGAAAAAACAGGTAAAAAATTAGAAGAATGGTTTCAAATCTTGGACAAAGAGAATTTTGAAAAGCATTTAATGGCTGTGAAATTTTTAAAAACAGAGCATGGTGTAACACATGGGTTTGCAAATACAATTGTCACTTTATCTAAAGAAAGAACTAATCCTCCTGAAGATTTAGTTTTAAATCAATATAGTGGTAAAGAATCGCTTAAGCCTATTTATGAAATGCTTTTCTTAGTAATCAAAAACTTTGGTGAAGATGTTGTAGTTACACCGAAAAAAGGAAGTGTAAGTTTCATCAGAAAAAAACAGTTTGCTTTAATTAAGCCGGCAACTAAAACAAGAATAGACTTGGGTTTAAAACTTAAAGACGTCGAGGTGCAAGGGCGGTTAGAAGCATCAGGACCATTTGGCACTATGTGTACCCATAGAATACAACTAAATAATATCTCTGACGTTGACAGTGAAGTTATCGAATGGTTATCGAAAGCGTACGAAACATCTGTTTAGTCAAAACATAACAAGCGGTTCAAACGAAAAAATACAGTTGACTATTTTCACTGTGTTCAACATTTTAGCCAACCAATTTTTTGCCTGTTATCGAGGCGTTATGCTGCAAGGAGTATTTAAGCATGAGTGATACTAAAAAAGACAATTTCTACTGGCCTGATGTATCAACAATAGAGTCTGCCAAAGCTGCTACCAAAGGTTCTATGTTCGTAGCATTATTTGTTGCTACAGTTACAGCCGCATTTGCCTTATATGGTATGTATAACGATCCAATTTTAGGAATTGATGCTTGGGCATTTGTCGATTCATTTATTTTTATACTTATTGCATTTGGTATTTGGAAACTAAGCCGATTCGCAGCAACGTTTGGTTTAATTTTTTATATTATCGAACAAGTTAATATGTTTATAACTAACCCGTCAGTACCTTTCTTAGCGATTTTATTTATTGTGATCCTCATTGGTGGGGTAAGAGGAACATTTAGTTATCATAAGCTTAAAAATCAAACTGTAGAGGTTTCAGAACCAGTAGCATAATAAGACGTTCAAATAACAGCTGGCTGTTGTTCGTTCCTCAACATTTTAGCAAACAATTTTTGCCTGTTAGTAGGGCGTTAAATATTTCTCTAGTTCAGAGTTTGTATTTATTTTAAAGGATGTAAATGAAAAAAAATATTATTGGGATGATTTTAACTTTATTCCCGTTATTTGCTCTAGGGGAAACAGTTTTCGTATCAGAAATACTTATCGGTAAATCCCAACATGAAATTAAATCGTTCTTAAATCCAAAATTTTCAAATGAGAGCTATTCTGCAACTTTGAATGATAGTTCATTTGGGTTTAGATTCGGTGTTAAATTTTTCGATAATGTTTCAATTGAACTTGCTAAACATGATCATGGAAGTGTGGTTAATGAATTTACAGTTTATTATCCTACTTCGATCACAGGTACACCTTCTGGCGGAGATTGCTGTTTAGGTTCTGAGCATGACTATACCGCAGAAGCAATTATACCTGTCGAAATTGAATCTATTAGGTTTGGAATAAAAGGTGAAGTAGAGTTAGTCACTAACTTTACTGTTAATGCTCGGGTTGGACTTGCTCACTGGTCATATAAAAACTATACGCCAAAAAAACTTACAAATTTTAGCCCTCCACCAGTTAGTGATGGAAGTGGAAATGATTTATATTATTCATTAGGCGCAGAATATAAGTTTTCAGAAGATTTATATCTTGGCGTTGAGTACTCACTATTATCTGTAAATGAAAGCTATGCTGTCAATGATGTAAGTGGTTCTTTTAGCCATGATGTAAAAGATTTATCAATAGTTGCAGGTTGGGTGTTCTAAATACCTAAGCCACTCAAGTCGGACAAAAAACACTTGGCTATTTGTTCCATCATCGCTATTTTAGCCAACCAATTTTTTGCCTGTTAATTAGGCGTTTGTGTTAATCATGGAAAGTGTATGCGTATAGTTTTTGTTTTCATCCTCCTACTTTTTTCAGTGACAGTTAAAGCTGAAAATATTAAACCTTTCACATCAGATGGGTGCAGTTCTTTCCCTGACGGTACATTTGATCATAAAGAGCTATGGTTATCTTGCTGCACTGCTCACGATTATGCTTATTGGCAAGGTGGAACTTATGAAGAGAGGTTGGTTGCAGATAAAGAACTTCATCAGTGTGTTTCAAAAACTGGCGAGCCACAAATTGCCAAACTAATGTTAGCAGGTGTGCGAGTGGGAGGAAGCCCATATTTTCCTACGTCATTTAGATGGGGTTATGGTTGGTCCTATCCTCGCTGGTATAATGTATTAACTGAGGCCGAAAGAAAGCAGATAAAGTCGATCAAAAATGGTCCATATAAGGCATTCAAGCAGGATTAATAACAGTTGGCTCTTAATGGGGCGTTATGTTGTAAAGGAAGGTTAGGCGTTGGCTAAATTTGAAATACCCATACAAATAATCGAAAGGGATGGTCCCTTCAAAGAGGTCAAGCAGGATGCTTCAATTGTTAATATTAAATTATTAAATTCGGTTGTAATAGAAAATGTACTGGTGATTTACCCTAATATAATTGCAGCTATTAAAGGGCAATCTGAATTAACATTTGAGTGTTCTCAAATTTCTTCGGTAATACAAACGGATTCAAACCTTAAGGAAAGGTTTAAAAGTCACTGGATATTTTTCGGCTTGTAACAACATAAGCTATTAAACACAGATAACAAACAGTTGGCCGTTCTCGTGCCCCGCTTATTTTGGCCAACAATTTATCGCCACTTAGCTTGGCGTTATATAACTAGGAGTATAAAAATGGATTTTGGTAAGCTTCCTAAATCAGAAAAAAACATACTAGCAGGAGTTGCTGGTGGAATAGCTGCATATCAGGGGATTAATCCCTATAAAGTTAGAATCGCTTTTTTACTCACCGCACTATTGACTGGAGGGATCATTGTTATTG
>NZ_JACGVV010000052.1:0-17146 GCF_014077405.1 Colwellia sp. BRX10-9 | reverse complement strand
TCAGGGCAAGGCTTTGTGAGCAAGATGACGGTGTTCGCTTAACACTCTTGTCGTCATGCTGAATTTATTTCAGTATCTGTTTTTTGGTTCTAAGTACAGATCCTGAAACAAGTTCAGGATGACGGTGTCGTGTTCAATATGACGGTGTTGTGTTCAGAATGACGGAGATTATTCAGGATGACAGTGTTCGCTTTACGCTCTTGTCGTCATGCTGAATTCATTTCAGTATCTGTGTTTTTGGTTCTAAGTACAGATCCTGAAACGAGTTCAGGATGACGGTGTCGTGTTCAAGATGATGGTGTTGTGTTTAGGACTACGGTGGTTGTTAAGGGTAACAGTGCTCGCTTTTCACTCTTGTCGTCATGCTGAATTCATTTCAGTATCTGCGTTTTTGGTTCTAAGTACAGGTCCTGAAACAAGTTCAGGATGACGGTTTTGTGTTCAGGGTTATGGGTGGCATTCAGGGTTTTTGGCTGGGGTCTCTTATGTTTACTTTGTTCAAAATAGCTATTCAATATACATGCTAAAGCAGTTGATTATTTGTTAATTAAACCCCCTTTATATATTTATGCACATATTTAGAATAAACGAAAGCTATATGTATATTGTATATTATACTGGTTTTTATCTCGCTAGCTCAGCAATATAAGAATACTATATTGTATACAATATGGTAAATATACAGTTTTTTCTTAATAAAACGCTAAAAATACTGAATATTTACTCTAATCTAGATTGACACGAAATTATTTTTATGAAACTGCAATAATTAGTTTGCTTTTTAGGCATTGGAGTGATTATTCTAATAAAACTTTTTGTTTGAATGAGACTTTTCATGGAACACCTAAATCAATTATTTGTAGAAGCGGGCACGTTAATGTTTGCTGGTATGGTCTTCGTTTTTATCTTTTTGGGATTAATGATTGTTTTCATTAATGTCGTTTTAAAACGCCTCGCCATCAAATTTCCAGATGCCGTTATCCAAACAAGATCTACCCGCTCAAATCAAAAAACAAAACAAAATGTTGATGGTGTTTCACCTAAAGTGGTGGCAGCAATTACTTCTGCTGTATCGCAATACCGAAAACAACATAATCAACCCTTAAGCAACCATAAAACTAAATAGGAATAAACTCATGACAAAGCCATTAGGTATCACTGAAGTTGTTTTAAGAGATGGTCATCAATCATTGCTCGCCACTCGTTTACGCCTTGAGGATATGTTACCCATTGCGCCAAAACTTGATGAAATTGGTTTTTGGTCAATCGAGTCTTGGGGTGGTGCTACGTTTGACTCTTGTATTCGCTATTTAGGTGAAGATCCTTGGGAACGTTTACGCGCATTAAAAAAAGCGATGCCAAAAACTAAACAACAAATGTTATTTCGCGGTCAAAATATTTTAGGCTACCGTCATTATGCTGATGATGTGGTCGAGAAGTTTGTTGAACGTGCTCATGTTAACGGTATTGACGTGTTTCGCATTTTCGATGCAATGAATGATGTACGTAATTTACAAACAGCGATTAAATCAGCAGTAAAAGTCGGCGCTCATGCGCAAGGCACATTAAGCTATACCGAGAGTCCAGTGCATACCCTTGAAGGTTGGCTGACGATGGCTAAGCAAATTGAAGATATGGGCGCGCATTCTTTATGTATCAAAGACATGTCTGGTCTATTAAAACCTTACGACGCTGAAGAATTGATTGGTCGTCTAAAAGAAACGGTCTCTTTACCTATTGCTTTACATTGTCATGCGACTACAGGTTTAAGTATTGCTACTCACATGAAGGCTATTGATGCCGATGTAGATGTTATCGATACGTCTATTTCTTCAATGAGTATGACTTATGGTCATTCACCGACAGAAACGATTGTTTCGATTGTTGAAGGTACCAAACGAGATACCGGTTTAGACATGGTAAAGCTTGCTGAAGTTGCCACTTACTTTCGTGAAGTTCGTAAAAAGTATGCCAAATTTGAAGGTAGCTTAAAAGGTATCGATGCGCGTATTTTACTTGCACAAGTTCCTGGCGGCATGTTGACAAATATGGAAATGCAGTTAAGAGAACAAGGCGCTGCAGACAAGCTTGATGAAGTATTAATTGAAATTCCAAAAGTAAGAAAAGATCTAGGTTATATCCCATTAGTGACACCAACCTCGCAAATTGTTGGTACGCAAGCGGTATTAAATGTATTGACGGGTGAGCGTTATAAGTCAATCACTAAAGAAACAGCCGGTGTTTTAAAGGGTGAATATGGCGCAACTGCCGATAAAGTTAATGCCGAATTGCAAGCGCGTGTTTTAGATGGCGCTGAAGCGATAACTTGTCGTCCTGCTGATTTAATTAAACCTGAACTTGATAATCTTACTGCAGAATTAGAAGAACTTGCTAAAGAGAAACAGATTGATTTAGCCGATGAAGTGATTGATGACGTTTTAACGTATGCATTGTTCCCGCAAATAGGACTGAAATTTCTAGAAAATAGAAATAACCCGGATGCATTCGAACCTGTGCCTACGATTGAAGATGCGGTAGCAGCCTCTGCACCCGCTAAAAGTTCAACTGCGCCAGAAAGTTATGCCGTTAGTGTTGATGGTCAGGTGTTTGACGTCGTTGTAGGCCCTGGAGGCGATATTAGCCAAATTACTCAGCCTAGTAACAGTCAGTCATCAAAACCGTCCTCATCAACTTCTGAAGCGTTAAATGCACCACTTGCTGGCAATATATTTAAAGTGTTAGTTAATGAAGGTGATGAAGTTGCAGCCGGTGAAGTTGTTATCATTATGGAAGCAATGAAAATGGAAACTGAAATTCGTGCAGTTAACTCAGGTACCGTCACTTCAGTGGATATTAAAGAAGGCGATTCTGTAACTGTTGGTCAAGCTTTATTGAGTTTAGGATAGATAATAATGGATTCGTTAAATAAACTTTGGTTGTCTACTGGCTTAGCTAACTTCGAGTCAGGTCAGGTGATCATGATGATAGTTGGCTGTTTGCTACTTTATCTTGCAATAGCACGTAACTTTGAACCGTTATTGTTATTACCTATGGGCTTTGGTGCGATATTAACCAATATACCATTGGCTGGATTTTCAGAAGTTGGTGGTTTATTACACTTCATCTACTATGCGGGTATTGATACGGGGATATTCCCGTTGATTATCTTTATGGGGGTGGGTGCAATGACCGACTTTGGCGCGTTAATCGCTAACCCTAAAACCTTATTACTTGGTGCTGCAGCACAATTCGGTATCTTTGCCACCTTATTTGGTGCTATTGCTTTAAACGCAATACCTGGTATTGAATTTACGCTTAAAGATGCATCAGCTATTGCTATTATTGGTGGTGCAGATGGTCCGACAGCGATATTTTTAGCATCAAAACTGGCGCCAGAATTATTAGGTGCTATTGCTGTTGCTGCTTATTCCTACATGGCTTTAGTGCCAATTATTCAGCCACCTATTATGCGCGCATTAACCACTGATGCTGAACGTAAAATTGAAATGGCGCAATTACGCCCAGTAACAAAAATTGAAAAAATAGTATTCCCGTTAGGTGTTCTCATGATGACTATTTTCTTTTTACCATCAGCAACACCTTTAGTTGGCATGTTCTGTTTGGGTAATTTGATGCGTGAATGTGGCGTGGTTGAACGATTAAGCTCAACAGCGCAGAACGAGTTAATTAATATCACCACCATATTCTTAGGTTTAGGGGTTGGCTCTAAATTAAGTGCCGAAGCCTTTTTGAATATAGAAACCTTAGGTATTTTAGGTTTAGGTGCCGTGGCATTCTCAATTGGTACTGCTTCTGGGGTATTAATGGCTAAGTTAATGAATAAACTTTCATCAACACCTATAAATCCTCTCATTGGCGCTGCCGGTGTTTCAGCAGTACCTATGGCTGCACGTGTTGCTAATAAAGTGGGTCTGGAAGCTAATCCACACAACTTCTTATTAATGCATGCGATGGGGCCTAACGTTGCCGGTGTGCTTGGTTCAGCGGTTGCGGCAGGAATCTTACTGGCATTAGTTGGATAGGAATTGCGGTACGCTTAACGCGTTAACTAACAAAAACGGGAAGCTTTGCTTCCCGTTTTTTTTCATTTTAGCTGCGCTAATGCCCAGGTACGACAACAAATGACATCTTTGCTAGCTTAGCTATCTTTTACTCAATTATACCGTTATCAGGCAATTGGGCGTAAGGGGCTATTTTTTTAAAGTAGTGAGCGGTATCGTCAGACAGCAAGGCATCTAATTGTTTTTTTAGCTTTGCTCCTACTGCATCGTTTGCAACAGCAAGACTTGCTGCAATAACTTTAAACTTTTGATAATAAATTTTTTGTGGGCTTTCGGGGGAGTTGAATTCTGTTGGAACTTTGGTGGAGAGGTCGTCTTGTAATTCTTTAATCGTTGACATCATAGCCACCCGCTCGAAGAGTATCACTTTAAGTCTCCCGCGTGCCATCATCATAATTAATTGCGCTAAACTGCTTACTTCAACAAACTTTTCTCTGGGAACTTGCGCTAATTCAGCGAAAAAATCAGCATTACCAATTAGCGTACCAATGCTCCCTTCGGGCAAATTTTTGATGTCAAAGTTAGCGGGGGATGTTGAATAAAGATCAACGGTAGTGTCAAAGTGCCAAGATAACTCTTGTGCGTATTGGTAAAAGCTTTGTGTTTCACTATCTTTAGGCGTTAAACCTACCATGTCGATACGGTAACTTTTTAATTCCAGCTTCGCTCGAGCATAGGTCATTATTTGATAATTAAACGTTAGTGTCGAATTTTCTTGCAGGCCATTAAGCATATCAATAACAAAACCACTGCCGTCTTCGTTTACTAAAGGAGGAAATGGCTCCAACCCAACTAAAATATTAGTAGGGTTGGCTAATGATTTAACGCTAAATAAAGCACACAAAACAGCAACACCGACAACTTTATATAACACTGATATGTTGTTTGAAATAGACATCTTATAAATACTGTTTGAATGTTTAAATATAGCCATTAAGGATTCAATTTAAATTGATGCCATAGTACCTTTTTGTCATCTTGATTTTGCTCTGGTTCAAAGCAAATACGGTCATGTAAACGATTAGCTCGACCTTGCCAAAATTCAAGATAATGAGGTTTTATTCGCCAACCACCCCAAAATTCAGGTAAGGGAACTTCTTGGCCAGCAAACTTTTTAGTGTAATAAGCTTCGCTCTGCTTTAATGCTTCTTTACTCGCCAGTGGCGAGCTTTGCTTTGACGCCCATGCGCCAATTTGGCTACCGCGGTCTCTGCTATGAAAATACTGTTCTGATTGTTCAGGCGTTACTTTTTCTACTCTGCCTTCTATCCTGACTTGGCGTTGCAGTACATTCCAATGAAATAATAAGGCTATCTTATTATTCTCATTTAAATCTTGGCTTTTTCGGCTGGCGTAATTAGTATAAAAAACGAAGCCATCGTCATTAAACTCTTTTAACAACACCATACGTGAGCTAGGTTGACCGTTTTGATCGCAGCTGCTGACAGACATAGCTTCAGGTAATAAAATACCTGATTTTTTTGCGTCATCAAACCATTGGCCAAACAATTCGATGGGTGTTGTTTGTTCAGAAATATCGGGCAGTGGTAAGGCAACACCTTGACCAAATGTTAATAAGCAACGTAATTTTTCAAATAATGTCATAACGGTAAATTTAGATGATGTAGGGAGAATAGGTTCGTTAGATAGTAGCATGAATGTTTTATCTGACAATAAGAGATTATCGGCTTAATGCAATCAAAAGTTAATGCAGTGATGACTATATTTCCCAATCATCACTGAAGTCTAATGCTTCACGAAGGCGTTTTTTTTCAAGCAAATCATCGATACGTTTACGCACCTTGCTATTTTTATCTGCTTTTTTACCGGTGGCGAGATCTTTGTCGTAGTTATCAGACTCGTCATTTGCTTTATATTCATCTGCCATTATCGTGTTTTTCTCACGGGTAAGTATTTTTATTAATAAGGATTAATTTCAAGATAGGCAACAACTGAGAAAATTTCAATAAATTAGCTTAATCGCCTACTATTAATGCCATTATTTTTAGTAAATAACCGCAGATAAAAATAAACTATTTGAATTGCGGGAGCACATTGATAAACTGCTTTCACTTTAGTTTTACTGAATTTAGCGCCTGCTTATGTCTAACCGTAATTTCGTCGAATGGCTTGAAGAAATGCAATGTCAGGCTTTGATCAAATTTCAGCGACAACTGGTGTTACTGGTCGGTGATGCTTGCTGGGTCAAACAGTTACTGCAACTTAATGAACAAAACCAGAGTAAAGACGCTTGGCTGGTGTTTAGTCACCACCCCGAAATTTCTGCTACGATCAACAACAAACACTTTGCTCAGCAACTCGGTAGTGAGCATAGTCGAATATTATTTTCAGGTGTTGAAAATAGCGACTGTTCTGCGCTTAATAGTATCAATTTGGATGCTTTTGCGGCGCTCTCTGGCACGCTAGTCGCTGGCGGTGTTATGTGTTTATGGCTTGAAAAACCATTAATACAAGCGATTGAGCAAACAAAGAAAGCTTCACTTAAGTATTTTTATCGACAACTACTCGACAATAAAGCCTTAATTACGATTACACAAAGTGACGAGCAAACGTTTCCGTTGTTAGATGGTATAGCACCAGTAATATCGACCGTCTCTAGTGATTTTTTATATCAATGTAAAACCAAAGAACAACAAATAGCTGTTGAACATATTATTAAGGTCAGCCGAGGTCATCGAAACCGCCCATTAGTGTTAACCGCTGATCGTGGTCGTGGAAAATCATCAGCGCTTGCTATTGCTTGTGTTGAGCTCATTGCAAATAACACCGCTATGGGCCATGAAAAAATTAATATAGTTATTACCGCACCCCATGTTCGTTCTTTATCGGTTTTTTACCGGCAACTTGCTTGTTCATTAGCGGCACTTGGCGAAAAATTTGACTATGCTAATACCAGCAAAACCGCTTTGGTTCACCCCTTGGGTTCGATAACTTTTGTTGCGGTCGATCAACTTATTCGCCGCGATGATCCATTGAATATTTCGCTATTACTGGTTGACGAGGCAGCTGCCATTCCGGTGCCTTTATTAACAAGCTTAACGGCTCTTTTTTCTCGTGTTGTTTTTTCAAGTACGGTTCATGGTTATGAAGGAGCAGGGCGCGGCTTTACGGTAAAGTTTCAACAAGCGTTAACAAAGCAAGTGCCGCAGTGGCGAAGCTTTCATATGCATCAGCCTATTCGCTGGCGTCAAGACGATCCGTTAGAAGTCTTTGTTTTTGAAAGTTGTTTACTTAACGCCAAGTTAACAGAATTGCCGTTACTAACTCAGCCTGTAACCGAAATTTCTTTGGATAAAGCAACCTTAAGCCAATCATCAACAGTGCAGTTGGCTAAAGAATCGTTATCTTTTAGCCAAGTGTCATCAACTTCGTTGATTGAAGACACAGCGTTATTAAAGCAAGTTTTTGCTGTGCTGGTCACCGCTCATTACCAAACGTCACCGAACGATATTACGCTATTACTTGATAATAAAGCGCTACAATTATTTGTCGCCAAATTAGGTGATGATATTGTCGGTGTTGCCTTACTTCTTGAAGAAGGGTGTAATACAGCAGCCGATATTCAAGCGATAGCAACAAATCAACGTCGACTAAAAAATCAGTTTATTCCCCAATCTTTATTAACTCATTGTGGTTTTAGTGAAAGCTTTAGTTATCAATATCTGCGGGTTTTACGCATAGCTATTCATCCACAATATCAAGGATATGGTTTTGGGCATTGTTTTGTTAAAGCGCTAGAAAATTTTGCAAAAAAGCAGCAAGTTGATTTTATTGGCGCGAGTTTTGGTGCCAATGCGCAGTTACTTAAGTTTTGGCAAGATGCTGATTATCAAATTGCTCGAATAGGTTTTACTAAAGACCAAGCCAGTGGTGAGCATTCCGCGCTGGTGGTTTCTGCAATGAGCGACCGGGGGCAATTTTTTCAACGAAAAATTGCCAGTGAATTTTATAGTTCATTCGATTATTTACTCACCGATGAATACAAAGGTTTATCGCCTAAGTTAGTGTGGCAAATATTACATCATTGCCCTGATAAAAGTTTACCGCAGTTAAGCGCCCATCAGCTGAGCAGCATTAGCGATTTTATTCAACAAAAACGGCAGTTTAGTCATTGCGTAAAAGCGTTACATTATTGGTGTCTTTTACACTGTAAAGAAAATTATCAAGCAAGTATACTCGTGTTAATCGAGCGTATTTTACAGAAAAAGCCCGTTGATGAAGTATGTAAGAATCATCAGTTAACCGGTAAAAAAATGCTAAATCAGGCATTAATTGACTACATTGCGCAGGCTCAAGCGCAATAGCTATTCAATCTGTTGTTGCCAAAATTTAAGCATAGTAAAATAATGGCAAGGCTGACTGGCGAAAGCGGTGAAGTCGTCATGTTTGATAAGGCGAGTTAAATAATAGCTGATCACCTTTGCTAATCGATTACTGGGATGCTGCGCATAAGTCTTGGTCAATACGCTCAACCAATCTTCTATTTGATAAAGCTCACTTGAATATGCAATAGCGCAATGAATACTATCTTTGTGAGAGCCCGCAGAATAAGTTAACGGCATGTTGATTGCTCTCCCTGCAAGCTGCTTTGTAAGAGTGATTGCCACAATGTTTTACGCGCAGCATCATCTAAGCACCTGCACTCATTACCGGGCAAAGCGCCAGACAAGATTAACTTTTCTAATAATATGATGGGTAATTCAACTTTTGCCTTTTCAGTGTGTATGTGGTGATAATTGTCTTGGATATTTTTTCTATTGATAGAATATTGTTGCGCACCCATGATGAAACTCCTTTGTTTTGCCGATGACGTTAGATTTAATTTAATGTAATAGTTACCACAATGCAAATGATAATTATTATCATTTGTATTATGGCGGTATTTTATTGTTTTTAGTGATGTGATCTTTACACAGATCCCATTACAATAATGAGCAAGCATTAGGTATTATTAGGAAAGTTATGACACAGAGTCAGCAACGGGTTGGTCAAACAAAAAACGATGTTATTGAAGTTAATCATTTAGTTAAAAGTTATAAAGGCGTGCAAGCGGTTGATGATATTAGTTTCACCATTACTAAAGGGCACTGTTTTGGTTTGTTAGGACCAAATGGTGCAGGAAAAACGACGACCATTGAAATAATGGAAGGGATAATTCCAGCGACCAGTGGTGAAGTGCTTTACTCAGGAAAAAGCATAGGTAAGGATATAAGTCAGCAAATTGGCATTCAATTTCAAAGTACTGCTTTGCAAGATTTTTTAACGGTACAAGAGACCTTAAATTTATTCACCGCATTTTATGACAACACTGTACCTCATCAGCAATTAATTGAGCTCTGTGGCTTAAAAGATTTTTTAGATAGAGATAATCGTTTGTTGTCGGGTGGACAACGCCAACGGTTATTATTAGCACTGGCGTTAATTAATGACCCCGATATTATTTTTCTTGATGAACCCACCACTGGGCTTGATCCACAGGCGAGACGTAATTTTTGGCAATTAATAAAAAATATTAAAGCCCAAAATAAGACGGTTATTTTAACCACTCATTACATGGACGAAGCGGAACAACTTTGTGATGAAGTAGTTATTATGGACAATGGTAAAATTATTGAAAGTGGCACACCTAATCGATTACTTGCTAAGCATTTTCAAGAGGTCTTTATTTATTTACCTCTAGAGCAAGTACCGCAGCCATTAATTGAAAAACATCAGTGGACTATCGAACACGAGCGGGTCGAAATAACGACGCAACATGTGGAAGAAACTATTAGCTTGTTAATTGCTGAGAAAATTCCATTAGAAGGTTTACAAGTAAAGTCTCCAAATCTTGATGACCTTTTTCTAAAATTAACCGGCCATTCGTTGAGAGAGTAAAATATATGAATTTCAAACGTTTTTTTGCGGTAGTCAAAGCCCGTAATATTGAATTTTTTCGCGATCGTTCATCGTTAGGGTGGAATTTATTTTTCCCTATTCTCATGTTAGCGGGTTTATCTTTTGTTTTTTCTGGTGACGGAAAAGCCGTTTATAAAGTGGGGGTTATCGACAGTAAAACCGTTCAATCGAGTTTTATGGAAACACGTTACGTTGACTTTATCGATTATCAAGATAAGGCGTTAGCAACCGTAAAATTAGAACAGCATGCTATTGATTTTTTAGTCGACTTTAGCCAAAAAAGCTATTGGGTTAACCAAGGTTCGCCAAACAGTTACCTGGTTGAAAAAATCTTTTTAGGACAACACAATAACTTTCAACGCTTAGAAACCTATGGGAAGAAAATTCGTTATGTCGACTGGGTTCTGCCTGGGATCCTTGGAATGAACATGATGTTTAGTTGCCTATTTGGTGTTGGCTACGTGATAGTACGTTATCGGAAAAATGCGGTATTAAAACGTTTAAAAGCGACACCGCTTTCAGCGTTTGAATTTGTATCAGCACAATTAGTGTCACGTATTTTTATTGTGATGTTTATGTCGAGTGTTGTTTATATTGGCTGTAATTTCTTTTTTGATTTTTACATGCTGGGCAGCTATTTTGATCTATTTATCATCGCAGTTTTAGGTGCTATTAGCTTAATATCTTTAGGTTTGCTGGTCGCGAGCAGAAGTAAGAGTGAAGAGCTTATTGGCGGTTTACTTAATTTGACCTCATGGCCAATGATGTTGTTATCAGGTGTTTGGTTTAGTCTAGAAGGTGCACCCAATGCGGTAAAAGTTTTTGCTGACTTTTTACCTTTAACTCATTTAGTGGCTGGAGCGAGAAAAGTGATCACCGAAGGTGCAACCCTAGCTGATATCAGTTATCACCTGAGCGCACTTTTGATTATGAGTACTATTTTTTTAGCGTTAGGCTCTTACTTATTTAGTTGGAATACCGAGCGATAATAGCGGTTGCTGTTTTATAGCGAGACCTATCAATAATTATACTAGGTCTCGTTGCGTGACAAAAACCATCGATAACCCCCTCATCGTTAGGAGTGTTATCGATAATACCTCGCTGTTGAGCAAAGATAACCTTGTTATAAATCAGTGAAATTTAAAGTGTTTAAAAAATATTTTTTTATTAGATGAAATATATTATGCTTAATTCATAGCAGTTAAGGATAGTTATTAGTGATTACCAATCGTGTGTTTATTAAGTTTATTTGCCTTTTAAGTGTGTTTTTTTACTGTAATACCAGTATTGCGACAGATATATTACGTGTCAGTATTCCTCAAATGCCAGTTCATGCGGTAAGCAAAGATGAAGGGGTTTTGGTCGATTTTGTTAAAGTGCTTGCCAAGAAACTAGACCAAAATATAGAAATCCAGATAGTGCCTTTTTCGCGTTCTATCTATTATGTTATTACTAATCAAGTTGATTTTCATTTACCCTTTATTAAGCCCAAAGCTGAGAATTCGCCTCAAGATAACTTTATTTACTCAGACGAAACTATTTTTCATGTCAACTTTGTACTTTATACCCATAAAGATAGGTTTGTTGATCTCACTAAACTGGTAAATTATAAGATTGAAACTGATGCTGCTCACCTGCCTTTTTTTAGTGAATTAAAGATGGGTTCTAGTTGTATCCTTTGTAGTTTAAAGAAAGTGCAGCACAAAATGACCGACGGTTATATTTTTGCTGATTCTTCCACCGATCCTCTTTTACGTGAAAATTTGCCGTTGTTAGCTGCTGTTAAACGTCAACTTTATAAAAAGTTTGAAGTTAAAATGGTTTTTCCTAAGACAGAGAAAGGACAAAGTCTAAATAAAGCACTTAGTGTAATTGTTAATGAAATGCGCTTGTCAGGAGAGCTACAGCAGTTATTATCCTCAGTTGACTTTATCTATAATGATTGGCAAATAGAATGAACGAACTGCTAGCACAGAGGCTCTTAAAACTTACTGGTTTGTTCTTTGTAGGTCTTGCTCTACTGGGTGTGGTATTGCCGATTTTTCCTACCACACCTTTTCTGTTAGTTGCGGCGAGTTGTTTTGCTAAGTCCTCGCCACGTATGAATAAAATATTACTTAGACATAAAGTTTTTGGCCCCTTGATTTACCATTGGCAAACATCAGGCAGTATTCCTAAAAGGGCTAAAACAATCGCTTTAAGTACTATTATCTTAGCCACCATGGGTTCGTGCTATCAATTAGACAATAACCTACTGCGAGTGTTGGTCATCGTTTTAGTTGCAGGGCCCTTTATTTTTCTATGGCGTTTACCTCTTTCAGCAGAGGAACAACAAACTTAACTGTTAATTATTAATCAGCGAGTGCTTTACCCACTAAGGTCGCTAAATGGTTAGGTAGTGTTAATGAAAGTGCTATTTCGTGGCCACGCGCTGACATTTTTCCCCAAGTTTTCTTCACTATCCTTATGATTTTAGCTTCGTTGTCTGCTTCGGTATATTTAGCGGCAAAAGCGTCAAAGTAATATTGTAAAAAGACTAAGCAAGCGACATCCTCTAACGTTTGCGTGTTGGCATTTGTTTTGAGCTGTTCTTTTCTTAAAATACAAGCGGTCAATTCAGCCTCATGCTCAGAATAATCATTTTCTAACATTAATGACTTAGTGAGCTCAGCGTGGAACTTTCCTTGGGAAATCCGCCACTGATAATAGCCAGCTTTGCCTTCATCAAATTCGGTACGCTTTAAGTCCCAGCGTTTAATATGCTGTGCCCGCACAGCTATTTGTAATAATTCATTTGACTGAGGAAAATACTGCTCAAGACAAGAGGTCATGTATTGACCATAAAGTAATTCATTGGCTTGAGGATGCCCATTAACAAGTGTTTGATTGGGATCTTCACTATTTATTTTATCGATAGCACAAAGTACGGCGGTTAAACGAGATGAAGTCATAAAGGGTATCCAATGCCTAGGGTGAATTAAAACAATATGTTAGCTTTTTATCGATAAAATAAACACAGTCATTAAATATTTTTGTCAAAATAACAGAAATTGATCTGTAGATCATATTGTCGTGGTAGCTAGTTTTAAGTATAATGTTTTCCCGTCCTGCTAGGTTGGTGTGTTTTTCAAAATCATGACTAAACTTACCTCATTATTCGCTAATTAATTCGTATAATAAGCTAGCAAAACAACTTAAGTAAAACACACAAAATTCCTGCTCACTCTGACTTTTGGTATCACATGACAACTAGATATATTTTTGTAACCGGCGGCGTTGTATCGTCTCTTGGTAAAGGTATTGCCGCGGCTTCTCTTGCTGCAATTCTTGAAGCACGCGGCTTAAAAGTCACAATGTTAAAACTTGACCCTTATATTAATGTTGACCCGGGTACGATGAGTCCTATTCAACATGGTGAAGTGTTTGTTACCGAAGACGGCGCGGAAACTGATTTGGATTTAGGGCATTATGAACGATTTATTCGTACCAAAATGACCAAGCTTAATAACTTCACCACCGGCAGAATATATCAAGATATTCTTGCACGTGAGCGCAAAGGTGAGTTTTTAGGTGCCACTATTCAAGTTATTCCTCATATTACTAACGACATTAAGCGTCGCGTTATCGAGGGTGCTGAAGGTTATGACGTTGCTATGGTTGAGATTGGCGGCACGGTTGGTGATATTGAATCACAACCTTTCTTAGAAGCTATTCGCCAGTTAGGTACCGAATTAGGACGTGAACGTGCGATGTATATGCACCTAACGTTAGTGCCTTATATTAAAACAGCCGGCGAAATTAAAACAAAACCAACTCAACATTCAGTGAAAGAGCTACGCTCAATCGGTATCGTCCCTGATATTTTAGTGTGTCGAAGTGAACGCACTGTGCCTGCTAATGAGCGAGCAAAAATATCTTTGTTTACCAATGTTGCTGAAAAAGCGGTTTTATCAATGCGTGACGTTGATAGCATTTATAAGATTCCGGCGTTACTTAAAGCCCAAGGTATAGATGAATTAGTGGTTAAACGTTTTGGTCTTGATGTACCTGCAGCCGATTTAAGTGAATGGGAAAAAGTACTCTATCAAGAAGCTAACCCTTTTGGTGAAGTTACCATAGGCATGGTAGGTAAATATATTGAATTACCAGACGCGTATAAATCTGTTAACGAAGCATTAAAACATGCCGGCTTGAAAAACCAAGTAACGGTAAACATTAAATACATTGACTCACAAGATCTTGAGAGCAAAGGAACTGATGTTTTAGGAACCGTTGATGCGATATTAGTGCCAGGTGGTTTTGGTATTCGTGGCGTTGAAGGAAAAATTTTAGCGGCGAAATATGCCCGTGAAAACAAAGTGCCTTATTTAGGTATTTGTTTAGGTATGCAAGTGGCGCTTATTGATTATGCCCGCAATGTTGCTGGTCTTACTGACGCTCATAGCACCGAATTTAACCCTGAAACCCCACATCCAGTGGTTGGTTTAATTAATGAATGGTTAGATGAAGAAGGCCAAGTTGAATACCGTCATGAAAATTCAGACTTAGGCGGCACGATGCGTTTAGGTTCACAATTGTGCCACCTTGTGAAAGGTACCAAGGCATATGACGTATATGGCAGTGAAACAATTTATGAGAGACACCGTCATCGTTATGAGGTAAATAATAACTACCGTGAGCAAATTAGCAAAGCTGGTTTGGTGTTCTCGGGGTTATCTACGGATAAAACATTAGTTGAGATGATTGAAATACCGGATCATCCTTGGTTTATTGCTGGGCAGTTTCATCCTGAGTTTAATTCAACTCCACGTGATGGACACCCATTGTTTGAAAGCTTTATTGCTGCTTCATTTGAGCATCAAAAACAGCAATCAAGTTAAACCTGAAAATTAATAAAACCGTAGCATAGTGCTGCGGTTTTGCTTTCTGGCATAATTATTTATGGCAAAATGTTTTATCAGTAAAATGTAAACTAAAAACTATTACCAACTTAATAGCGGTTCATTCGCTGTAGTGCACTCAATTTAAAGGAATTATAATGTCGAATATCAGTAAAATTATCGCCCGTGAAATTATGGACTCTCGTGGTAACCCAACCGTTGAAGCTGACGTTTTTTTAGCATCGGGTGCTTGGGGCCGTGCTGCTGCACCCTCTGGCGCATCAACCGGTTCACGTGAAGCGTTAGAGTTACGTGATGGTGATAAGTCTCGTTATTTAGGTAAAGGCGTATTAAAAGCGGTTGCGGCGATAAACAATGACATTCAAACGGCATTGATCGGACAAAGTGCTTTAGAACAAGCCACTATTGATCAAATCATGATCGACTTAGACGGTACTGAAAATAAAGAAAAATTTGGTGCCAATGCTATTTTAGCGGTTTCATTAGCAAATGCAAAAGCAGCCGCAATGGAAAAGAAAGTACAATTGTTTGAACATATCGCTGATTTAAACGGAACACCGGGTCAATACTCATTACCTTTACCTATGATGAATATTATCAATGGCGGTGAACATGCAGACAATAATGTTGATATTCAAGAGTTCATGATCCAACCGGTGAGTGCTAAAAGCTTCAGTGAAGCATTACGTATGGGCGCTGAAATATTTCATGCCTTGAAAAAAGTATTATCAGCAAAAGGTTTAAATACTGCCGTTGGTGATGAAGGTGGTTTTGCACCTGATTTAGCCTCGAATGCTGACGCCTTAGCCGTTATTAAGGAAGCAGTTTCTGCTGCCGGTTATGAATTAGGTAAAGACATTACGTTAGCGATGGATTGTGCTGCTTCAGAATTTTATGATAGCGAGAAAGGCATTTACGACCTGAAAGGCGAAGGCAAGCAATTTACAGCTAACGAATTCTCTGATTTCTTAGCAACGTTATGTGAAGAATATCCTATCGTTTCTATTGAAGACGGCTTGGACGAGTCTGATTGGGATGGTTTTGCTTACCAAACAAAATTATTGGGCGATAAAATACAAATTGTTGGCGATGATTTATTTGTAACGAATACTAAAATCTTAGCACGTGGTATTGAACAAGGTATTGGCAACTCAATTTTAATTAAGTTTAACCAAATTGGTACCTTAACTGAAACATTAGCGGCGATTAAAATGGCGAAAGATGCTGGTTTTACTGCCGTTATTTCTCATCGTTCAGGCGAAACTGAAGATGCAACGATTGCTGATTTAGCGGTAGGTACAGCGGCAGGCCAAATTAAAACTGGTTCACTTTGTCGTTCAGACCGTGTTTCTAAGTACAACCAATTACTACGTATTGAAGAGTACCTTGGTGATAAAGCTATATTTAATGGCCTGTCAGAAGTTAAAGGCCAATAACGATTAAACTATGTTTATTTCTTCCTACCACGTTGTTAGAAGTACTCATTGACTATCGTCAACTCCGTGCGTCTGCCTAGTGGTAGTTTGAACTAACTCATATTTTAATTCGTTATTTGAGTTATAAATATAGTCATAAGAAGCCACTCATTTGAGTGGTTTTTTATTTTTAGGGATAACTGATTTAGATAGGAGACTAGTTTAATAAAACATCAATTGTCATGATTGGTGTTTTTTTGTTTCTGTTGATGCTTAACAATATAAAATATAGACACTTAATGATCACAGACTGTCGAGGGGGTAATAAGCTAGGGGCAGGGTAGTGTCTTTTGAAAGCCTTTTACAGGCACCTCTACTATATCTTTTAGGATTTTAGCCGGCCTAACTCGATGCAACTTTATTACGTTAAGTGGTTAATATTCTGGGCTAAGTTACTGGCTAGTTAAATGCTATTAATTAGGCTTTAGGTTATAATATTTGTGCGAACATGCTCGCTAAACTTACTGCTTAAACTCATTATTAATATGCTTTTAGAGAACTTTTATGTCAAATAAGTCAGTACCTACAGCGCCAACAAGTAATTACTATGCCACCCATGATAATGCTGCACAATAATAAGGCACTGAAACACCGCTATCCATTGGTCAGCAACAAGGCATGTACTTCATCTTGTAAGCCTTTGCATATCGATTTTTATAGATATTGACTAAATGAGTGAATTTCAGGCAAGCTTTACTTCTCCCCCAAGGTAGCTGTATTTTTCTTGCTGTTTTTGAATGTAGCTATGTTTACGCGCTATTCAAACAAG
>NZ_JACGVV010000064.1:0-6352 GCF_014077405.1 Colwellia sp. BRX10-9 | reverse complement strand
TGTACTCGAAGGTAGCGGGCAAGCTGCAACATAACAAGCCACTCAAGCAGGACAAATAACAGTTGGTTTTGTTCGCTTCGCTCTCTATTATAACCAACTATTATTTGCCTCTTAGTGGGGCGTTATATGGCACTAAAGTATGGCTGATGAAATAGAGTATATTGAATGTTTTGAACATGGAAAGCAGCAGGAAACTTATGTATGTCAACATACGGTCGAGAGCCTGAAAGATGGCCAATCTAGAGGTTTTTGGTGGTCAATTGAGCAACCAGAAAATCCTAGACCAGATGCGTGGTGTTCGGAGTGCGAAGATTTAGTAAATAAAAATGGTGAGTGGGAAGGTGAGGCAGAAGAGTTTTCAAACGTAAAAATTCTTTGTGGTGTTTGCTACGACAACGTTAAACTTCTTAACTTTCCAAGTAAAAAAGCATGGTGGCGCTTTTGGTAGATCTGCCATATAACAAGCCATTCAAGCAGGACAAATAACAGTTGGCTATTTGCTCCTTCGTCGCCTATTTTAGCCAACCATTATTTGCCTCTTAATGGGGCGTTATGTGTATCTAGGAAGTCTGCAAATATGGAGTTTTTGGATGGAATGACTGTAAACGAAAGACTGTTCGCTCTAAAGAAAATGGATAGTTTTGATCAAGCGATAGTTTCAGGCAACAAAGAGGTAGCGATTAAGATTTTAGAGGTTTGTGAACTATCTAACGAAACTGCAAAATCTACGGTTACAGAAATACTTAAAAGTCCTAAAAGTTTTGGTTACTCTTTAAATTAATGTTGTCATAATAGTGCTTGGTTATCATACACATAACAAGGCGTTCAAACGGACAAAAAACAGTTGGCTGTTTCACTCCGTTCACAATTTTAGCCAACAATTTTTTGCCGCTTAACGTGGCGTTAGCTTTAAAAATAGTATTTGCATCATCATCAACTAAAAGGAAATTATTATGAGTGAATGTCAACAAGAGCACAGGTATAACACTGAATTTGAATTACTCCCTGACGATCAAAGTAAATTTAATGGTCGTCATAAATGTGCAGGTTGTGCGTATGAGCAAGGCTATTCTATTGGTCTTTCAAAATCGGCATCTGTAAATATTAGCTTCGATTCATTACCAAATAGTCAAGCAGGCACTGTTCGTCATAAAAGTGTGCAAACTGCTTTTGCTAAAGGGTATTTAGCTGGTATTTTGGCATCGTACACTTAAAGCTAACAAGAACTTCAAACGGAAAAAATACAGTTGGCTGTTTCACTCCGTTCACATTTTAGCCAACAATATTTTTCCGCTTAAGTAAGCGTTAGCACTCTAGTCAGAGGTTAGGATGATTAAAAAAGGAATTGTAGTCTCACCACCTTTTACACCTATTTATACTGGTGGAATAAGATGCGGTGGATCACCAGACCCTCTTGAATTAAGAAAATATCTTATGTATTGGGATGAAATTGATTATCCCTCAAATATGCTTGTTCATATTTCCTCACCTGATATTGAATATCTGGAACAAACTGGAAACTTGAAACGAACTCACGTTTCTTTTCAAGGTACTGTCAATTCAGGAAAAGGTGAATTTTTTATAGCAGCTCAAGAAGCTGCTTTTAGAAAAAACCAAGAAGAAGAGCCAGGTTGTTGGACAATTGCTCAATTGACTGATATTCCATTTTATACACAGCAGAGTATAAGCATTGGTGTAGAAGTTGAGTTATACGATATGTTACCTGTACCAAGCATTAATACTCCTTTAGCTGACATTTTAGAGTTCAAAGAAAAGAGACGAGATGAACTCACTGCTTTTCGATGCCACATGGATGAGATTAACGAAAAAATACTTAGCTCTAAAGATGTTCCTCGAGCAAGAAATACGCAAATGGCTCGTGTTGAGTTAGCAATAAGAGATATTGATAAAACTTTAAAAGAGTCAGGTGTAAAACGAGTTACAACTCATTTAAAAAATGTAATCAATACTGATTTTTCAGGTATTGTTGGCGCAGGTTTGGGAAGTGCCGGAGTTTCTTCTTTTATAGGTATGGCTCCATTGATCGCTGGTGTAGCTGGAGCTGGCTTAGTGTTTGGTGTAAAAAGTTTGATCATGCCTTCTAATCAATGCCCTACTAATTTAAGTTATATCAATAGCATCAGAAAAAACTTCAGGTAAACGAGTGCTAACAAGCGCTTCAAACGGAAAAAATACAGTTGGCTGTTTTCACTCCGTTCAACATTTTAGCCAACTATATTTTTCCGCTTAAGCGGGCGTTATGTGGCTTTCAGGTTTGGTGAATTAAAAGAGGTATTTGTGGTTCATTTGAAATTTTATTTACTTGGCTTAGTGACCTTCATCTTAAGTGGTTGGGAGCTTTATACTTCATTCTTGAATGGTCAACTTGGTGTGTTACATATCTTATTTTTAACTGTTGGTTTAGTTGGAGCTATATTTTGTTTTTTGGGTAAATTTCCTCAAATGGCTAAAAGGTTACTAACAGTGTTTTATTTTATTCAATTGGTTTTCATATACAGTGAATCCTTTAGTGTTAAGTTTGTTGCGAGTTTTGCATTCCCAGTTCATTATTTTTTGCGAAACGACAGTGGTTTACAGCAAACATTTAGTAATCCAACTGGCTTAGGTTTAAACTTGTTTGCTTTGCTAATGTTGTTTTTTGTATATAAAATTTATAGCGGTAAAACTGCCACATAACAAGCCATTCAAGCAGGACAAATAACAGCTGGCTATTTGCTCCTTCGTCGCTTATTTTAGCCAACTATTATTTGCCTCTTAATGGGGCGTTAAATTGCAATCATACTAAGCAGAGTCTTCATACAATAATCAAGATTCATGGCTTTATTTTGAATATGTCCTATAAATTAACTGGATTAACTATAATTTATAAGGATATACAAATGAAAACTACCTACGTATTAACTCTCTTTATTTTAACATTAACTTCTTCTGTTTCTATGGCCGCCGAAGATGAATCTAAGTCAACATCAATAGGTGACTTTGGGTTTGGAGCTGGATTATCCTTTACAATGGATCTTGGAAGTCATGATCGGATTAAAAGTGCAGAAGTTGTTGATGGATTAGTTAGAGTTACAGATGAAGAAAATGGCATACCGAGATTAGTATTAGAAGGTCATTACTTTTTTAGAGATAGTGATTTTGGTTTCAACCACGGACCATTCGTAGCAGTGCAACCTGGAAGTGATGAAATTATCAATTCAGTTGCAATTGGTTATATGATGGGCTGGAAAAAAGCGGATAAAACAAGTAGCTGGAATATTGGACTTGGCGTTGTTGCGGACCCAAATGTGCAGACTCTAGGTGATGGGGTCTCTGAAAATAAAGCATTACCCGGGAATGAAACGGTTATTCGTTATAAAGAAACAACTCAATACGGACTTATGTTACTTTTCTCTACATCGTGGTAATGCAATTTAACAAGTTGCTCAAACGGAAAAATAACAGTTGGCCATCGCTTCACGATTATAACCAACCGTTATTTTCCGCTTAGCAAGGCGTTAGGTGTTTTCAGAATGCGGTTAACTTTGATAGTATTATCGATATTTTATAGTTCTTTTTTATTTGCTCATAAAGATACTGGGGTTAAAATCCAAGATGATGGAGTTTTAATTGGTCTTCCGCAGAAATATGAACCTGCATCATTTGATCGTAAATCATTAACTCTTCAAATTGCAGATAAAAAATTAATTATGCCAGAGTGCCTTTAAAAGTATTTTGGAGATAATAGTACATTTATGTATTCATTGGATATATCAAGTTCTTGGTATCATAATTTAACGCGTTTACCACCATATTTAAATATGACTATAACTCCCGACAATCAAAATATTGAATATACTATTAGGTTTAATATGAACACCTTAGAAGTAATGAAAGGGTATAGTTTGCCTAAAAAAAGAGGAGTTCAAGGTGTCAGGTATAGTTTAGAACCACTTGGCTTTACATCAGAGTGCTTAACATCTATTAAAATAGTTTCGGTGGAATAAACACCTAACAAGGGTTTTCAAGCCGGACAAATTACAGTTGGCTTTTTGTTCGTGCCTCACTTATTTTAGCCAACTGTAATTTGCCGCTTAAAACGGCGTTAGCGAGCTTTATGAAGCTGTTCTTGAATTCTAAGTCACTACTAATAATTCTAGCTCTGAGTCTTTCGATTTGGGCATATTTAGTTTTATTAAATTACATCGGTGATCCTCGAGTAATAGATTCAGGTCTCGACGGAGAGGAAATGCACTTTTTGGAACTAGCATTTTTATATCTCTCGTTAACCTCAACATTTTATCTATGGGTATGTTCTTTTATTCATTGCTTTAAAAATAAAAGTAAAATACTTTCAATTATAATTGCAGTTATTTGGCCTCTAATTTATCTTTATAGTTTTTATGTATTAGGTTCAAATTGGCGCGGTGTAAAAGCTCGCTAACAAGGCATTCAAACGGACAAAAAACAGTTGGTTGTTTTCACTCCGTTCAACATTTTAACCAACAATTTTTTGCCGCTTAATGGGGCGTTATACGTTTCAGGAGGTTTGGTGAAATATTCAATTATTGTGATTATCTTATTAATCCCATTTTCATCTATGGCTAAAGATTTATGTCCAACAAATGAAAACATAGAACCCGACATGAGAATTCCTGAATCTCACTATACTCAAAAGAATGCAGAATTAGCTCTAAATAAACTCCAAGGTATTATCAGTAAAAGTGATAATGTATATGAATGGATGACCGTGCCTAATTCAATGAAAATAATAGAGGGTTACATTCTTAAAAAGGATGCCAATAAAAGTAAGTTTAATTTATCCCAATTTTGTACTTTCATGAAATCTAGCGTTTGGCACGATTAAACGTATAACAAGTTACTCAAACGGACGCTAAACAGTTGGCTAGCTTCGTTCCTCGCAATTTTAGCCAACAATTTCGCGCCGCTTAGTAAGGCGTTATAAGTAAAAGGAAGTTTTGTGCCAGATAATAAGTTGTCAGAAGTAGAATTAGATTTACCTCATAATATTGAACAATTAAATGTTCGAATGAAGCACATAGAACAAATTGCTCAAACTGTTGAAATGATCGCTGAAAAAGGTTTTGAAACAGCAGAATCTTATTTTTCAGATAAAGCGGAGCAAGAAAAGCTAGAATCCACTTTAGATGATAAGCAACACAAAAGATCTGTAATAGTTTTGTTTGGTGTTGTCTTTCTTATTTTCATCTTGGTTATGACTGCAATGTTGATGAAGCAATTTGATTTGGTAAAGATAATACTAGGATCGGCTTTTGCTATTGGTAGTGGTGCAGGTATCGCCGGTATGTTTAAAAAAAGAACTGGTGAGCGCTAATTTACTTATAGCAAGTCGTTTAAAAGGACAAAAAACAGTTGGCTTTTGCTCCTTCGTCGCTAATTTTAGCCAACAATTTTTTGCCTCTTAACGAGGCGTTAGGAGCCTAGAAAAGTTGAGAGTATATTTAACTATTTTTATACTATTCTATACAGCTAATACTTTTGCAGAAGATTATGAGGCATATTCGAGAGAAGACGCTTTATTAAAGTTTTCTCCAGTTTTAAGCATTCTCAAAAAGTCACTTGAAACTAATGATATTAAATTGTTAAATTCAATTGTGTCTTACCCCTTTAATATTAGCTTGCCTGAAACCTATGTCGCTCCTGAAGGGAATGTTAGATTTCGTTGGCTAAAGGTAAAAGATTACGATGATTTAAAAGAAAAATATGATTCTATTTTTATTCATTCTATTCGATCTTTAGTGCAATGTATTACACCTAATAATATGATGTATGATAAAAATAAAGGTTTCTCTGCCGCACATGGGCGTATTTGGTTTTTCGATATAATTGAGCCTATAACAGGCATACGAAAATATGCACTTTCAAGCATTTCAGTGAATCCAAAAGATAGTAAATGGGCTATTGAAGAATGCCCAGATATTTATAAGTAGGCTCCTAACAAGCCATTCAAGCAGGACTTTTAACAGTGGGTTAGGTTCCGCTTCGCTCACATTTTAACCAACAATTAAAAGCCTCTTAATGGGGCGTTAGGCTTACCAAAATCTTGGAGATAAATTTAACGTGAGGAGATTAGTTTTAGCTGTTTGTTCAATATTCCTATTTCCAGTTATTGTCCGAGGAGCTATTAGTTTTTTCCACCCTAAAGGTGGCGAGTTAATGATTGTCGCTGAGAAAGTATTTGGTTCAAATACAATAAATTGGTTAGCCGAATTTGTTACTTTTCCAGTCTACGATTTTCTAGTACATTCGTTTTGGTTTAATAGTGTAATATTTTGGCTAGTATGGCTCTTGTGTATTTTTGTTGCTATTA
>NZ_JACGVV010000054.1:0-13308 GCF_014077405.1 Colwellia sp. BRX10-9 | reverse complement strand
CTTGAGGTCTTGAGGTCTTGAGGTCTTGAGGTCTTGAGGTCTTGAACTATTTTAATTTTTTATATGACTATAAAAAACAGTAAAAACAATGTTGGCGGAGTGGACGGGACTCGAACCCGCGACCCCCGGCGTGACAGGCCGGTATTCTAACCAACTGAACTACCACTCCGCTGTATTGCTTTCTTCAAGTTTTACTACCTAAGTAGACGGTACTTAAACCCGTGATTTTACTTTTGAATGTTAGTATAAAAGATGTCACGCCTTTTATAGTTAGGTCATTCAAACCTTATTCTTAATTTAAACAATGTTGGCGGAGTGGACGGGACTCGAACCCGCGACCCCCGGCGTGACAGGCCGGTATTCTAACCAACTGAACTACCACTCCGCTGTATTGCTTTTGAATGTTATAATAAAAGATGTCACGCCTTTTATCGTTAGGTCATTCAAACCTTATTCTTTACTTAAACAATGTTGGCGGAGTGGACGGGACTCGAACCCGCGACCCCCGGCGTGACAGGCCGGTATTCTAACCAACTGAACTACCACTCCGCTGTATTGTTTTAAACGTTTAGTAAAACTAGGTGCTTAACCTTTGATTAATTGGCGGAGTGGACGGGACTCGAACCCGCGACCCCCGGCGTGACAGGCCGGTATTCTAACCAACTGAACTACCACTCCGCTGTATAATCAACACATTCGTCAACAAGTCGTTGAATGCGGCGGAGATAATACGGTTAAGACGCAGAGCAGTCAACCACTTTTTTAATATAATTAACTGTATGCACGTTTGATGTACAATACGGAGGAATTACATTCAAAAATGGCTTTATTTAATTGGCTATTCATCATTTTTTGTTCTTTTTTCGGCGAGATATAAAGTAAAAGACTAACGCAATAAGGACGATTCCGACGTTTGCAACAGCAATAATAATATAAGTTTGTAGATCTTTTTCACTTTTTGCGCTTTCTTGTTCGACTTTAGCTTCTTGCAACTCCATGGCTAATTGTTTAGCTTTTTCCTCTGCTAGTATAATTTTATCGGTAATAACAACATCCGCTTTGTCTACAGGGAGTGATGTCATTTCACCATTAGCATTTAGGGTCGGCATCACTAAGCCCGTTTTACTTTCTGCATTAAAGGTAAATTGTTCTAACACTAAACGGAATTCGCGGCCGTTAATTGTTTTGCCAAAAACACTCACTTGTATACGATGAACACCTGACTCGGTGTAAGCAAGTTCGTAAGTACGTAAATTTCCTTTTCCTTCCATAATAGAAAATGGTACTTCTTGACGGTCTGGAAAAATAACTTTCCCTTGAAACAAAACACTATCCATATCTACATAAGTGGGGTCGATAGTAAAGATGACCTTGTGAGACTTCCCGACTTCCATTACGGGTTCAACAGAAATGGTAATTGGTGTCTTTTGCAAAATAATGGGTTTTTGTCGTAACTCTCGAGTAGCCATCGGCATAATAACAGAGTAAATAGGTAGCCATTCACCCGGAGCAAAAGCAAGTTCAAATTCGCCGGTAAAGACACCATCCTTGGCATACTCATCTAAGTCACGGCCATCATCACGAAACTGCGCTATTTTAATGGGTTCAGCACCAAAATTATCATACGCAGAATTATTGGTACTAAAAAAATCTACATTGAGGTTAATAACGTCACGAAAGAGTGGATCGTCAATAGCTTGTTCTCCATTATAAAGGTGCCCTTCAATTTTTAAGGTTTCTCCCGAGAGGATAACCTCAGGTAAGGGGTCAACTTTAATAGTGACATCAGTGACAACCATAATGTGGCTTTGCGGTAAAATATCACCAATAGCCTGCCAAGGGCCGGGCATTGGATTTTTAATGGTGATTAAATCAAAAGTACGATCATCAAACCAAGTGATTTTATCTTTAGGTAAATTATTAATTTTAATTTTGGTGCCATCAGGGCGCACAAGTATGATGGGTGGCGTGCCACTTCTTCGATAAAATAACAGAGTTATTTCTTCAAGCAAGGCATCTATTTTAAACCGATTTTCAAAATAAGGAATAGCATTGGTAACATTATCTGATTGGTAATAATCAATTTTGGTTTGTTGTCCATAACTTGGTATAGATATCAATAGAAAGGCTACTACTATGATAATAAAAAGTTTTGACTGACCTATTTGGGCCATATTGGTTCGCTCCCTTTTTCAGCAACAATCGCTAATCTTTCACTATGCTTAATAAGTTCATCGGCAGAAGCTTGGATAACCTTTAATTTTGTTCGTTGTGCGGGTAAACGACGAATAGCATTACTGTCACCTGATTCGCTGCCTGCTGATAGATTTAACACGGACTGCTTACGCGTCATCTCTACATAAACAAACGCTAAAAGTTGAGCATCGATTAATGCACCATGATAAGTGCGGTCGACTAATTTATCGACACGATAGTAACGGGCTAAATAATCTAGGGTCTTTGGTGAACCAAATTCATCTTTTGAAACATGCAACGTATCTATAACAGTACACATATCACGAGTGTTGGGAATATTTCGCTTTAATAAAGCAAATTCATTGTCCATAAAGCCGATATCAAATTTAGCGTTATGAATAACAAGGCGTGCACCTTTAATAAATCCGATAAAGTCATCGGCGACTTGACTAAATAAAGGTTTATCACGAAGGAACTCATTGGTTAATCCGTGAATATTGATAACTTCCTGATCCATTTCAAATAATGGATTGATATAAACGTGAAAACTACGACCGGTTAACTGTCGGTTGATCATTTCAACACAGCCTACTTCAACAATTCGGTGCCCTTCCCTAGGATTAATACCCGTTGTTTCTGTATCTAATATAATTAATCGTTCATCTTGCTGTACAGCTTGTTCGTTATTCATTGTGATTTCATCACCTTTTTTTTGGGTCAGGAAGTGGCTCTGGAAACTCAGTAATATTTATTGTAAATTTTTTACTGAGATTTAACATGATTATAAGCGCTCCAACAATAATAGCTTGGGTAATTAACCATGTTAATGACAGTAAATGCCAATAAAAAAAGCCAACTAAGCAAATAATCAAATCAAAAAGTAAGGCGAAAGTGAGAATACCTTTACCATGGCGCCATGATTTTTTAACCCAACCTTTCGCATTTGGCCGCCGTAAACTTAAGACAAGGACAATAAAAACACCTAACGCCCCAGAGCCTAAGCTTAAATAAAACAATGATGTTTCAGGGTATATCCATTGAATAATACCAACACGGTCTTTCATATTGGTTACCGACATTAGCCAAACAACATAACCCCGTAAAATAAAAATCAAGGCTACGTAGACCCATTTTGATATTTTCAAACAATCAAAATTGTCAAAATCTTGCACCGAATAAGCAGAGTAATTATGTTTACTCATCAATATCATGACCGCGCTTTTTTGTATGCTCTATTCTTAAGTGCTCTTGTGCGGCGGTAATAGCTTTTACTGCTCGGGATCTAAATTCACGATAAAATAAAGTATAAACAACCAGTAAACTGGCAAAAATAAATAACGCAGGATGAAAAAACCAACACATTGCCGCAATAGAAAAATAATAAGAACGTAATCCATAATTATAAGAATGTGCGGCTTGGTCTTGTACTATTGCCATTTGTTTTGCATAGGCACGCAAGTTTTCATCTTCGCCTAACTCATCATAAGGCGCAGCACCAATCATGACATTTAAAAAGCCATACTGTCGCATAGACCAAGTAAATTGAAAAAAGGACATAATGAAAATAAAAGCTAAGACACCTAATTTTAATTGTATCGCCGCATGATTTGGAAAATCAGCATAGGGAATTGAACCTATTACCGCTTCTAAACGTTCGACTTGAGCGAATAGAGTCAATACACCGGCTAAAACCAGTAAAGTTGTTGAAGCAAAAAAAGCAATATTTCGCTCCAAATTTGCTAACAACGCAGCTTCACCAACACGAATATCTCGCGTCATTAGCTCATTCATCCAATGAATTCTATGTTGATGAAGACATCTGGCGATACAATTAGTGTTTTTTGCCTTGACACGAGCAAACCAAGTGTAACCAATCCAACAAGTTACAAAGCATATAAAGGCAAGAATATCGAGTAAAGTAAGTGGCATAATAATGAAGAACTAGATAACAGGCATTCCATTATGCAGGAGAATATTTATAGATTCGAGCTAAATTTTCTACGATTAAGCATGCAAAAAATGTTAGAAAAAACCATTAATCGTATTCCTTATACCAGTTATCGTAATTCCTTTGACAGAAAGTCTAACTTTCTTCACCATCGCCGGTAAATCTATTACTTAAGTTTACCGTCAGTATTGCAGATAAACTTTGTGCAAACACTTTCCTTTGGAGCATCAATGTTCACTGTCAAATTCAGCCATATTTTGACTATTTCCACTTTATTATTTTCTTTTCATTGTAAAGCTAACGCGCAACAGTCAACCCAAATCCCAAGGATTTCAGGTAAAATAACCATAGATGCTAAATTAGATGAAAAACAATGGCGCCATGCAAAAAAAATATTAATCAATAACGTTACTCGTCCATACGACAATATACCTAGCCAAGTTCATACCGAAGCGTTATTAATGGAAGATGGCGGTACTTTCTATATTGCTTTCATTGCTGAAGATCCCAACCCAAGCCAAATTCGAGCGTTTTACCGCGATAGAGATCAATCATGGGGTGACGATGTCGTTGGCATAAAAATTGACACTTATAACGACCAACGTTCGGCTTATCGATTTTTAGTCAACCCTTTAGGCTCTCAAATCGACGGTGTCGAAAATGAAATAACGAAAAGTGAAAGTGATTCTTGGGATGGCATCTGGGACAGTGCAGGAATAATTAACGATAAAGGCTATATAGTAGAAATGGCTTTACCCCTTCGTATGCTTAACTTTACTGAAAAATCGTCATTACAAGATTGGGGCATTGAATTAATGCGTTTTTATCCGAGAAACGAATTTTTTCGTTTCTCAAACGTCCGCCTTGAACGAGATAACGACTGTGAGTTATGCCAACTTCACACGATTGAAGGCTTTACGGGGGCAAAACAAGGCGATAACTTAACCGTTACGCCTTCACTTGTTACCGGCGTTAATGAACAAAGAGAAAATAATGAGGATTGGCAGAGTGAAACCAACACAGAAGCTAGCTTAGATGTTCGTTGGGGAATAACACCTGACTGGGTGTTGAATGCCACAATTAATCCAGACTTTTCAACAGTTGAAACAGATAATGCTCAGTTAAATATCAATAATAACTTTGCACTTTTCACCCAAGAAAAAAGACCGTTTTTTCTAGATAATGCTGATTACTTTGATTCAAATTATAACCTGATTTATACCCGAAATATTAACGCGCCAAACTACGGTGCTAAATTAACTGGTCGAGAAAATGATCACTCCTTTGGTTTATTTGTCACCGATGACGACAGTACCAATATTTTAATCCCCGGTAATAGAGGCTCTTCCATAGCGAGCATCGAAGGCGAATCAAAAGCAAGCGCTTTTCGCTATCGTTACAATTTTAACGAAAACATCACTATGGGGACCGTAAGTACCATACGTACCGCCGAAGATTATCAAAATATAGTACACAGTGTCGGCAGTCAAATTAGACTTTCAACGGCTGATGTCTTTAAGTTTCAAGCGCTTTATTCAACTACAGAATATCCTGATAACTTATTTGAGCAATTTTGTAATGCCGATGATAGCGACGATTCAAGTGAGTCAGACAATTGCCATGCGCCACCAGAAAACATTGACTGTGGCTATAGTCAATGTGATTACAATGAGCAGGTTTTACGGACCTTAAAAGATGATAAGTTTAGTGGTAGTGCCTTTAAAACAAGCTATTCTCACAATGACCGAGACTGGTATTACCGCGTAACATACGATCAGCAAAATTCTGGCTTTCGTGGTGATTTAGGCTTTATTCCTAATGTTGACTACAAGCGTTTTTCTGTTGGTGGTGATAGAAAGTGGTATGCGAAACCAGGCGAATGGTGGACGAAATTTAAAATATATTCTGATTGGGATATCACCCATAACGACAATAATGAATTGATTGAAAAAGAATTTGATATCAACGCTCAACTAAATTCAAGTATGAATTCATACTTCCGCTTTTCTTATTCAAACCGTGATTTAGTCGGTTTAAGAAAAGATAAAAGTATTTTAGCCATTGACGGTAACACCACCTTATTTACCGAAAATCAATTTTCACTCTTTGGTGAAGTTAATCCAATGCTAGGTCTATACTTTAACAGTAACTTTAAATACGGCGATGCCATTGATTACAGAAACAACCGTCTTGGCCGTACTAAACAGTGGAGTTCACAGGTAACCTTAAATGTTGATAAGCATTTAGAATTAAATATCAAACATACCTTTAATCAATTAGATGCCACTAATAATAACGTCGATGCGACCAGTAACAACGTCTTTACTGCAAGATTGACCGATTTTAGAGCAACGTACCAATTTAATGTATTAAGTTTTTTACGGTTTAGTTTTATTTATAATAATACCAACAGAAATATTAATAATTATATTTACACGGATCCCGAAGATATTACCCAAAGCAGGAAGAACGTCTCAACTGAATTGTTGTACGCCTACAAGTTGAATTCGCAAACAGTTTTCTATCTAGGCTATTCGGATAGACACTTCACCGAAGAAGATTTTAGCGACTTAAATCAAAATAAACGTAATCTCTTTATGAAGTTTAGCTATGCTTGGATGAAGTAAAAATAAATAAAAATCTCATCAGCTTTTACGTAAAGTCGCCATTTGGCGACTTTTTTATTGCCTGCTAATAATAGAGCTAGAATAATTAATGATTGTTTTAACTGCATTTTTTTGACACAATTTATCCAGAGTCACAATATAAAAATAATAAAATGTAACCCTGGAGAGAAAATGTTGTTGTTAAGAAGTAGCTACAAAGCCTTAGTAGCTAGTATATTCTTACTATTTTCACAGAATAGTTTTGCTGAACAAAATGCCCAAGAACAAACAATTAATAAAATCGATCATTTATCGATACCTTATGCTAAAACAAAAGTCACCATAGACGGCAACATCAACGAAGAGGAATGGTCTCAGGCATTATCCATAGAGCTCAACATTGTTAATTCCCCTTGGAATAATAAGCCTAGCCCAGTTAAAACCACCGCAAAAATATTTGAAAATGGCGAGACCATTTATATCTCTTTTATTGCCCAAGATCCCAACCCAGAAGAAATAATTGCCTACTTAGGTGACCGAGATACACGACTCGAAGACGATGTGGTGGGTATAAAACTCGACACTTACAACAATCGACGATTAAGTTATGAACTCTTTGTTAATCCTTACGGATCGCAAATCGATAGAATAAAAAACGAACTCACCGGTGATGTCAATTCAGCTTGGGATGGTATGTGGCAATCGTTTGGCAAAAGAACAGCGAGTGGCTATCAAGTTGAAATGGCTGTGCCCTACCATGCATTGAACTTTGCTGACACAGATGAAGAAAAAACCTGGGCAATTGAGTTTATTCGTCTCTACCCGCGCGACTCTCGCCTGCGTATATCTCATATACCGCTCGACCGAGACAATGATTGTTGGTTATGCCAAATACCTGAAGCAAAAGGTTTTAAAGATGCAAAAACCGGTAACAATTTAACAATCACGCCAGCAATAGTGGCAAGTAAAAATGATACTCGTGACATTTACGACCCACAAGATGAATGGCAAAGCGATAACGACACCGAAGCGGGCGTTGACTTACGCTGGGGTATTAATGCCAACACGCTATTAAACGTTACGGTAAACCCAGATTTTTCGACAGTAGAGTCTGATGCGGGACAACTTAGCGTTAATAAAACCTATTCCTTGTTTTATCGTGAGGCTCGCCCTTTCTTTGTAGAAAACTCAGATTATTTCTCTTCAAATTTTAATTTAGTTTATACCAGAAACATTGCCGACCCTGATTATGGTGCAAAATTAACGGGTACTAATGACAACCATACCTATGGTGCTTTTATTAGTCATGACACAGAAACTAATTTTATTGTGCCAGGGAATACCGGATCACGTTTAAAATCGTTAGATGAAGAAAGCCACTCTGGCGCATTTAAATATCGCTACGACTTTTCTGAAGACTTTTCATTAGGTGCAATTAGCACCTTAAGAAAGTCTGATAGTTATCAAAATACCGTTGCCGGTATCAATACCAAATATAAAATGGATGACTCGAATGCTATTCTTGCACAAGTTGTTCATTCAAACAGTGACAATTCAATAGAGGAGTCGACTGATTTTGCCGACCAAGCGGTCAAACTTAGTTATGAGCACAACTCGGAGTATTGGTCGGTAAGTGCTGAACATCAAAAAATAGGTAAAGATTTCCGCGCTGATTTAGGTTTTATGCCCCAAGCTGATTATCAAGATGAGAGACTATTAGTTGACCGTTTCTTTTACAGTGAAGGCGACAGCTTTTGGCAAGAAGCAAAATTGTCAGGTCAGTGGCAAATTAAACACAATGAAAATGGTGAATTGCTCGAAAAAAGTTTGGCTTCGAGTTTTACGATTGATGGCCCTAAACTTTCACAATTTGATATTATGTTTACCTATGCAGATAAAATAGGGTTACGTAAAAGTGAGTTAAATCAATTGAATGGCGGCCTCGCAGCAATTGAGTTTGATGACTCTATTGACGGTAATACCGACCGGTTTACTGAAAAGCTTTTGACTATGTTTGCGTATATAAAACCAACAAGATACCTTTATGGTGAAGTTTATTTTTCTTTTGGTAAAAAAATAGATTACCAAAATAATCGCCTCGCTGATTATCAAGAAATTTATGCGAACACTCGCCTTAACCCAACCAGTCATTTAGAGATTGATTTTTCTTATACTTATGAAACTCTCGATACGAGTCAAGGTAATGTATACGATGCGAACATAGTGGAATTAAGAGTTTCTTACCAATTTGATGTGAACAGTTATCTTAAATTAAATGTTGTTTACTACGATGTAGATAAAAATCCAGATAATAATATTTCAGCTTATTCGAACACCAATAGTGATTTATCAACACAATTAATTTATAGCTATAAGCTTAATCCACAGACAGTATTTTTCTTAGGGTATTCAGACACTAGCTATCAAGATGACGACTTAACTACGTTAAGGCGTGGTGAACGTACTTTGTTTACTAAAGTTAGTTACGCTTGGATGCCTTAGCACCTTATTAATCGATAAATAAGTTTAGTTTGATAGCGGTTATCAAACTAAACTTTATTTTACACTGCGACTTTAATAAAAGCTCTGTCGTTGTTTGTCTACGGAAAATCAGCGCTATTCAGACGATTGATTAACACATCGTTTCATCAATTATCAACTATCAATCAAACCTTCTACCTGCCTTCTGCCATGTTCTGCAACAGTAGTAAGCGTTGTTGTTCCTGCGAAGAAGCTTGATAGGGCAAATCGCTTAAACTGTTGACTGCAAAACCTTTTATTGCATGTTCATCAATTGAACTATCACCGTACTTGGTCGGTTCACCGGGAGCAGGTGACATTAATTCAATTGAAAAAGTTGATAAGTAAAATGGCGCTTGCCTGCCTTGTAATACTGACCGGTGAGCTTTTAAATAAAGATGACTATTGCCCTTATTGAGTTTTGCTTTGCTAACTAAGTGGGCGATGGGTTGGTAATTGGCATCAAATAAATTTGCCCGCATTCTATATAGGCCTTGCTCTCTAGTGGTTAAATTAGCTTTTAATACCATATCAGCATCTTCATTGTAGGCCGGTTCAAAACTTTCTAGGGTAGCAACTGAATCAACATATTTAAGTGCTAGGGTAATATTAATATTCTTACCGTTAATTTTCGCCTTAATCGATGCTTGCAATTCTCGTGGCAAATCTCTTTTACCGGTAAAGTGTGAATGCCAGTTTTCTTCACCCTGTTCAAATTGACTAGTCAATAATACTTTACCTGTAATGATATCGACAAGTTGCAGTTCTGCGCCGGTAATATTTTCACCGGTTAGTGTCGCAAAAACGACTTCGGGATAGGTATAACGATATTTTGATAATGCGGCACTTACTTGAGTGCCATTGTCGTCGACTAACATAGATTGTGGATTAAAAAAATTAGGGGTTAAGCGGTCAAAATCTTTATCCGTTAAAGGTTGTGAATAGGGTGGAAAAGTTAACTCTGCCGCATACGCTTGTGCAACAAGTACTGCTGAATCGTTTGAAGTGATTTTATTAACTGTAGCCTCGAGCGAACTATTATTACTTGGCGGCTGTTCTGGCAAGCTAGTTGTCTTAATTGGAATTTTTTTTATCAAGGGTTCATTAACAATCGTTATTTTTTGCGGTATTGATGGCCAAAAGAGCCAAACAACAACGGCGATAGTAGATATAACACTGAATTTTTTTAACAATGATTTTTTTTTCATAACGGCTTTACTCTTTTGCCAAGACACTGTTGATTTTCCTTGATTAACCTAGAAAACCAACAGCCTTAACTATATTATTTAATTCGGAATCGCGTCATAAATGAGCGTTGACATACTGTCATCATTCGAATTTTCAACATAGAGATAATTACTCTTCCAAAGCCACCAGCCAGTCGTTTTAGTATAAGTGTCAAAGTAAATACTTTCTCCTGACAGTAGGTTTTTCTGATTACTTGCTGCCGTCACTTTACCTTGCTGTTGTGGCTCAAGTAACGAACCATGACTATAAGCTTTACCCATAAGCATTGGATAATGGTATGGCATAAAACCATTAACGGCATTACCTTGCTGTTCTATTTTACCATTTAACGCGATACCGTTACTGCAGCTACCGTATCTTGCTTGGCGATTAGCTCCGCAAGAGGAGTGCGTACCAACAACACCGTCGTCATTACCTTGAATAAATGGGCTAGTAACCCCTAAATATTCACTTGCATCACCGACAAAGCGTAGACGAGGGATCCTCGCATCTGGTAATGGTGCAAGTTGTCTAGCGTTATTGACTTTTAAGTCATTAAGTACGCCCATTTCATCGCCAAGATCGCCGCCTAACCAAGCCTCTAATGCTGCCTCAATGACAAAAGACCACGTTTCTGTACCCTCAGCAACACTTACCGCCACATCAGCAAGTTCACTACCACCACCTGCGCCGGCAATGTCAAAAGTTGCAACAATATTCAGTGGTGCTAATCCAGCATTTTCCAACCAAGTTTCTTGGTTATCTATAATATACCGTGCCACTAAATCACCGGTTGAATGTGTTACAAAGATGCAACCCGGTGTACAAAAGTTACTTTCAGAAAATGATTTCAACTTTGGCCAAACATAGTCTGTGGCTATTTTACCTTCTATTCGTTCATATGAAGGCCAGTCAATACGGGCATCACTGAGGTTATTCCAATAGCCTTGCCAGTAATTTTGACCACTCGCCGTAACGTCACCATCAACAATAAGTTGTTGTGGCTGAAAGCCATGGATAAGTACTATTTTATATTCTTTACTGTAAGAAGCTGCTGAGCAGAATGTCAGGCAGATCCCTGCTACAACCGTTATACGTTTGATTATATTCATTATTTCCCCAAATTATTTTAAATTTTATTTTATAATTATATTTTTACGTCTTATTTTTATTGGTACTACAACTCATCGGACGTTCGACCAGTTAAAATTGATAATAGTCCAATGACCATTTATTAGTCAATGGCTAATTATTTATAATTTTGATAGTTTATTGACAATTTATTGATAGTTTATTGATAGTAAAAGCAAGGACACTTTCAGAAGAAATCAACAAATTTTAAAATAATACCATTAAAAAAAGAGGTAAATTAATTCAAGCGCTGAACACTTTTTACTTATTAGCATAAAGAAGCGCCACCATAATATTAAAACCACTTTTAAAAAGCTTGTTTGTTATTCGCCAAGCTATCATTGGGGTTTAACAGCAATTATAATTAAAGAATAAAATAGGTTATTATCAAAAAGAACGATAATTACAGGCTAATAACACACTAACTTAACTAAAAAAGCATTTCTATATTCTTTTTTTGTATATAAGTTAACAAAATATCACTTCTTTTATTTCTATAAAGCGCTAACCTTGTGCTATTAAAGTAAATAAAGCTTTATTAAGGAGCTACCATGACGACAATATTTGAAGATAACTCAACCACTATAGGTAAAACGCCTTTAGTAAAACTTAACCGTGTAACTACCGGTAATGTTTTTGCAAAAATAGAATCAAGAAATCCAAGTGCGAGTATTAAGTGTCGTATTGGCGCAAACATGATCTGGGATGCAGAGAAGAAAGGCTTATTAACACCTGGTAAAGTAATCGTTGAGCCAACAAGTGGTAATACCGGCATAGCCCTTGCATTTGTTGCAGCAGCTCGAGGTTATGGCATTACGTTAACTATGCCACATACCATGAGTTTAGAACGCAGAAAGTTATTAGCGGCTTTAGGGGCTAAACTTGAATTGACCGATGGCGCCAAAGGTATGAACGGTGCTATAGCTAAAGCGCAAGAAATTAAAAATTCAGATCCAGACAAGTATGTTTTATTGGGGCAATTCGACAACCCTGCCAACCCTGAGATCCATGAAAAAACGACTGGTCCAGAGATCTGGGCAGATACCGATGGTAAGATTGATATTTTTGTTGCCGGTGTTGGAACAGGCGGTACCATTACCGGTGTTAGTCGTTATATCAAAAATATTGCCGGCAAAAACATTATGTCTGTAGCTGTTGAGCCTACTGACTCACCGGTTATTAGCCAAAAAATGGCGGGTGAAGCATTAACACCTGGCCCACATAAAATTCAAGGTATTGGTGCTGGTTTTATTCCTGGTAACTTAGACTTAAGCATGATCGATGCTGTTGAAAAAGTGACCAACGATGAAGCCATGGCAATGTGTCACCGCCTAATGAAAGAAGAAGGTATTCTTGCGGGTATTTCTTCAGGTGCCGCGGTTGTTGCCGCTAAACGTTTAGCTGAGAAGCCTGAAAACAAAGATAAAAATATCGTTGTTATTTTAGCAAGTTCCGCTGAACGTTACTTATCAAGTCCATTATTTAGTGATGAGTTCACTGATAAAGAACTTGTACAATAGTATTGACATCATCAAAATAAAAAGACGCTGAGGCGTAATGCCGATCAGTTAAGCAATTTATAGCTTGATTAATTTGCTAATGAGATCAAAATCCAGTGATTGATATCACTGGATTTTTTTTATGCAACTTTCTACCGCGCTTTCTTTAGTTAATTCAAAT
>NZ_JACGVV010000092.1:0-792 GCF_014077405.1 Colwellia sp. BRX10-9 | reverse complement strand
CTTTCTTCAGCAGAAAATCGATAATTCCCTTTACATTTCGGGCAACCACCAAGCCTTTTTAGTGTTGCAATAGTAGGCAACCATGGAGTTCCCCACTCCCATCCAGCACCATGAACATTACAACTGACTTTTAAAGTTGTCTTAGCTGTTCCTATAAACTCTCTAGGTGCTTCGGATATAATTAGAGAGCCATTTTCAAAACCTTTAAGTTTAGATATTTCTAAAAGCTGAGTTGAGATCTCCTGACTATCAGCACAAGAGGAACACTTAATTGATTTTGAAATAACATTTTTTGATGGTGTTTTCCACTTTATATTACAGTGAGAGCAATTAAGTTCCACTTGTGATTTTGAATTTATATAACCATCAGGGAAAGATACAAAAGTAACATCATTCGCTTTTTCTATTGCATCAATAACATGACCTTCTTTCACCACAAATGTTCCAGAACATTTGTGGCAGCCTCTTCCTTTGTGAATAAGCCCTGTCATTGATACTTCCCATTCGTAACCATCTTTAAGGCATCTAACTAATGCTTTAGACTTTCCAGACTTATATCCATCAGGAAATGAGATGAATTGTAAGTTGGGCAGGCTATTTATTTGGTCAATTCTCTCTTGTTCGGAGTGTTTGTAAACACCAGAACATTTAGAACACCCTGTTCCTTTTAATAGATTGGCTAACGTTGCCACCCAACTGAATTGGTGAATGTGACAAAAGACATTGACTCGTGTTGTATTTCCTTTATATTCGCCCTCAAATGACTTGAACTCGATTCCTTCTAACTGATCA
>NZ_JACGVV010000076.1:0-2288 GCF_014077405.1 Colwellia sp. BRX10-9 | reverse complement strand
AGCCAGCTGTTAGTCGAACTATCGTATAAGAAGACTTTGGTTGCAGCCAAAGCTTGGGTCTCACTTTACCGAACTTGGTTTAAATTGTTATTAATTAATGGATTTATTATCCATACAAGCTGTTATGTGTTTAGGGAAGTTTGGAGTATGAAAAAAATTAAGGAAGCATTTCCATACTTAGCAACTCTAATAGCTTTAGAAATGGTTATGTTTTTCTTAGTATATTTCTTTCATAGTCTTATTTTTACAGACTTTCCTATTACGGAGTCTCTGGCTAAAGGAATATATGCGATCTTTTGGCGCGTTATTTCATTACAAATATTTATTCAAATAATTCTAATGTTTTCACTGGCATTATTTAAAAGATATAAAGCGCTATTATTTCTATTAATTGCCGTCACAGGGAGTTTGATTATCTCAATATCAATAGTCTATTCACCAACCCTCATACCAAAACTCTTGTCGCTTCCTAACAAAGAAGAAATTGGAGAGGGGACTGCATTAATTCTCAGCATCATAATAGCGTGGCTTTTTATAACGCACTTTAAGTTGTTTAATAATGGCTATGGTGCTAAAAACACATAACAAGTCATTAAAGCAGGAAAATTTACAGTTGGCTGTTTTCACTGCGTTCAACATTTTAGCCAACCATAAATTTCCTCTTAATGAGGCGTTAGGTTTTTATGAAAGAAGTTGAGTTTACTCATAAATTTATTATCAATCCTCATGGTGTCCCTTTTAGTGAGAAAAATCACACTGGTGAGCTTGAGGTAGATATAAATAATACTTGTGTATATTTATCTGGTGACAAAAATGGGTTGTTGGCGTTAGCTTCAAAAATAATTGAGGTGGCAAATTCTGAAGTACCAAATTATCATAAGCATCTTGATGATGTGGAATTACCAAGTGTAACTATTTCACCTTCAGAAATCGAACTTAACATCGGTAAAACAAAAGGTTAGTGTCTACCAAAACCTAACAAGGCATTCAAACGGACAAAAAACAGTTGGCTGTTTTCACTTCGTTCAACATTTTAGCCAACAATTTTTTGCCGCTTAATGTGGCGTTAGCTATTTAAATATGAAGTCTATAAAAAGTTTTGTAATTTTCTGCACATTTTTTTTCGGATTGATCTCCATATTATTCAAATGGCGAGATTTGGATAATACGCAAGATATATATTTGTTGCTTCTGGTAGCAACATTATTTGGGCTGTGTGTTTCTGCAGTTATAGCTCGTAAAGGTTCTTTTCTACTTTCTAGTGTGCCTGATAATGAAGTTTGGGCGGCAAAATTTTTATTTTATGTGGGTGTTATCAGTTTTTCTATTTCTATCTCTTGTGTATTAAATATAAACTACGCAAAAAACGAAACTATCGCCTCTTACGAAATTAGTGATAAAAAGTACCAAGAGAAAGCAGGGAAAGCACCCGAAGCTTGGTACATTAGTATTAACAGGCATGGAACAACCATAGAGCTTGCTGTGGGTAGCAAAGATTTTAAGCATTACTCTTTAGGTGATAAGTATCCTGTAAAAGAAATAAATGGATTTTTTAACTGGTTTGTTTTGCTGCCAAATAGCTAACAAGTCACTCAAAAGGACTAAAAAAAGTTGGCTAGGTTCGCTGCGCTCACTATTTTAGCCAACAATTTTTAGCCTCTTAGTGAGGCGTTAGGGTTACACAAGGAGTCTGAGTATGAATGACATAATGGATACAATATTAACTATTGTTATAGCAGTAATTGCTTTTACTGCACTCTATAAAATTTTACCTTTTAAGGTGCATAAAAGCGAGAAACCAAAGCTTGCGTTTTTCCCTAAATATATAGCTAAATTTAATAAACCTATAAATGACATTGAGTCCTCTTTATCTGCTTTAGAGTTCAAAAAAAATGAAAACGGTATTTATACCCGCGGTAAGATCTATGGTGACTTTTCAGCTAAAGCTATTAAGTTAGCCGTCGAGTTAGATGACCAATCTAAAGAAATAAAAGTATACGCATCATTTTTCGGTATCTTCTTTGATACTGGTGATATCTGGCAGTTAACTTCTGATATTATCGGTGAACAGTAACCCTAACAAGAACTTCAAACGGAAAAAATACAGTTGGCTGTTTTCACTCCGTTCAACATTTTAGCCAACTATATTTTTCCGCTTAAGTAGGCGTTATGTGGCAAGGAGGCATCCGTGGGAATTGAGCAATTAAATGGGTTTCAACTTGAGGCAGTTCATTTTGGCACTGCATTCTACAATTTAGTATTTGATGGAGAGAAAGATGGTAAAGCCA
>NZ_JACGVV010000055.1:0-12834 GCF_014077405.1 Colwellia sp. BRX10-9 | reverse complement strand
ACAAGTACGTCAGTCATTGTCCACTGCTTCGCTTTTTCTTCATCAATAAATAACACCACATGATAGTGATTACTCATCACCGCATAGGCACAAACCTCAATCGCAAAGACTTGCGTTAGAAAATGGATTTTGTCTTCCACCCAACCTCGCCGGTGCTCAAAGCTTTGACCTGAAAAGGTATCTTCACCACATAAGAAAGCGCGTCGAACACAACGCGCCACACAATGATAATAAGGTGTGTCTACTAAACTGATTTGTTGCTTCCTTGGCGTGGCCATAACTCACCTAAGATAAAGTAGCTTGATTACTTTAGCTTAGTAGAAAGGTAAAATTTGTTCAATTTAGGATGAGTGTCCTGTTAATTTGATATTTAAAGAAACAGCGATTGGGGAGGTTATTTGTATTTGTTTTAAGTTGTTTCGTTTGTGTATTAAATAAATTAAAAAAAGCAAAGTGTGATCACTTTGCTTTTTTGATTGTAATAATTTACTTATAGCTAAATTATTTGAAACCAGTATATGTATATGGTTTAAGTATACAACTAGAAACGGTATTCAGCACCGGCGTAGAAATAGGCACCATTAAAACCAAAAGGTGCTGAACGGCGTGAATAAGTAAACACACCAGGACTACTGACAACAACATTACCATTGGCGTCAACAATAGTGCCAGAGCGAGAATTTCCTATTTCATTTTTATCAGGGTACACATCAAAAATGTTATTTCCACCAAAGTTAAATGAAAGCTCATCGTTAAATTGATAATTCACGCGTAAATCTGTTAATACTTCAGCGCCATACGTTTGTCTTTCACCATCAAGAACCGTGTATTCACCGTAACGATTAAAGGCTAAGTTAACTGTGAAATCGCCAATTTTATATAAGCCACTTAAACTTATGCGGTCTTGAGGTTGCCATTCTTCAATAATAGAAATCGCCTGCTCTGAAAAAACATCCTCAGGTGAAATTCCACCTAATGCACTACCTGCTGGAGTATAAGTATCGGTAACTTCTGTTTCTGAAAAGTTTGCGGCAAATGTTAAGTCTAATGTGCCAGACATTACTTCTGTATTCCATGTTGCTATAATATCAACACCTGTTGTTTTAGTGTCAGCACCATTTAAAAAGAATTGCCCTGCACCTGCTCCAGAAGAAGCTAATGCCGCATCAAGCGCTGACGATAAACCGTTACCTAATGAATTACTCAACACAATGCGGTCTTCAATTTTGATAGAATAAAAGTCAACAGTTAAATTAATATCATCAGTAACTCTTACAACAGAGCCAATACTAAAGTTGGTTGATACTTCTTCTTTTAGCTCAGGAATACCAATAGCTTGCGCTAGAATACTGTCATTTCGGAAAGTACCAATTTGTACTGCAATTTGGTCCCCACCATTAGGATTTGTCTGGAATTGAGTACTAATATTATCAGTATAAAGTTGTTGCATTGACGGAGCTCTAAAGCCAGTACTTGTGGCGCCACGCAACGATACATCATCAGTAATTGACCAATTAGCAGCAAGTTTGAAATTAGTGCTATCACCAAAGCCGTCGTAATCATCATAGCGAACCGCTGTGCTAATAATTAGGTTATCAGTGACTTCTGCTTCTGTGTCAATGTAAAAAGAAATTACATCACGAGATTCATCAACAGATTGTAGTGGGGCTGTACCACCAAATCCTTGTGTTCCTGCACTGCGATCTGTCTCATATATGCTATTACCGAGTTCATCGGTATCATAGTCTCTGTATGAATATTCATCACCTGCTTTTACTCTGAATTCATCCGTGCGAAACTCGGTACCCATAGCTAAAGAAAACCAATCAAAATTTTGAGTGTAATCCATATTAATTGTTTGTAAGGTGAGTTCTAAGCCGTAAGCAAACGCTTCGCGAGGAATTGAGCTACGAATCTCATTAGCGGATAGTGCTGAGGTGTAGATGAGTGAATTAGCATAAGATGAATTTATTGTATCCCGAGTCGTGTAATCAATATTATTTTCACCATAGGTATATGATAAATCTAATGATGAATCATTACTAAATTCAGTTTTATAACCAAAGTTGTATGAAATATCTTTTATTTCAGTATTGATTTTAGGTAAAAATCCAGCGGGAATAGTTGCATCACCATCTTGAAGCTGTGCGTTACCTCCGCCGTTCGCATTATGGCGAAAGAAAGCTGCAGATTCGTTATCACGGCTTGAATAAGTAACAAAACCATATAAATGACCATCAGCTAAATCGTAGCCAGTATTTATCGTTAGCCCTATTTGCTCGGAATCTGCGTCGCCAATACGAAATGTTTCACGAGTGGCGGTAGCTTCACGCGGATCGCCTAATAAAAAATCGCCATTATCAAGCTGGGTACAACCTGAAAATTGACATGAACCATGTAAGCCTGCTCTGTCAGAGTAGCCTCTATCACGTATATTTAACGTGGTATTAAGGAAACCATTATCGCCAAGTGCAAAACCCTTAGAAATATCGATATTCGTAGTTTCACCATCGCCAGCTGAGTTCTCGCCATAAGAAACACCGACGCTTCCACCTTCACTTTGATCTTTAAGAATAATATTAATGACACCGGCAATTGCATCTGAACCATATTGCGCAGCGGCGCCATCACGTAATACTTCAATACGCTTAATAGATGCGGCAGGAATAGCATTCATATCTGTACCAGCAGTACCACGTCCAACTGAGGTGTTAATGTGAATTAAACTCGCTTGATGGCGGCGTTTGCCGTTGATTAACACTAATGTTTGATCAGGACCTAAACCACGCAAGGTAGCAGGGCGCAATGCATCAGTTCCATCACTAATCGATGAGCTTGAAAAGTTAAATGATGGGGCTATGGCTTGTAACATTCTACCGACTTCTGTTTGCCCAGTGTTAAGCAAAGCTTCAGCAGACAAAATGTCTACGGGAACAGGTAAGTCTTCTGCAGAACGACCAGCAACACGGCTTCCTATAACTGAAATTTTTTCTACTTCTTGCTCACTGACTTGAGCAGGCTCTTGGGCAAGTGCTGTTTGACTTGCTGCGCTTAGCATTAGTGGAACTAAAGCTGCTTTGAGCATTGTGCTTTTATTCATTGTTATATTACTCCTGAGATGTTTATGTAGTTTTATGCTCAGTTGACCAGCGTTATCTATAACAGCGGTTAAGTTGGTGTTTTTTAAAAGTTGTTGTAAACCGTCTTTAACCGAATATTTGCCCTTTAACTCATTTGCATAATGTTCTTTTGTTAAGTCATAGGAAAATAAAATCGTTTTATTTGCCTGTAATGCAAATGAAATGAGCGCTTTATCAGCACGCTGTTCCTTCACTGTAAAGTTGATCAAGCTTTCGGCAAATGCTCCAGACGTGAATATAAGACAGGTACATATAAAAAATGTAGCGCTTGTTAACGGCCGAAATACAGAAAGTTGAAAACGACAAAATAACTTTTGCCAACCTTGCAGTGTTAATAAACAGTTCAGAAGGAAAATTCCTCTATAATATTTTATAAAAAATATATTGAGTTAAAAGATAGGGAGTATTTAAAGTTATTTCGTAGTATTTAAGCTCAAATGAATTGAGTTTTCATTTACTTTTTCAAATTGAATATTGAAGTTACTACTTAACGATTTAAGGAGTCCATCAATATCATTCGCCTTAAAGTAACCGGCCACTTTTATGTTATTGAGTTCAACATCCTTAATTTCAAAGGTTGTGGTGGTATAACGACTGATTTCGGCTAATGCTTCATCGAGTGGTTTGCCATTAAAAACTAACATACCTTGTTGCCAAGCAAGTTCTCGTTGAATTTGCTCAAATGAAGTTTTTTTATTTGATGTTTGAATATTATTTTCGATGGTGGCAATTTCACCAGATGTTATCAATAAACCAGGTAATTTTTCTTTAGGTAAAGTAGATAACATCTTTGCTATTTTATTTAATGGTTGGTTCGACTTGGTCATTAATACTTGACCTTCGGTGACAACAAGCTCCATGTTTTCATTAGATTTTCTTTTTACATTAAAGATTGTGCCTAACGCGGTAAATGATTTTTCGCCAACTGTTACGGTAAAGGGTCTACTTTTATCTTTGGCAACATCAAAGTTTGCTTCGCCTTTAATCAATGTTAATAAGCGATTGTTTTTTGAATAACTGACTTCAACTAAACTATTGGTATTAAGTTTAATTCTGGAGCCATCGGACAGTGAAAACCGGGTTTGCTGTCCTATCTCTGTTTGCAACGTTCTTACTTCAACAAATCTTTTTTCGATATTGTCATCAATAAAAGGTGTGATGTTCACAAAGATGTTACCCGCAAATAACAGAATAAAGGCAATGCCTGCTGCAACGGCATATTTAGTGATAACATTATGCTTTTTTTGAATCGGCTTTTCTAATGTAAATAGTGCACTTAACTCATTGAGTACACTTAAATCATCCCAAAGTGCAGCTAAAGAAAATAAGGTTTTACGATGAAAATCACTTTGATTCACCCATAGTTGAAAATCGAGTTTATCCTTGTTGGAAAGACCCCGATCAATTTTGCTTACCCAAAGACTTGCTTGTGCTTTGATGTCGGCTTTACTGGTGAATGGTTTAACTGTTGTCATACAATATTCTTTTTTAATTTATATTTTATTTTATTTTATTTTATAATTGAACGTGCGTTATTTTTTAAGGTTGAAGCTTTTGGTGTACTATTTTGCTCAATCCTTTCCATATATTCAGCGCACTTTAATAAGCCCTTAGCGACATGTTTCTCAACCGTACTTTCACTAAGGTTTAAATAGTTAGCTATTTCCTTTTGGCTGAAACCGTAAACTTTTTTTAATATAAATGTTTTGCGGACTACGATAGATAATTGCTCTGTCGCTCGGCAAAATAATAAGAAACGTTCCTTACTCTCAAATTGTTCTTCAAATTTCAGTGAGGTTAATCCAGTCAAAGCGTCAGCAGAATCATCTAATGAATCACTGTATTTATTATCCCACTTATTTACGTGATTTAGCGCAAGATTTTTAGCTGTTTTAAGAATAAAACTACGAGCGTATTTTATTTCTTCTTTGAGATCGGCTTCATAAGTTCGAATAAACGTCTCTTGTATAATATCATCAATGTCATCAGGACTGGCGATTTTATTGATATAGCGCTTAATATTAGCCGTGTAATTAACAAACAGCGTAGTGAATTTATTATTCTGAGCCATTGTTGTTCTTGTTATTCTTATTTTATTGTGAAACCGAGTGTAGGGCGGGAAGCAAAGAATTACAATGACATTAAATAAGATTTAGTTTGTAGATTAAGTGATGACAAATTTGTAACTCTTGTTGAACACCTTGATCTATTTACAGAAAAAAACTGGGGAAAATTTGAATACCTTACATGAACGGCAGAGGTTGAGTACTATGATATTAAACATGTCTTACCTAGAAAGTTAAGCCAATTAAGGTTTAAGCTTAAAAGTAAGTGTGTCGTTTTTTGTTTTTGATAATGAAAAAAAACTTCAAGCTTCTTCAGTTTAGGATGAGTGTCTTGTTAATTGTTTCAAACTACTTCATTTTAGAATGAGTGTCCTGTTAATTGCTTTATCTATTATACGCAGGTCCTAGTAGATAAAATAATTATATGGTTAATGGAGAAGGATAAATAATAAACAGATCAGCGGTAGATTATTATTTTATAAAATTTAAACGCGAGTATTTGTTGAGCGTATATGAAATTTGGTCTGCTGAACACAGAATTACCTTTACACTAGTGGTAGAATTGCAGCTTAGGGTAAGTCGAATTTTTCTATATCTAGGTTTGTGCTGTAAATGAAATGTATATCTTCAAGTGTTTTTGGGCGCTTTATTGGTAAAACTACGAAAATTAATATTACTGAAATCGGCTTATCTATTGATGTTGAAAACACCTTAAGCCAAATTAAATGGCAAGAACTTATAAAACCGCCAATGTTTCATATCAGCTTTTTTGGGCACATAATGACATTGCAAACAGCAGATAAAAGTTATGCTTATAGTATGCTTGCCTTCAATGCTAAACGCGAACATAAGAGCCAGTGTGAGAAACTTTGGGCGTTAGCCAACATTAAGCCAGTTAATGCCTTATTAACGACCATCAAAAAAATTATCACCACTCGCTATTTACGTCAGTCAAATATTGATGTTATTCAGTCATTAGTCAATCAAGAACTCAAACGTTGGTTTCCTTGGATTAACACCAGCAAAACACTGCCGATGGTTGCTAAGCAGCTGCAGCAGTTGTCGAATTACCATAACTGGCAAGAGCAAACTATAGACGATTGTCGTGAACGTTATATCAAGCAACAGCTTCAAGCCCACCAAGCCTTTTTTGATCGTGTCGAGTCTAATCCTTTAACGTTATGTCAACGGCGCGCCTGTATTATCGACAATGATAATAACTTGTTGTTAGCTGGCGCAGGAACAGGTAAAACCAGTGTGATGGTTGGCCGAGCCGGTTATTTACTTAACAGCGAACAAGCGCAGCATAGTGACATTTTATTATTAGCTTATGGCCGAAAAGCGGCTGATGAAATGGATACAAGAATAAAAGAAAAATTATCGACTGATAAAATTAGTGCAACGACCTTTCATCGTTTAGGTCTTAATATTATTGCTCAAGTTGAGGGAAAAAAGCCTAGTTTATCGGTATTCGCCGAAGATGAAAAAGCAAAAGCTAAGTGGATCCAAAGGTGTTTTGAAACCTTGATTAATGAGCAAGCCCAATATCGTCAACTTATCATAGAGTATTTCAGTAAATACTATTACGTTGAACGTAATGATTCTGACTTTGAAAGCCTAGGTGAGTATTACCAATATTTAAACGATAATGATATTCGTAGTTTAAAAGGAGAGAAGGTTAAAAGTTTTGGTGAGCTCTATATTGCCAATTGGTTATTTAACCACGGAATAGAATACCAGTATGAAGCTAGCTACGTTCATGATGTAAAAACAATCGAGCGCAGACAATACCAACCAGACTTTTTTCTACCTGAACTTAATGTTTATATTGAATATTACGGGGTAGATGAGAACGGGAATACAGCGTCTTACATCAATAAAAGTGAATATCACACATCTATTCAGTGGAAACGAGACACCCATAAGAAATTTGACACTCATTGTCTTGAATTTACCTATGCTCAGCATAAAAAAGGACAATTAATTAGCGCTTTAGAATCATTTTTTAATGCTCATCAAGTTAAATTTGAATTACTCCCTGATGAAGTGATACTCGAAAATTTAAAAGAAAGTGGGCGGATAACAACACTTGCCCAAATGTTTTGTCAGCTAGTAGGACTTTATAAAGCCGCGTGTTTAGACCATTCTTTAGAAAATAATGTGATCATCAATTCTTCTGATCCAAAACAGACCACGAAAGCATTAACGTTACTTAAACCGATTTTAATCGCTTATGATGAACACTTAACATCTCGCGCTGAAATTGATTTTGAAGATATGATTAATAAAGCATTAGGGTATGTGCAAGAGGGGAAATTTAATTCGCCATGGCGTTACATCATGGTCGATGAATTTCAAGATATATCAGAGCCAAGAGCACGGTTAGTTAAAGCCTTACGTGACAATAATAAAGCCTGTTCAGTTTTTGCTGTTGGTGATGATTGGCAGGCGATATATCGCTTTAGTGGCGCTGACATTACCTTAACCACAGGGTTTGCCCATTACTTTGGCGTTACCACTCAATCAGCTTTAGACCAAACCTTTCGATTTAATAACCAAATAGGCAAGGTGGCAACAGATTTTATTTGCCAAAATCCAGCACAAATTAAGAAAAAAATAAAATCGTTAAAACAAGTTAAAGCACCTGCAGTTTCATTACTTAAACGAGAGAATGGCGCATTAAACTCTTCAAAAAAAGGTATTGTTGATGAAATGGCCAATGGTGCAATCGATGATGTTTTAGCGGCTATTTCAGCTAAAGCGTGTAAGCCGGTAAGTGTTTATTTATTAGCGCGTTTTTGGTTTCAATTACCAGACAAAGTCGATCTAAATCGGTTAAATAATCAATATCCGCTATTAACTATTGAATCTCAATCTTTTCATGCTTCTAAAGGAAAGGAAGCCGATTATGTCATTATTCTTGGACTCAAAAAAGGTGTTCATGGTTTCCCTTCAGAAAAAGTAACGCCAGCATTACTCGACGCCTTACTCGCGAAAAAAGAAGCCTTTGCTTATGCCGAGGAACGACGATTATTTTATGTTGCCCTAACGAGGGCTAAAGATAGGGTTTATGTTATTGCCGATATGACTGAAGCAAGCTGTTTTGTTAAAGAGCTTGCTAGCGATCATAACATCGAACTTGATGAATTTGACAGCACAGCCAGTCAATCATTTATAGATGAGATCAACTGCTTGGTTTGTGAAACAGGCACCTTAAAGAAACGAACAGGACGTTTTGGCGATTTTTATTCATGTTCACACTTTCCTCGCTGCGAGCATAAAGAGAAATCCTGTACTAGCTGCCAAAGTCCGATGACACGAAAACGTCACCCAGGTTTTAAGTTTTGTTTGAATGACGCCTGTAAAAGCGTCATACCGACGTGTGAAAAATGTCATGCTGAAATGGTGTTACGCTCAAGTAAAAGTGGTGAGTTTTGGGGATGTAGAAACTATAAAGGTAATGAACCAATGAGCTGTAAAAATGGTCTTGATACCGACAAAATAAAATGGCCAGAGTTGGTAAGTTAACTAACGCGAAATAGTTATTAAATGGGATACAGATAAAGCCAATGAATTCTCTATTTAGTCAGCCATCATATTTCTAATAAAGATAATAGCTGTTCATAGAGTCCAGTTTGATTCATTAAAATCCTTTTTAATTTAACACTTTATTAGTTCCAGGATATCTGAAAAGTTATACACCATTATAATTAGCGTGATGAAATACTGAAAAATTTTCATACTCCAGCCATTGTCATGACCTTTGTTTGTATAAGATGTAGCATTTACTATTCATCACAAAAATAGAGGTCAACAAACTTAATTATTAGTTAATTAGGTTGCTGACCTGTATTTTTACATACAAAGACTAGTGTCAGAAAATTTCTAGTACGTCTTTAACATGAGACACGGGTATCAAGGTAACCCCTTTAGTTTCTAAACGTTTATTGTAATTACGTTTAGGTAATATGATGACTTTAAAGTCGTTACGAATCGCTTCTTTGACACGCTCTTCACCTGAAGGCACGGGTCTTACACTACCGTCTAACCCTATTTCCCCAAAGGCAATAGTATTGACTGAAAACTTATGCTCTCTTGATGACGATATCATTGCGAGGATCAAAGGCAGATCTGAGCCAACATCTTTGGTTAAGTTAACACCTGATACCACGTTTACGTAAATATCATTACCGCCAATATTGACTCCCATACGACTTCTCAATATGGCTAACAGCATTTGCATGCGTTTATAATCAAAGCCAACACCACCTCTAATAGGATTTTCAGCTTGAGATTCGGTGACCAGCGATTGAATATTGATTAATAAAGTTCTTCCGGTATCGTTTGATGCGTAGGCCATATTCCCACTCGATTCAGCACCATCTTTATCTAAAAAGATGGCCGACGGATTTACAACATCTTGCATACCTTTGGCTGTCATGGCAAAAGTGGCTATTTCTGTGGTGTCACCAAAGCGGTTTTTAGAGGTTCTAAGCGTTCGGTATTTACTGTCAGCTTCTGGCTCTATTTTACACATACAATCGCCGATGTGCTCAAGTACTCTAGGCCCAGCCATATCTCCGGATTTAGAAACATGACAAACTAATATTACGGTAACGCCATGCTCTTTCGCTAGTCGGTTTAGCATAGCAGCGGATTCTTTGACTTGAGTAACACCGCCAGGAGAATTGGGCAGTGAACTAATAAATGCCGTCTGGATAGAATCAACAACAAGGAATTTATAACCATCGGTGACCATAACATTACAGATAAGCTCTACGTCACCGGAGTTCATTATGTCAATTTTAGAAATGTCGGCTTGTAGCCTTAAACCGCGGTCTCTTACTTGCCCTTTAGATTCTTCGCCTGAGGTATATAAAGATTTACCTATTTGACTTAAATGAGCACATGTTTTTAACAATAATGTACTTTTACCCGCACCAGGGTCACCCGCTACAAGAATAACAGAACCTTCAACAATACCACCGCCTAACACTCGATTGAATTCAGAGCTACCGGTGTCAAATCGAGTTAAGTCCATATCAGAGACTTCACTCAACTTATCTATCTTTGCATCTTCTTTCGAGTAACCTCGGTGAGCGTTTTTGCTTGGTGTGCGCTGGGTTATTACCTTGGACTCTTTAAATTCTGTGATGCTGTTCCAAGCTGAACAACTTGAACATTGACCTAACCATCGAGGATGATTTTCACCACACTCGGTGCAAACATAAGTTGTTTTATCTTTTGCCATAATATTCTTAATAATTTATTTGTGGGGTTATTATATCGCGCTAGTCATACTGTTTAACTAGCCAGTTACTTGAATCAATACAATTAATCGACTGACAAGTTTTGAGTATATTTATATCGCTCTCGCACATTTAACCATAAGCTCAGGTGAAGAAGCAAAAATATAGTCTATGTCCCATTGGGAGTCTTTTCAGACTAAGTTATAGCTATTTAATTAATGCTATTATATGGAATATGTATTGTCGTTAATAGATGATGAAACAACTTTAATTTAACATAAGTTATTTCATTTATTGGTGAAAAATCTGCTTGTTGATTTCAAATGAAAAATATTATTAAAGTTGATTTTTATTATTTGCAATTAATATATCAGGCGCAGACAAACACTAAAAAAGAGTGTTTTAGCCTTGCTTTAGATCATGTTATACCTATAAAGCGTTTGATTTTATTAATTTTATAGGTATTATCACAATCATATAACAATGGAAGTACGAGTTCAAAAAATGGAATTACTTGCTAGTCATTTAACATCAAAACTCCCCTTTATTATTGGTATTACTGGCCATAGAGACATACTGACTAATAATGCAGACGCAGTAAATGACAATAGCGCGGAACTTAAATCTACCATTCGAGCAACGCTACTTCACTGGCATCACCAGCTAAACTCAGTAGCTAAACCCAATACAACTTCTGTTAACGAAAGGCAAATAGTCACGCCAATTTGGCTTATGTCTGGTCTAGCAGAAGGAGCAGATTTATTATCTATTGAAGTGGCATTAGATTTACAAGCTGAATTAGGTTGTGAGGCGATAAAAATTATTGGCTGTTTACCTATGCCGCTGATAAATTTTGAACAAGACTTTCAACCCAATAGTAATAGTTACTTCCAGCTTAAAAAAATGGTTTTAGCCCTCCATAAAAATGGTAATGAATTACTCGAAATTAAACACTCGTTGGTTGATAGTGACTATCAAATCGCGATTGAGGATCTAGATTATGGCGATCTCAGGAATAGCCTGTACCTTAATCAGGGATTATTTATTGCAAAATATGCCAATGTGTTAGTTGCTTTATGGGATGGATGTGATGCAAATGGATGTGGCGGTACCGCTGATATTGTTAAATATAAACTGGGTATGGAAGTTCATTGGCCTGATAATACTGAAAATCTATCATTAAAAGCCGTTTCTGAATTTGATGGTCAAATTGCGGGCCTTGTTCATCACCTTTTTGTCAAAAGAGTTAGCGTAACTAATAATATATCTCCGTTATTATTAACTGATCACCCCCAGAGTGATGCATTAGCGCATTTAACACCCAAAGTGGGCGAGCTCTATGCATATAGCTATGCTGGAAATGAAAACGCATTGACCGACTTTATCTCTACAGAGTTTATTCAGTTATTATCTGAGCTACGATTTTATAATAGTTATAGCGCATCAGAGTCGATTGACGTTGCTAATACCTTTACTGCCCCAGACGTCGATAATGGCCTTTCAATTTCAAACCCTATTTTTACGTTAGCCGATGATCTTGCCTTAATTGGACAGCAAAAGTATCGAAAACTTATTAAATTGTTTTTTTGGTTTGCCATTGTTGGATTTGCTTGTTATGAATTAGCGGGTAATTTAGTTAATTCAGAAGAGGGAAGTTGGGTCATTCTAGTGACCTTATTGTCTATTATCGCTTGTTGGCGAGTTATTCGTTACGCCGGTAAAAAAGAATTGAAATGGAAGTATCAGCTTAGTCGAGGTGTCGCAGAAGCCATGCGTATTAGGGGTTTTTTAAACTTGTCTAATATCCCGCCATCGGGAGAGCCTATTATTCCAAGACGTTATCGGAGCCACTTACCATTATTTAATCATGCTATTGCTATAACCGAAATCGATTGGTGGCGCTCATCCGCTGATAAAAACCTCGATGAGATTCGAGATACTTGGATAGGCGATCAGCGAAGCTTTCTTCAAAGCCGATTACAACTAGGAGCTAAAAATTTAGTTGAGCTTCTTTATAAACGACCACTTTATGCGGCATTGCTATGCTCATCGTTCTCAAAGAAGTGCTTTATTGTAGCGATTGGTCTTGGCGCGATTCTTTTATGCTCTATGTTAGCTCAGCAGATATTCAATTTTTCTACCTTAAATGATGCTAATAACATACTGATGATGATTGTGCAGTATAGCCTTATGGTAGGTGGTGTTGTTGCATTGTGGAGTGAATTATTTGGTTATGAAAGCACTGCCAGTGGCTACAGCAGTATGGAAGAACTTTACGCTCGAGCTCAATCTTTATTAAAAGGAGATATGACATCAGCAAAAGAATTAATGCTATTAGCCCTAGCGAGAGAGGCTATGTTTGAACATGTTAACTGGTCT
>NZ_JACGVV010000065.1:0-5113 GCF_014077405.1 Colwellia sp. BRX10-9 | reverse complement strand
TTAAAACAACTTGGCTTTCCTAAGAAGGTATTAGGACATTCGGACGCGGGATGGAGCAGTCTGGTAGCTCGTCGGGCTCATAACCCGAAGGTCGTCAGTTCAAATCTGGCTCCCGCAACCAACTTTAACTCAAGTATAAAGAGTATTTTTACCGAAGGTCGTCAGTTCCCTCTCGAAAGATATGGGCTCTCACAACAAACTTTAACTCAAGTATAAAGAGTGTCTGTACTGAAAGTCGTCACTTCCTTATTTAAAAACATTCTCCGATACAAAATCCAAATTTCATTGTTAAATAATATTTAGTCGCTCTATAACTAAAATATTTTCTAATACATATTTATTTAGTACAAAAAAATCATCATATTAAATTTAACATTATTTGCTGTCTATCCTTTTAAAATTTAATGATATTCTTCATTATTCGCTTTAATTAGAGATAACCGCTAATAAGCTAACGCCAGGGATAAGTAACCAGCTAACCATACACTTGAAGTGTACTCATCTTATTAAACTTTCTTAGAAAATAAATTTTTACTGTTAACACAAACACCGTTTTCTTTAAGAGGCGACAAAGAAACTGATGGATCCCATATTCGCTGCCAAACACCTCCAAGCATACTAAAATCAGGCCTAGCACTTACCTTTTCAGTATGACTCTTAACAATTCCCATACTCGTTTGCTCGCCAACAATAAAATTAAACACATAACTACACTCCACTCCCATACGTAAATCGGATAAAACAATATACTGCTCTGCTTGTTTTACTGAATAAAAGCCTTTCGTGAACCATTGAAGACGTTGCACATCCCATTCATCTTTAATATTAGTAAGCAGAGAGTCTGACGATTGATATGCTTCTAGACTTACCTCAGATACTGAGTCAAACACAGAGACATAGCCCTCGTAATATTGACCATCAGACATAACCAATACCCGCCAAAGTAGCGTAGAAAAAGGCGCAGGTGTACTCAAATAATGATGTGTTTTTATCTGTCGATCGTTTAACGCTGTTGTGACTTTATCGTCTATGTAAAGCTTTGCCACCAAAGACCAACAGATATAAAGTGTGCTTATCGCCAATGCAAAATTATTGATTTTTAAAGCACTTGCCGGTTTAACTCTGGGCAGAAAAATAACAATAAACGCAAACAATAGCGGTAAGGTATACATGGGGTCAATGATAAACAAATTAGAGACCGCAAAGGGATATTCAGTAATAGGCCACAGCAATTGCGTACCGTAAACAGTGAAGCTGTCCAAAATCCCATGAGTAGATAAGCACAGAAATACCAACAAAAACCAGTGTTTCTTATAAATGGCTGTAGCTTGATGACATTTGGTTATTAACCAGGCAATTAAAGGGCTAATGAGCAAATGTACTAATAACGAGTGGCTAAATCCTCGATGGTAGGTAAAAGCTTCAACATCACCGCTATAGGGTAAGAATACATCTAAGTCCGGCAATGTTCCTAAAACGGCACCATAAATAGCTGCTTTAGGACCAACTTTATTACCTAATACCGCATAGCCGACAGCGCCGCCCAAGACAGCTTGTGTTAATGAATCCATAATGACCTTGCCGATTTAACAATTATTATTCTAATACGCCTTTATCTACAATTCTAGATCAATTGAGACAGCAAATTTTCTTTGGTTTTTCATACTGTTTAAATTGTTAATAAACTATATTCATTCAGTTTACTGACAATTTTAACAAGAAGCTTGTTGTTCATAGAGCGTGACATGACATAAACTTTTTATGGCATTTAACTCATATAATATACTCATGACATAGATAGAATAACTAAGGTAATGATTAACATCTTGTTCGACGATCAAAGTTTCATTATTCCAAGATAAAAAAACCGCAATTAAGCGGCTTATATTATGATGCTAGTAGACTTATTTTGCTCTCATATCTAATATTGGCATATTACTACTACCTAAAATTGTTGCTGGAAGCTTACCATCCCAGTTTTGAGCTTCTGTTAGCTTAACAATTAAAGGGTTGTTACCCAGTGCTTTAGCTTTAGCCGTAATCGCTTCAGCTTCAGCTAAGCCTTTAATTCGAATAGATTCAGCTTCTGCTATAGCAACGAGCTTAATACCATCTGCTTTTGCTTTTGCCGTATTTACGTCACGTTGCGCTTCTAAATTTTGACGTGCGAGTTTATGTTTCTCCGCATCAGCTAGATTTTTTTCTGTTTGCTTAGTCTCAATAGAGGTTAAGTACTTAGCCGGTAATTGAATGTTTTCAATTTGAATGTTATCAACAGTAACAGGAAAGTCTTTCATTTCTTCGATAAAGCTTGCTTCAATCGCTTGAATGGCACTTGCTCTATCTTGTATTAATTTTTCTGCATCATACTGTGGGATAACATCTTTAGTGGCAGATCTAAAACGAGGATCAAGAATTCTATTTTCAAATTGCTTTAAACCACCGTATTGACGAAAAAGTTCAAGCGCAGCTGTCTTGTCTACCGTCCAGTTAACTGAAACAATAACAGTTACTGGCATTTGCTCTTTAGTACTTGATGCCATTTTTTCTTCATTTTTTCGTGTTCTGACTTCTATCTCTTCAACGCTATCAATAAAAGGCACTTTAAAGTGTAAACCAGGGTTAACCTGCTCTTTGGCTTCACTGAAGCGTTTGACAATGCCGATATGCCCTTCATTGACGGTGTAAACAGAGCTGAAAAATAGGGTAACAGCAATCGCCACTGTTATTATTGATTTAGTTGGGATATTTAATTTTTCTATATTCACTTTTCTACCTCAGAGGCTTAATTAGGTGCCCATATTTAAAGACACATTCGTTAAATATTACAGCATGTTATTCGCTATGCAGAGACCATAACCTTTTAAGTGACATAACGTCAAACTTACACCCGAGTGAACCAGCTCTGCAAGTCTAAACAATCGATAAAATTAACCATTAGTAAGTTCACCTTATCAGTTAGGTGAACTCAAAAGTGTTGTATTAATATTTTTTCTGTCGGCCATTCGACAAAAGTTAATGGGTTTGTTGTCATTTATGTGGCATTAGCAATCATCTTAATAGCAATATCAGTTAAATCGGTCACTTCTCCGATGCCGATAGTACTTTCTAACTGAGTTTCCAGATCATCCGCTAAGTCTTTATCTAGACTTTTTAAATAACTGATTTCGTCACGGTAATACATGTTTTGCACTTTATCACTTTTTTTCAATTCAACTTTTAAAATTGCCGGTTTACCGTGATTAGATACTTTCTGGGTATATTCTTTCAATTGGGCAGATTTTTTCAATACTGATAAATCACGATACCAAAAGGAATACTCTTCTTTATCATTTTTATCTTTAGGTAAAACAAGAATATAAAATGCACGAGCAGGTAATTCTTTATAAGCAAGTACCGCAATAATTGATAAGCAAGAATCTCTAAATTTTTGATTGCTCAATAGATTAAGAATAATTTCTTCACTATTTTCATTTTTATAGACAAGGTGCTTAAGTGCAGAGTTACCACTAAAGCTCGCCGCATTAATATATTGTTGGTGCTTAGTTGCTTTTAAGTAGAATGGAATAGAGAAATGATTGTGTGCATATATATTCCTCATCGCTTTCTGCAGACCATAAATACGACTACCGCGTTTTCCGCAGGCTTCAAGGGTATCAACATGTTGATAAATATACTTTCTTATCGCCCTGCAAGTTAAATGTTTACTTTCAATTGTATTCATTAATAATCGAACAGCCCCATGGCTGTCATAACCTAACACAATATATTTCTGTTTTTGTAGTGTTCTATCTTGTTCAGAAAAAGGTACGGTTAATTCAATTTCAATTTCTTCACCGGCTTTAAATTTAGTTTCTTTTACTAGGCTAACTAACAAACCTTGTATAGAGATATTTTTAGTTATACCGGGGATATGAGTAACAACATTATTACTGCGTGTAATTGCCATTTTAAAAGATAATACAAAGCGGTCTTCACCTCTAGAATCATCATTTTCTGCCGTTACAATTTCGGTTTCATCAAGTGAGTCAACTGGACTCAGTTGAAAACGTTTTGGTAATAAATTTTCTAATTCAATGATGTCTTCGCTGACCGGCCGATGTATTGTTTCATACAAGCTAGTAATATCTGATAAGGTGATCATATGATCGCAATTACTGATCATATCTAGCGCCGCTTTCGGGATAGCCCTATTTAACACAGCCATCTTAGGATGAACATGACAAGGTAAGGCAGACGGAACATAAGCATCTTCTACAGAATTAATAAACGATGAGGATATTTTGACTACTCTCAAAAGGCTATTTTTGAAATAATTATTAAAAACAGCTTTGACGCTTCTATTATTAACAAAATCGTCATACCAAATAAGGGAATAAATGAAGGTATCTTTATATTTAGATTTTAATATAAAAGCATATTTATCAACCGTATTCCTCTCATTTAACGCCTTTTGTATATCTTCGTTACCCAGTAGTACGGGTAAGTGAAAATTTTCATCTGTATCACTAAAAAACCGCCAAAACTCATCATTACCCGATGTTTTCATCGCAACTTTCGCATGCCATGCATTATTATTTTTATAACATAGTAACGGAATGTCGTGAGTTTTATTTAGATACAGTTGCTCGTAACCTTTAGAGGTAACAGAATCAAACAAAGGGGTGATAAATCGTTCTGTAGGACCAATAATAGCCAATTTTTTTTGTCTTAGGTAATGAGCGAACAAAACCCGCATTTGCTGATCTGTTAATGGACTTGAAAATTTCAATAAGTATTCAAACTTATTTGCAGAAGATTTTTGACTATCAATAATAACAAATCCGAGTTCAAGCTCTTCAGTGAAATCTATTTCGGTATGATGGTCATATAGCCACAGGTACACTTTATTTGCTATAACACCTGCTATTTCGTGAGAGGTCTGAATAACAACTTTTTGATTATTCATCTTCTCAATATTAGCCGTAATACCTACCTCTTTTTTCCCTTGCGCGGTCATACCCATAATAGGGTTGATAAAGACTTTACAAGCAGAGTTAAGTTTTTTAAGTTCGTTAATTATTCTATTTTTATTTACTAAGGGTTTAGGTTCGGTTTTATCTATTTTAAATTC
>NZ_JACGVV010000094.1:0-731 GCF_014077405.1 Colwellia sp. BRX10-9 | reverse complement strand
GTTACAAATCCAAACTCAAAAGAATGGTTTGTTGAGCTGTAGATAGTTGCCACATAACAAGCTATTCAAACGGACGCTAAACAGTTGGCTAGCTTCGTTCCTCGCAATTTTAGCCAACAATTTTTCGCCGCTTAATAGGGCGTTATATGTCGAAATTACTATGTCATCAGTATTTAACAAAGTTAAGAGTTTAATCTCAAGCGTGTTTGAGGAGGAATCTAGTGATCTAGAAATTCGAGAATACCTTCAACGTTTGGCTAAACAAGGAGATCTTGATTGCCAATGCGACTACGCCATTGTTTGTCTTGGTGGTTTCGGTGGCTCAGTAAATATTGGACATGGAGAATACTGGTTAAATTTGGCTGCAAATAAAGGGAATAGCAAAGCTCAGTTTTTTCTTGGATATTGTTATTTTGAAGGAGAGTATCTTAAACAAGATATTGAAAAAGGTAAGTTTTGGCTTACAATTGCAGCGACGAATGGTTACAGCGAAGCATTAAAGTATGTTGAGCCAGACATATAACAAGTTACTCAAACGGACGCTAAACAGTTGGCTAGCACTCGTTCCTCGTACATTTTAGCCAACAATTTCGCGCCGCTTAGTAAGGCGTTATGTTGCAAAAGGAGATGCAGTTCATGAATCAGATTAAGAGTAACTTTCAAATATTAGCCGCTACAGCTTCAACGCTTTATTTTGGCTTGTTTGCGTATGGATCTTTTATCTTCATTAA
>NZ_JACGVV010000068.1:0-4039 GCF_014077405.1 Colwellia sp. BRX10-9 | reverse complement strand
TAGGTGGCATTCTCGTATTGCTGCATCATGTTTACTTTTATTATCAACTTATAGTGTATATCTAACATTTATGGTGCTTGCAGGAGTCGAAATTGGTGGATCTAATCTATTAATATCTCTTGCAATTTTTTGGTTGTCTTTGCGTTGTACGGAAGCAACTGTTAAATTAAATAAACCTAATAAAAAGAACACCTAACAAGGCGTTCAAACGGACAAAAAACAGTTGGCTGTTTCACTCCGTTCACATTTTAGCCAACAATTTTTTGCCGCTTAACGTTGCGTTATAAGTATTTAAATTTATGAGTATGATTTGAATAAAGTTAGCTACATTACAGTTTCTTATTTAATATGTTGGCTTATTTCATATGTAATAATTAACGGTACTGAAAATTATGAAAGTATCGTTAGCTATTTCATTCAAGGATGGACTTTCAGTGGCTTTGTTAAACCAACTTATACATGGGTTTTAAGTTTAGCTATTTTCCTTGTATATATAATTGTATTGTTTGTTCTTAAGAAAGTCAGAGATAAGCAAGGCGCATAATACTTATAACAAGCTGTTCAAGCGGGACAAATTACAGTTGGCTGGTTCCGCTCCGCTTCACATTTTAGCCAACTACAATTTGCCCCTTAACAGGGCGTTAGGTAAACAAGGAGAGATTTGTGCTCGGTGTCATTTTAGTTTCAATAGTATTATTTTTTGTAATAAACAGATTTATTGCAAATAAAGCTACATTCAAAGATGTTTTGTTCTTCTTAGCTATTCCTTTTATAGTTCTATTTGCTACACGTTTATTACTTTGGATTACAGAACTAAATGCAACAATCAATTTAATTATATTATTGTCCATTATTCTGGTAACTATATTTTATGTCTTTGTCCGTTCTAAATCTAAATTTGAGCTCTCAAATAAACATGCAGTAATTGTATCATTTGTTTATTTTTTCAGCTTATGGGCTTCAGAAGTTATAACCGGTTTAACTACGTCATTAATGTTTACCTAACAAGGCATTCAAACGGACAAAAAACAGTTGGCTGTTTTCACTTCGTTCAACATTGTAGCCAACAATTTTTTGCCGCTTAATGTGGCGTTATGTTTACCTCTATTGGGTTGCACATTTGATAAAGTTTTTTACATCATTTAATTTTATATTCACCTTGATATTCCTAGTTATATCTAGCGCTATGTTTTATGAACTTATCTCTATTAAACAGGCTAAGTTATTAATTGTGTATTTAGCGTTATCAGGAACTCTTTATGGTTTATTTCTGGCTATAAAGAACAGAAGTAGTAACACGCTCGGTCGGTTTTCTGCTTTACTGTTGTTTTTTATTATCGTTATTGTTTCTTGTTTAAGTATTTTAATGTCAAATTAACGTTTGGTGTACTGTAAACATAACAAGAAATTCAACAAGGACAAAAAACAGTTGGCTTTTTGTTCACTACGTTCACTTATTTTAGCCAACCATTTTTTGCCTGTTAATTGGGCGTTATATTTATTCTGGGGGGAGTTTTGATTAAATCTATATCTTTAATAATATGTATCGTCAGTTTTCAGTCATTTTGCCAAACAGCGAATGAATTATCAGAAAATAATAAACCTATTGTGAAACATGCAAAAGATTTAATACATACTTATGATCGAGTAGTTGAAACAGATCTTATAGATTTCAAAGTCCCAATATTATCTGTTCATGAAGTGGTTAAATCAGCAGAGGTGTTTTTACAATCACAAGATATTGAAAGGCAACTATATTATCGTTCTGGTGTTTATTATGATTACGATTATGGCGAATGGACAATTAATTATGATTGTCACCCAATTAACGGAGTAACTCCATTTGATTGTGGCTTTAGAGTATCAATTGATAACACTCTAGATTTACAGCATAAATTAGGGCATTACCCATAAATATAACAAGACGTTCAAACGGACAAAAAACAGTTGGCTGTTTCACTCCGTTCACAATTTTAGCCAACAATTTTTTGCCGCTTAACGTGGCGTTAGAAGATTCGCATGAAAAAACTTATCGTTATAATTATTTATTCATTTTTGCTAACTTACATTGTAGGAAGCTATGCGTATAAAAAAGGCTTTGGCGATTCTGCTGCAACCGGTACATACGTCTCTCTTGCGGAAAGTTTTGTTACTTTACATGTTCTCAGAAACCAAACTCCCGATAAAAGCCTTGAGTTTCACGAATCTATGTTGGCATCGAATATAGCGATTCATAGGAATTTATTAAACTTACAGAGTATATTTCATAGAAAGTTAGACAATGGTCAACCTCAAGTAAATTTAGAGTATTACAAAAAAATTCAAGAATATATATCTACTCATCCGAACGAAAAATTTAGTGAACTCGTTATTAAAGATATAAATTGGCTTGTCGTAAATGAACAGAAAATCTTCTAACAAGCCATTCAAGCAGGACAAATAACAGTTGGCTATTTGCTCCTTCGTCGCTTATTTTAGCCAACCATTATTTGCCTCTTAATGGGGCGTTATGTTGATTAGTCATGGAGTTGGTATTTGGATAGTCTTGTTGCAGAAATCATAGATTTAATTACTTTGGATACTATTTCAATTACAGACAAAGAGTATTTAATCAGACTAGTTGGTGAACTATTAGGTTCAAAAAAGGATTGGTTTATCTGTCTTCAACAAAACATAGTATTACCACAAGAAGTAGCTTCGGGAATTATGGGGCATATTTTCACTATCGATAATGGTCGCTTTAGTAATGGAACTGTAGTTAACTTTAACTGTGAAAGTAAATTGGCTAACCTGTTGATGTCATCAACATAACAAGACGTTCAAACGGACAAAAAACAGTTGGCTGTTTCACTCCGTTCACAATTTTAGCCAACAATTTTTTGCCGCTTAACGTGGCGTTAGCCCTACTTGGAGATGTTTCAGTGTGTATTAATATTCGGCTAGAAAAAACTAGTGATATTCAAGATATTCATAAAACTACAATTGCAGTATTTCTTGATGCACCGCATACAGATCACACGGAACAATTTATTGTGGATGCATTGAGATGTTCCGGAATGTTGTCTGTTTCAATTGTTGCTGAAGACTCATCTAAAATAGTTGGACATGTCGCTTTATCGCCAGTTACTATCTCGAATGGTTCAAGTGATTGGTATGGTTTGGGGCCCATTTCCGTTGTCCCAACTGAACAAAATAAGGGAATAGGCTCTAAGCTAATGCATGCAGCTCTTAACGAATTAAAGAATCTCAATGCTAATGGCTGTGTATTACTTGGTGATCCTAATTACTATCGTCGATTTGGCTTTGAGCCTATAGATGGCTTAGTGCTCCCTGATGTTCCACCAGAATATTTTCAAGCAGCGTTAATTAAAGGTTCTTACCCTAAAGGCACGGTTGCATATCATGAGAGATTCTTAGCGCAGGGCTAACAAGGCGTTCAAACGGACAAAAAACAGTTGGCTGTTTCACTCCGTTCACAATTTTAGCTAACAATTTTTTGCCGCTTAACGTGGCGTTATGTGGTTCACGCGTGTATTAGCTGCTACATTTATATTTTTTAAAATGACTAAAGGATTACTCATGAAATTTACCATTTTTTTACCTGTATTATCTATTCTCACAATATTGTCTTTTAATACTCATTCAGAGGATCTTACAAAAAGGTCAGACATTGAATTGGGTGTTAAGAACTTAATGTGTTTGCAAGACTCTGGTTTTTATAGCTTGGGGGTTACTAGTAAGGAGTGCTCAACTATGACTGATGAAATAGTTAATAAATGTGTTTCTAAGTTACCAGAAAAATTTCCTGACTCAATGATTGAATCAAGTGATTCCCCGTTTGTAAAATGCTCGTGTAAAGTTTATGAGAACTATGTTTCTGATATAAAGAAAATACCAGGCTGTAGTTAAAAACCACATAACAACACGCCCTGAGGTGGACAACTAGTAAAATTTAGCTATTTATTGCAAATTTTAACAGTGGCGATCCTCTTCGGTTTAATGCTTCTAAATATTTTGATTCGTTGTAGGGCATCTTCGT
>NZ_JACGVV010000070.1:0-3430 GCF_014077405.1 Colwellia sp. BRX10-9 | reverse complement strand
AAATCGAGCTTTCATGTGTTACACGCATAATGTCTGAGATTGATCTCTTCAGATCACTTTTACTACAAAGACGACATATCTTAATTTTAATAAGTAGTCCGCTTAGCCACCACAGCGGTCGTTCATCATCTAATAATTAAAGCTTACTTTGATAAGTATTGCAGAAGTTAGCTTTTGGTTTTTCTTTAGGTAGACTGTTCGCTCAGGCTGTGTGAAAACACTCAGCTTACAATTTTTATGCAACGCTATGTAAATTCAAAGGTAGTTTGACACCAAACTTACTACAGATTTAAATCTACAGAGTCTTTTGTCGTTGATATTTCCAAATTACGCAAGTTCAAAATAGTTTTCACACAGCCTGCGCTATCAGTTGACCTTAATATTTATGTATTAAAGGTTCGTTAAGCTTTTCTGCCCTTATTGGTTTGTTAGCTGGCATTCACCCGGCAAAAAGTGCCGCTAAATTAATCCCCATAGAAGCGCTGCGCACTGAATGATTTATTCAGTGTTATCGGATAGACAAAGTTATTTACCTACTTCATTCATAAGCTGTTAGTTTTTCATTAACGTCTACATCATTGATCTATATCAACGTATTCCCAAGAAAAATTGAATCCTCAAATAAGAACAACTAGACTAAAAATCAACCTAATAGTGGAAAGCGCTATGTGTAATTTTTTTGGAATTATCTGCTTTTTAACTTGTACTGCTATCCCAGAAGAGTCTTTGATATCACCAGAAAAATGCTTATCTATACAATTTGTAGATATCAATAAGCAAGAAAAAATTCTAATACTAGTGTGACTTTACTCATGGTTTTGATCAGCGCTTTAATTAATTCAACTTAAAAAAGTAATTAAGGAATAACAATGAAATACATTCTATTCACTTTACTTATCGTTTTGTCATTAACGCTATTCAGTTGTGATAAAGGGGTTGATTCCCCACGAGGATTTAGCCTGCCTAAAGGTAATATTGAAACAGGTAAAACAGTTTTCTTAAAGTACCAATGTTTAGCGTGCCACACACTAAAAGGTGTTGAGGACTCAAGTATTGTAAAACAACAAGATATCTCTGTTTCCCTTGGGGGTGAGAAAACTAAAATCATAACTTACGCTGAATTAGTTACTTCAATAATTAATCCATCTCATAAATTCTCCAACCCGCATTCGCCTAAGCTAAGAACACCTGAAGGAAAATCAAAGATGAAGGTCTTTAACGATGTTATGACCGTGACCGAGCTTATTGATTTGGTGTCCTTTTTACAGCCAAATTACACATTAAAACCTTATCAACAAACCAGATATCCGTATTACCCACACTAATCCTTATGGGAGCTAAAATGAATATTAAATTTTTCGGTGCCACTCGTGAAGTCACGGGTTCTTGCTATTTGGTGCAAGTAAACAACAAAAATATACTTATTGAATGTGGGATGTTTCAGGGCTCTCATGAGCATGAAAAACACAATCACGACCCCTTCCCTTTTGATGTTAGTGAGCTAGATGCGGTGATCGTCAGTCACGCACACCTTGACCACACAGGTCGATTACCCATGCTCATAAAAGAAGGTTTTCATGGTTGTATCTATACTCATAATACCACGGTAGATTTATGTAAAATTATGCTCCTAGACTCAGGCTATATTCACGAAAAGGAAGCCCGCTGGGAAAATAAAAAACGTGAGCGTAAAGGTTTAGCATTAGTAGACCCCCTTTATACGAGAGCAGAAGCGGAGACAACCTGTCAGTATTTTAAAGGACTTACCTATGATGCCGAGTTAGAAGTATGCCAAGGCGTTAAACTAACCCTTAGAGATGCGGGTCATATTATTGGTTCGGCTATTGTTGAATTAGCACTCACTGAAAACGGCGTTAGTAAAAAGATTGTCTTTAGTGGCGATTTAGGCCATAAAAACGCCCCTATTTTACGTGATCCGTTCACGATTAAACATGCTGACTTGGTTATTATGGAAAGTACATATGGTGACAGATTACATCGTAGTTGGCAGGATACTTGGCAAGAAATGGGTAATATTATTGCTAATGCTAAAAGTAGTAAAGGAAACATATTAATTCCTGCTTTTACCGTTGGCAGAACACAAGAGTTACTTTATGAATTTAAGCAACATTTTGAGGAGTGGCAATTAGGCGATTGGCAAATTTTTCTCGATAGTCCTATGGGAATAAAAGCTACTAATGTTTATGCCAAGCACCGCGAAGTTTACGATAAGGAAGCAATTGATGTCCAACTACAAGATAATGGGATATTTAATTTACCTAACTTGCATATGTCAGAAACAACTGAATATTCGATGAAAATAAATCAAATATCTTCAGGCGCCATTATTATAGCGGGTAGCGGCATGTGTACAGGGGGGCGAATTAAACACCATTTCAAACATAATATTTGGCGTGAGAATGCTCATGTGCTTATTGTTGGCTTTCAAGCTAGAGGAACATTAGGTCGATCGCTTGTTGATGGCTGTGAACACATAAAGTTGTGGGGAGAAAAGGTACAAGTTAAAGCAAATATTCACACCGTTGGCGGATTCTCTGCACATGCTGACCAACAAGGCTTACTTGAGTGGTATCAAGGCTTCGAAAACAAACCACCTGTAGTTCTCGTACATGGGGAAGTAGAAGCCATGGATATACTTGCGCAAAAATTAAAACATCAATATCAAGTTGATGTTACGCAAGCAAGCTATAAGCAAAATATTATTATTTAAAATAAAGGAGAAATTAATGTATAAGCATATTTTATTTGCCGCAGAACTTAATGAGACGAAGAGTTATATCGAAGATAAAGTCACGCAACTACAAGAACTCACTCAGGCAAAACTGAGTGTTATTCATGTAGTTGAGCTTATACCAAACGCTTACTATGCTGGTGTATACGGTACTATGCAGGGTTTGGACCCCATAGATAGTATAGGAACTACTAGAGCACTAGCAGAGCGTGCCAAAGAGATACTTCAGCCTTTGGCTAAAAGGTTCAATATTCTAGAGCAAGATTTGCATATACCAATAGGACATATTAGTGGCGAAGTCTTTGCTTTTGCAGAGAAAGAAAACGTTGATTTAATTATCACCGGAAGTCATGGTGTACATGGCTTGCAATTACTACTAGGATCTACCTGTAATGCTATTTTACATGGGGCAAAATGTGATGTCTTAGCCGTGCGTTATCCTGAATGATTATTACCATGCCACCCATGATAATTCTCCGCAGTAATAATGCTCTGAAACAATGCTATCCATTGGTCATTAACAATGCATGTACTTCATCTTGTAAGCCTTTGTATATCGATTTTTATAGATATTGACTAAATGAGTGAATTTCAGGCAAGCTTTACTTCTCCCCCAAGGTAGCTGTATTTTTCTTGCTGTTTTTGAATGTAGCTATGTTTACGCGCTATTCAAACAAG
>NZ_JACGVV010000155.1:0-251 GCF_014077405.1 Colwellia sp. BRX10-9 | reverse complement strand
AAGGTTCAAATCCTTCACGGCCGACCACTTCTTAAATAATTAATTTCCAAATTTATAAGTCAGATAGTAAACAACAAAAAGCCGAGGCTTTTAACCGTTAAGCCGATTAGCTCGAAGGTTCAAATTCTTCACGGCCGACCAACTTCTTTCTTAACAAGTACAATGCAAAATTAGCATGTTAGTGATTTTTGCATTAGTTGATGATGATTCTCAACACCACAGTTTATATGTCGGCCGTTAGCTCAGTTGGT
>NZ_JACGVV010000087.1:0-1220 GCF_014077405.1 Colwellia sp. BRX10-9 | reverse complement strand
TAATAAGTGACTATGGTGTCAATTATTAATTCTGATTCCTTTCAGGGTCCCACATGACACCATCCCTCACCATAGAATTAAGAATAATAATCATCTTACGAACGCAGGCGATTATCGCTGTTTTTTTCGGCTTTCCGGCTGCTACTAATCGTTGATATGTTGTTTTAAAAACAGGGTTGCATTGCATTGCAGACATCATTGCCATGTACATCACGGTTCTAATTTTATGACGACCACCACGTATATTTCGTTGACCCTCGTAACTCCCACTCTCTTTATTAAATGGCGCTACGCCGATTAACGAAGCTGCTTCTTTATTGGTTAAATAACCCAGTTCTGGCATGTCGCTCAGTAGGTTAAAAGCAACCACAGGGCCGATTCCAGGCATGCTCTGAATAATAGTGTTTTTAGCTTTATATTCACTGCACTTTTCAATGAGCTTATTGAGTTTATTATCGACTTTTTCTATCTGATTTTTAATGGCGATTAAGATAGGTTTGATAATGTTTGTTATTTCTTTTGGCATAATCTGAAGTCGATTTTTCTCCATGGTTTGCATGGTCATAAGTTGTCTTCTTCGAGACAATAAATTACTCATTAACTGAATGTTTTCAGGCTTTAATTTCGACAACGGTGGCTTAATTGCTTCACCATAATGTGCAATTAACTGGGCGTCTAATTTATCTGTTTTAGCCTTACGTCCAATAGCACCAGCAAACTTTTTTATATGCGCAGGGTTTGCTACGGTAAAAGGTAAATCCGCTTGAGAACAGGCAATGATAAACGGGTGTTCAAGTCTACCTGTAGCTTCAATCACAATGCGTGTTGGCTTGTGTGGTTTTATTTTTTTAATGGCTTTTTTAATGCCTTTCTCATCATTAGTAACCGTAAAATAAATATCTAATGGTCTAATATGAATGTCGAGTTGAAGCTTACCTGTATCAACACCAACTGTGATTTCTTTTTGATTATTTATGCAATTCATAATAAGCTGACTCCGCCTTGCTATTCGGGCTCGAGGCCCAGTTGACTATTCGAGTTTAATGCTTGGAGTCCTATACGACGTTCTCACTTATTAACGGTCTCTCAACAGAGGAGCCAGCTGTTAGTCGAACTATCGTATAAGAAGACTTTGGTTGCAGCCAAAGCTTGGGTCTCACTTTACCGAACTTGGTTTAAATTGTTATTAATTAATGGATTTATTATCCATACAAGCTGTT
>NZ_JACGVV010000069.1:0-3820 GCF_014077405.1 Colwellia sp. BRX10-9 | reverse complement strand
ACCAACTGAGCTAACGGCCGACATATAAACTGTGGTGTTGAGAATCATCATCAACTAATGCAAAAATCACTAACATGCTAATTTTGCATTGTACTTGTTAAGAAAGAAGTTGGTCGGCCGTGAAGGATTTGAACCTTCGACAAATTGGTTAAAAGCCAACTGCTCTACCAACTGAGCTAACGGCCGCCATATTTTCTTTTTTTCGAAATGAATTTCGAATCTTACAAGGTGCTTCTTTTTCTTTATAAGAAATAAACATTATAAAGAAGTGGTCGGCCGTGAAGGATTTGAACCTTCGACAAATTGGTTAAAAGCCAACTGCTCTACCAACTGAGCTAACGGCCGACATAAGTGCTAATTCACACTGCGTTGCACTAGTGCCTCAACGCGACGCATATAATACTCATAATTTTTTTTAGTGCAACCTTAAATTCAACTTATTTCTTATTAATTGACTACTTGCATAAAAAGAAGGCAGTTAGTGTAAGTTATCGTCGCTTTTATTGGTTATAAATTTTCTAACCTAGGTTTTGCTAGTTGAGCCGCACTTGAATCTGGGTATTGTGCGAGGACTTTCTGATACCAAATTTTTGCTGATGCATTATTATTTAGCTTTTGTTCAACCATCGCCAACTTCAACATTGCATCGCTTCGCTTGTTTGAGTCGAGGTATTGTTCAACCACTAAATTAAATTCATTTTTTGCTTTGGTGTATTCAGTTTTATTAAATAATAGCTGTCCTAACCAATAATGTGCGTTGGGTGCATAACTAGAATTTGGGAACTTTCGATTAAACGCTTGAAATTCAGGGATCGCTTTATCGTATTGTTTGTCTTTTAAAACTAAATTTACCGCGCTGTCATATGCTTGGTTTTCAGTTAAATTCGTTGAATAATTTATTGAAGCGTCTGAAGAGGCTTTTGCTGGGGCTATAATCGCCGCAGGAACGTTATTTTCAGGTTTTAATGCTTCTGTTACCCTACGGTCAAGCTCTTGATATAACTCACGCTGTCGATTCAAAACTTGACTAAGCTGATGAGTATGTAATTCAGTAACACCACGTAATTCATTCACTTCATTTTGAAGTTCATCAAGCTGTCGCTGCACCTTGACTTGGGCACGATTACGAGCATCAAGTTTACGTTCAAGATTAACCAACTTCTCAGCCATTGTTTCTGGTACCGAAGAGGTGTATTGCGATGGGCTACTTTTAATTGCACCCGTCTTGGTTATATCTATAACGGGAGCAGATTCTGCTGCCACTACCGCAAGGGTAGTAACAGCAAAGGACATCCCGAATAAAAATTTATTCAGTTTCATTTCTATCCTTGATTAGTAAACTAATACCGCACGACGATTTTTAGCAAATGCGTTTTCACTACGGTCTTTAATCATTGGCTTTTCTTCACCGTAGCTAACAACACTTAGCTGTGCAGATGAAACACCCATATTTTCTAAATAAGTTACTACCGCTTTGGCACGACGTTCGCCTAAAGCAATGTTGTATTCAGGCGTACCACGTTCATCGGCATGACCTTCAACTAAAACTTTCATGCTTGAGCTTTTGTTTAAAAATTTAGCATGTGCATCTAAAATAGCAGAAAATTCAGTGCTAACTGTAGAGGTGTCAAAATCAAAATAAACGATGTGCTCAGCACGAAGTTTTTCTAATGCTTGACGTTGTTGCTCTTCAATTTCAGCGGCACGTTGTACGGCACTTACTTGAACATCAGCAGTATTATTTTCAATTACTGAAGACTCTTGAGCATTAGTCGCTACATTGCTTTGTTCATCAGTTTCTGAATTTGAACTACAAGCAGATAAAGCCAAAATTGGCAAAGCAATCGCAAGAGCTTTCACAGTTTTATTCAAACGCATTATAATTGTCCTTATTTTTCTAAAGTTATGTTTTAAATTAATGTTTAATTTTTTATAAAAATGGTGACCAAGCAGGTGCTTTTACTTCACCATCAGCCGCGGGTAAGCGCGCTTTAAATCTTCCATCTACAGATACTAAACTAAGCACTTGCCTATTATTGTGTAAAGTACTGTAGATTATCATGCCACCATTTGGAGCTATGCTCGGCGACTCGTCTAAACGTGTTTTAGTCAGAACTTGAAAAATTCCTGACGCCAACTCTTGTTTAGCTAAATGATAATTCCCTCGTGTTCTGTTCACCATAATTAGTTGGCGACCGTCAGGTGTAATTGAACCACCAAGGTTCATTTCACCATCAAAGGTGAGTCGTTTAACACGACCATCGACTAAATTTACGCGATAAAGCTGAGGTTTACCACCCCGTTCTGAACTAAATACTAATGATTTTCCATCAGGGCTCCAACTTGGCTCTGCATCTATCGCTCGATGACGGGTGATACGACGTAGTTTTCTTGTTGCTACTTCCATAACATAGAGCTCTGAATTGCCATCTTTAGATAACATCATCGCAAGTTGATTACCGTCGGGTGACCAACGTGGGGCACTATTTATACCAGGGTGATCGCTTATCATAGTACGCTTTCCGGTATAGATATCTATAATATATATTTTTTGTTGGTTATTCTCAAATGTCGAGTACGCTAACTGATTGCCACTTGGATGCCATGAAGGTGACATTAACGGCTCTTTAGAACTCAACAAAACGTGCTCATTAACACCGTCATAATCAGCCATCACTAACTGAAAAGGAAATTCACCTTGGTCTCGCACTATCACATAAGCAATTTTGGTTAAAAATGCACCTCTACTGCCGGTTAACTTTTCATAAATAACATTACTGATGTGATGTCCATAACGACGAAATTGGTCAGCATTAATCTCAAAAGCACCCTCAGCATAAATATGATCAGAAGTTTGAACCAATTCTCCATTGCTTAGCATTTGCGATTGTCCACCGGTGATCTGCCCGCGAATAACATCAACCAGCTGGTAGCTTATTTTGTAACGACTAATACCTATTTGATTAATTTCTCCAACAACAACCGCTTCAACGCCCTCATTTGCCCAAGCTGAATAATCAATGTCTTGATCAGAAAAGGGTGTTTGTGGAAAACGATTATTTTTTATCGGGTTAAATTTACCGCTGCGCAATAAGTCTTCACCAATAATAGACGATATATTTTCTGGGAGTGGCTCTAGCCCTGTCCATTTAAAAGGTACAACAGCGATAGGTCTAGCGCTATCAATACCCTCGGTAATGACAATCTCAAGCGTTGCAAATGCACTATTTGAAATCAGTACGATAAAGAAAATGAAGGCTACTTTAAATTTATTCATATATTTTACTATTTTCTCAGTCATGGGTTATTTTTCATTGAATATAAACTGAACCATTAAAATTCAGGCACCACTGTTAGGCTAATCGTACGCATTTCTTTAAATACTTCGGGGTCTTTAGACACAGGTAATGTCCCTGCTTTATAAATAGCCGTCTTTGAAGCGCTACAAACTACTTGGTCCCCTTTGCCAATAACAACGTTGGTTACAAAACCTGATGGTGCAAGACTTATGGTTAATTTACAAGACTTACCTTCCATAGTGCTGCGGTCGGTGATCAAGTTTCCTTGAATTGTTTGCCTTATAAGGGCGGTAAAGCGACCAACCTCACTCATTGTTTGCTGATATCGGGCTTGTTGTCTAACCGCCATTTCTTCTGCCATTTGTTGCTCTAACATTTCTTGCTGTCGAGCACGTTCTTGAGCTTCTTGCTCTTTACGTTTACGCTCTGCTGCTTTTTTCTTGAGTAAATCATCGGCTTTTTTGGCTGCTATTTCTTCTTTTAAGCGCTTAGCTTTTGCATCAGCCGTCGCTTGTTCTGCG
>NZ_JACGVV010000129.1:0-333 GCF_014077405.1 Colwellia sp. BRX10-9 | reverse complement strand
TGACATCATTATTAAACTGTTTTACGTCTTTCCTTGCCTCTCGTTAGAGAATTAAGAACCGACTATGTAAAATCAATGTAATGTGAGTGTCCACACAAATTGCATGATAACTAATTGTTAAAGAAAAACTCATTTACTTAACGTAAAGAGTTAGATATAAAACCCATTCGTTTATACCTTTGGAGCGTTGCTCCGTTGCTGCAGGCCTTGCCTGAAGCGAGATGCGCATGATACGCTTCTCAGTTTTGATGTCAACGTTTTATTTAATTTAATTTGAAGTTTCTTTTCGAAGATTCAAACCTTATCTATAAAACGTTAAGTTAACTACTTTAC
>NZ_JACGVV010000127.1:0-354 GCF_014077405.1 Colwellia sp. BRX10-9 | reverse complement strand
GTGTCTACACAAATTACATGATAACAAATTAGAAGAATCCCGATGGGGCTATAGCTCAGCTGGGAGAGCGCCTGCCTTGCACGCAGGAGGTCTGCAGTTCGATCCTGCATAGCTCCACCATCTTAAATTCTACCGCGTTAGTTCGCAGCTTGTGTAGTAAACTACACGACGCTACAAACTGCCTTGTATAATATAGGATACCATTATGATTCTTCATTAAAGAAAGAGGCCAAACTTAAACTGTTCTGATGAACATGTTAAGTTTGGTTTTTTAAACCACGTTTTTAACCGAATGCGCGTTAAGAATGAGTTCTTTAACAATCTGGAAAGCTGATATAAATAAGATATTTATAA
>NZ_JACGVV010000109.1:0-429 GCF_014077405.1 Colwellia sp. BRX10-9 | reverse complement strand
AAGCCTCGTTCACAACAAATTAGTTTATCTGATACGCCGTATTATCATATTTGCAGTCAAACCGTTCGCAAAGCCTTTTTATGTGGTGTTGATAAAGAAACCGGTGTCAGTTATGAGCACAGGCGTCATTGGATTGAACAGCGCATTTTTACATTATCTCAGGTGTTTGCTATTGATATTTGTGCTCACGCTGTCATGAATAATCACTTACATTTAGTCCTTCATGTTAATAGTGAACAAGTTAACAACTGGACGACGCTCGAGGTACTGTCCCGTTGGCATAAGTTGTTTAAAGGCACCCTGTTGACCCGTCAATTTCAACAAGAGCAATCATTAACTACATTAACCCCATTCGAAATGGAAATGGTTGAAGAAACAGCACAAGTCTATAAACAGCGCTTAATCGATATCAGTTGGTATATGCGGGCA
>NZ_JACGVV010000131.1:0-329 GCF_014077405.1 Colwellia sp. BRX10-9 | reverse complement strand
AGATACTGAAATAAATTCAGCATGACGACACGGGAGTGAGACAATGCGAATCATCAACAAACCACTTTCCGTCATCCTGAACTCGTTTCAGGATCTGTACTTGCTCTACAAAGACGAGATACTGAAATAAATTCAGCATGACGACATGGGAGTGAGACAATGCGAATAATAAACAAACCACTTTCCGTCATCCTGAACTTGTTTCAGGATCTGTTCTTGCTCAACAAAACCAGATACTGAAATAAATTCAGCATGACGGCATGGGAGTGAGACAATGCGAATCGTGAACAAACCACTTTCCGTCATCCTGAACTTGTTTCAGGATCTGT
>NZ_JACGVV010000104.1:0-510 GCF_014077405.1 Colwellia sp. BRX10-9 | reverse complement strand
CCTTCGGGAGGACGGTCACCACTTTGTGTTTCATGACTGGGGTGAAGTCGTAACAAGGTAACCCTAGGGGAACCTGGGGTTGGATCACCTCCTTATCTTGAAGTAAAAACAGTTTAATGGAAACTCTTGAGTTTCACGAGTGTCTACACAAATTACATGATAACAAATTAGAAGAAGAAAGCCCTTGGGCTTGCTAATAAGATAGGTCTGTAGCTCAGCTGGTTAGAGCGCACCCCTGATAAGGGTGAGGTCGGCAGTTCAAGTCTGCCCAGACCTACCAATTCATACACTGAATTGATTAATCTTCTTCATTAAAGAAAAGACCAAATTAAGGTTTACTTTCGTCATGCTGAACGTGTTTCAGTATCTGGTGAGTGAATATTAATTTGGTTTTTTAAACCACGTTTTTAACCGAATGCGCGTTAAGAATGAGTTCTTTAACAATCTGGAAAGCTGATATAAATAAGATATTTATAAAGCAATGAACGGTGTCGCGCTGTGATTTGCACA
>NZ_JACGVV010000139.1:0-302 GCF_014077405.1 Colwellia sp. BRX10-9 | reverse complement strand
TCATGCAATTTGTGTGGACACTCACATTACATTGATTTTACATAGTCGGTTCTTAATTCTCTAACGAGAGGCAAGGAAAGACGTAAAACAGTTTAATAATGATGTCACACAGATTAAGTATTAATCATTAATTTGATTAGTACGTTTTATGTAGTTACTACTTCTCTTTTAAGAGTTGCTGGTAACACGACAGAATTCATTGAGCAGATGTCTTGGTTTCGGCTAAGCATCACAAACGATTTTTTAATTGAAGAGTTTGATCATGGCTCAGATTGAACGCTGGCGGCAGGCTTAACACATGC
>NZ_JACGVV010000095.1:0-725 GCF_014077405.1 Colwellia sp. BRX10-9 | reverse complement strand
ACTATCATGTGGTGTTATTTATTGATGAAGAAAAAGCGAAGCAGTGGACAATGACTGACGTACTTGTGCGTTGGCACCGCATACACAAAGGCACGTTACTGACCAAACAATATTGCAACGGTGACGGCTTAGCTCAACCCTTACTTGATGAGGTTAATGCAACCGCAGAGGTCTATCGAAAGCGCCTGATGAAAATCAGTTGGTTTATGGGGTATATCAATGAAAGTATTGCAAGAGCGGCTAACCAAGAAGATAACTGCACCGGTAGATTTTGGGAAGGACGCTTTAAATCCCAAGCGTTATTAGATGAAGCAGCGTTAGCGTCTTGTATGGCCTATGTTGATTTAAACCCTATTCGAGCCAATATCGCAAAGACACCAGAGAGCTCAGCCCACACGAGCATAAAACGTCGTTGTAAAGAGGCAAAAAAGGGCCGGCAGCCCAAGACCCTGCTTCCCTTTATTGGTAACCCCAGGAAAAATATGCCAAAGGGCCTACCTTTTGAACTCGCCGACTATCTTCAATTAATTACGTTAACTGGCCGTTGTATTAGCGGAGATAAACGGGGTTTTATCGAACAAAAACAACCAGAGATACTCAAGCGATTGAATATCTCTGCGGACAACTGGTTAATCATCACCACCGAATTTAGAACACAATTTCATGGTGCTATCGGCCACGAAGGTGTGCTGAGTGATTACTGCGAGCATCAGCAATTAAAGCGA
>NZ_JACGVV010000106.1:0-472 GCF_014077405.1 Colwellia sp. BRX10-9 | reverse complement strand
GGCGTTATGTTGCAAAAGGAGATGCAGTTCATGAATCAGATTAAGAGTAACTTTCAAATATTAGCCGCTACAGCTTCAACGCTTTATTTTGGCTTGTTTGCGTATGGATCTTTTATCTTCATTAAAGAATTTGAAAATGTATTTGATTCGTTTGAATCGGAGCTACCATTTCAAACATCTTTATTAATTGGCACTTATCGTTACTGGGGTATTTTAGGTTTAATCTCTGCTTTTATCTTGTTTAAAGTGAGTAAATGTAAAAGTAGTAAATCTATGTCGGTGCTTATTTGGCTTGGTGTTTTGTCAATATTATTAGTAGTGTTTGCTATTTGGGGTATTTATAGCCCTGTACTCGAAGGTAGCGGGCAAGCTGCAACATAACAAGCCACTCAAGCAGGACAAATAACAGTTGGTTTTGTTCGCTTCGCTCTCTATTATAACCAACTATTATTTGCCTCTTAGTGGGGCGTTA
>NZ_JACGVV010000088.1:0-1166 GCF_014077405.1 Colwellia sp. BRX10-9 | reverse complement strand
ATAAAAAAAGACGCCTAAGCGTCTTTTCTTTAAGTTCTCGTGAGAACTAAAATCTGCAATTATGCGATGATTTTAGATACAACACCAGCACCAACAGTACGACCACCTTCACGGATAGCGAAGCGTAAACCTTCATCCATCGCTACTGGGTTGATTAGCTCTACAACAAATTTCAAGTTGTCGCCAGGCATTACCATTTCAACACCTTCAGGAAGCTCTACAGCACCTGTGATATCTGTTGTACGGAAGTAAAACTGTGGACGGTATCCTTTAAAGAATGGTGTATGACGACCACCTTCATCTTTACTTAACACGTATACTTCTGATTCGAATTTTGTATGAGGTGAAATTGAACCAGGCTTACATAATACTTGACCACGTTCAACATCTTCACGCTTAAGACCACGTAAAAGTACACCACAGTTCTCGCCAGCACGACCTTCGTCTAGAAGCTTACGGAACATTTCAACACCAGTACAAGTAGATTTTTGAGTATCACGGATACCAACAACTTCTACTTCTTCACCAATTTTGATGATACCGCGTTCAACACGACCAGTAACAACAGTACCACGACCAGCAATTGAGAATACATCTTCGATAGGCATGATGAATGCTCCGTCGATTGCACGCTCTGGCTCTGGAATGTAGTTATCTAATTGATCAGCAAGTTCGATGATTTTTGCTTCCCACTTTTCGTCGCCTTGAAGAGCGCCTAGAGCTGAACCTTGAATTACCGGTAAATCATCACCTGGGAAGTCATATTCAGAAAGAAGTTCACGAATTTCCATTTCTACTAATTCTAGTAATTCTTCGTCATCTACAACATCACATTTGTTCATGAATACGATGATATATGGAACACCAACCTGACGTGATAACAAGATGTGCTCACGTGTTTGTGGCATAGGACCATCTGTAGCAGCAACTACTAAGATAGCGCCATCCATTTGTGCAGCACCGGTGATCATGTTTTTGATGTAATCGGCGTGACCAGGACAATCTACGTGTGCGTAGTGACGAACTTCTGTATCGTACTCGATGTGAGAAGTATTGATTGTAATACCACGCTCACGCTCTTCAGGAGCATTATCGATTTGTGCGAAATCTTTAACTTCACCACCGTGTACTTTAGTTAATACTGCAGAGATAGCAGCTGTTAAAGT
>NZ_JACGVV010000084.1:0-1418 GCF_014077405.1 Colwellia sp. BRX10-9 | reverse complement strand
TAATGCCGATCAGTTAAGCAATTTATAGCTTGATTAATTTGCTAATGAGATCAAAATCCAGTGATTGATATCACTGGATTTTTTTTATGCAACTTTCTACCGCGCTTTCTTTAGTTAATTCAAATAACGTCACCGAGTTCCAAAACTTAGCAGAAATTTTGTCTCCAGAAATTATTAGTGCGGGACTAAAAGAACACGGAATATCTACCATTCGAAAGCGTAAGCTGCCTATGGAAAATATGGTGTGGGCTGTCATTGGCATGGCATTATTTCGCAAGTTTCCAATGCGTCAAATGCTTAATCAGTTGGATATTATTTTACCCAGCGGTATCCCCTATGTTGCATCTAGTGCGGTCACGCAAGCGAGAAAAAAACTCGGTAGCAAAGTTATAGAAACTGTCTTTCAACAAACGCAACAACAATGGAACCATGATGCTAATCATGGTCAGTGGTGTGGTTTAAACCTTTTAGGTGTCGATGGTGTTGTGTGGCGAGTGCCCGATACCGATGAAAATAATGAAGAGTTTGCCAAAACAGGGACGCAACATGGCAAAGCCAGTTACCCTCAAGTACGTATGGTGTGTCAGATGGAGTTAACGAGCCATTTATTGACTAACAGTGTCTTTGATAGTGTTGAAGTTAACGAGATGAATCTTGCGTTAGGGTTAATTGATAAAACACCTGATAATAGTTTAACGCTGTTCGACCGTGGATTTTATTCATTAGGCTTGTTACATCGCTGGCAAAGTACGGGCAACACAAGGCATTGGTTAATGCCACTCAAAAAAAATACACAATATGAAGTTATCAATAGTTTTGGAAGACAAGATAAATTAATCCAATTAACCACAACGCCTCAGTCACGAAAAAAGTTTCCAGAATTACCTAAAACGATGCAAGCACGGCTCATAACCAAAAAAGTGAAAGGAAAAGACCTTCAAATACTCACTTCAATGATAGATCCTATGCGCTTTCCACCCGCTGACATTGTTGATTTATATGCCCACCGATGGGAAATTGAGTTAGGATTTAGGGAAATGAAACAGTCGCTATTGGACAATCGATTCACATTACGAAGTAATCAACCAGAGCTTATTAAGCAAGAGCTTTGGGGGATATTATTGGCTTATAATTTAATCCGTTATCAAATGGTATTAATGGCTAAATCGCTAGACGGTGTCCACCCCAATCAACTGAGTTTTAATGGCGCTTCAATGCATATTATTCACGAATTAACCCAGTTATCATTCTGCACGCCAGGTAACATTCCCAAATACACAATGAATATTACAAAATCGGCTAAGCAATTCGTTTTACCCGGTAGGCGAGAACGGCAATATCCGAGAATGTTGAAATGTTCAAAGAATAGGTACCCTGTTAAAAGTAAAAATGCCGTTCACCTTAAGTGAACGGCATTA
>NZ_JACGVV010000136.1:0-312 GCF_014077405.1 Colwellia sp. BRX10-9 | reverse complement strand
GGTCGCGTAATAAGAGCAGACAAACGAGGCGCTATCGATAACAAAACCGCAAATATACTGTCAAGACTTCACATCAGCGATGAAAGTTGGCTCAAACTCACCACAAACTTTGAAGGTATATTCACGGGCGCGGTGGGCACCGCAGAGCATTTGTGTGAATTTACTGAGCACGTGGGGTTAAAGCGCGCACACGGTAAAGCAAATGCCCAAGCTTGTTTGAATAGCGCGTAAACATAGCTACATTCAAAAACAGCAAGAAAAATACAGCTACCTTGGGGGAGAAGTAAAGCTTGCCTGAAATTCACTCATTTA
>NZ_JACGVV010000146.1:0-272 GCF_014077405.1 Colwellia sp. BRX10-9 | reverse complement strand
TTGCATGTGTTAAGCCTGCCGCCAGCGTTCAATCTGAGCCATGATCAAACTCTTCAATTAAAAAATCGTTTGTGATGCTTAGCCGAAACCAAGACATCTGCTCAATGAATTCTGTCGTGTTACCAACAACTCTTAAAAGAGAAGTGATAACTACATAAAACGTACTAATTAAATTAATAATTAATACTTAATCTGTGTGACATCATTATTAAACTGTTTTACGTCTTTCCTTGCCTCTCGTTAGAGAATTAAGAACCGACTATGTAAAATCA
>NZ_JACGVV010000124.1:0-365 GCF_014077405.1 Colwellia sp. BRX10-9 | reverse complement strand
TTGCAAGAGATATTAATAGATTAGATCCACCAATTTCGACTCCTGCAAGCACCATAAATGTTAGATATACACTATAAGTTGATAATAAAAGTAAACATGATGCAGCAATACGAGAATGCCACCTAAAAACTGCAAAGAGCAGGAACGCGTACAAGCTGAAATCAATTATAAAACCAATAGATGTTTCAATATTCAACTCTTGAAAAAATAGTCCAACGATCAAGCTTATTAAAGTTAAAATTGCGATTCCAAAAGTACAAGACTTGATCATAGCGATACAAGTCGATTTAGAATCTAAGGAATGAAAAACATTTATCTTTTGATCAACATCCATAGTTGAGAGATTCCCTGAACACCTAACGCCC
>NZ_JACGVV010000167.1:0-209 GCF_014077405.1 Colwellia sp. BRX10-9 | reverse complement strand
TGAACCTTCGAGCTAATCGGCTTAACGGTTAAAAGCCTCGGCTTTTTGTTGTTTACTATCTGACTTATAAATTTGGAAATTAATTATTTAAGAAGTGGTCGGCCGTGAAGGATTTGAACCTTCGACAAATTGGTTAAAAGCCAACTGCTCTACCAACTGAGCTAACGGCCGACATATAAACTGTGGTGTTGAGAATCATCATCAACTAA
>NZ_JACGVV010000137.1:0-309 GCF_014077405.1 Colwellia sp. BRX10-9 | reverse complement strand
GTTTCAGGATCTGTCCTTGTTCTGCAAAGACCAGATACTGAAATAAATTCAGCATGACGACATGGGAGTGAAACAATACGATTCATCAACAAACCACTCTCCGTCATCCTGAACTTGTTTCAGGATCTGTGCTTGCTCTACAAAGACCAGATACTGAAATAAATTCAGCATGACGGCATGGGAGTGAGATAATACGAATCATCAACAAACCACTCTCCGTCATCCTGAACTTGTTTCAGGATCTGTGCTTGCTCTACAAAGACCAGATACTGAAATAAATTCAGCATGACGGCATGGGAGTTAGATAAT
>NZ_JACGVV010000147.1:0-267 GCF_014077405.1 Colwellia sp. BRX10-9 | reverse complement strand
TTAATGAAGATAAAAGATCCATACGCAAACAAGCCAAAATAAAGCGTTGAAGCTGTAGCGGCTAATATTTGAAAGTTACTCTTAATCTGATTCATGAACTGCATCTCCTTTTGCAACATAACGCCCCATTAAGAAGCAAATAATAGTTGGCTAAAATAAGCGACGAAGGAGCAAATAGCCAGCTGTTATTTGTCCTGCTTGAATGGCTTATAGTTGGACCAATCCATTTATCAATCGATTAGTTTACTATATTTGATAAGTGGAATA
>NZ_JACGVV010000133.1:0-321 GCF_014077405.1 Colwellia sp. BRX10-9 | reverse complement strand
TGAGATAATACGAATCATCAACAAACCACTCTCCGTCATCCTGAACTTGTTTCAGGATCTGTGCTTGCTCTACAAAGACCAGATACTGAAATAAATTCAGCATGACGGCATGGGAGTTAGATAATGCGAATCGTGAACAAACCACTTTCCGTCATCCTGAACTTGTTTCAGGATCTGTACTTGTTCTACAAAGACCAGATACTGAAATAAATTCAGCATGACGACACGGGAGTGAGACAATGCGAATCATCAACAAACCACTTTCCGTCATCCTGAACTCGTTTCAGGATCTGTACTTGCTCTACAAAGACGAGATACTGA
>NZ_JACGVV010000062.1:0-7624 GCF_014077405.1 Colwellia sp. BRX10-9 | reverse complement strand
TGATCAGTTAGAAGGAATCGAGTTCAAGTCATTTGAGGGCGAATATAAAGGAAATACAACACGAGTCAATGTCTTTTGTCACATTCACCAATTCAGTTGGGTGGCAACGTTAGCCAATCTATTAAGAGGAACAGGGTGTTCTAAATGTTCTGGTGTTTACAAACACTCCAAACAAGAAAGAATTGACCAAATAAATAGTCTGCCCAACTTACAATTCATCTCATTTCCTGATGGATATAAGTCTGGAAAGTCTAAAGCATTAGTTAGATGCCTTAAAGATGGTTACGAATGGGAAGTATCAGTGACAGGACTTATTGATAAAGGAAGAGGTTGTCACAAATGTTCTGGTTCTGTTCGTGTAAAGGAAAATGATGTTATTTGTGCAATAGAAAAGAATGGTAATGTTGCTTTTGTGTCTTTCCCTGATGGTTATTTAAACTCACACTCAAGAGTGGAACTTAATTGTTCTCACTGCAATTTAAATTGGGATATGTCTTCAAATAATGCCATTTTAAAGCCAATTAAATGTCCTACTTGTTCAGATGTAAAACGAATAAAAACAAAAGAGCAGGCGCTATTTCTATTAAAACAACTAAAAGGTATGAAATTCTTAAAGTTCACTGAGGGGTTTAAAAATCTAGATTCAATAGTTAAGATGTTATGCCTGAAAAATAAAGAACATATTTTTGATGTTAAGGTAAAACATGCCTTAACCCTATCTGGTTGTAAAATTTGTTCAGGGAGGTATGTTTTTTCAGAAGATGAACAAATAAGGCGACTGAAATCAAAGGATAACTTTGTTTTCATTGAATTAGTGGATAACTATAAAGACTCCCATACTAAAGCATTGATTAGATGTGTTAAGGATGGGTATGAATGGACATCAACCATAAATAGATTAGTTAATTCAAAATCTGGCTGTCCGAAGTGCGCAGGTAACTTTCAGTTATCAGAAAAAGAAGTAACCAAGGCCATCAATGAACTTCCTAATAGCCAATTTATTAGTTTTCCAGATGGGTATATAAGCCAAAAGGATAGAGTTGAGGTTTTTTGTAAAAAGCATGATTACATTTGGGTATCAAATATTCATACAGCAATTAAGGGAATGACTGGCTGTGGGGAATGTAGAGCTGAAAAGGTTCGCTTGAAAAGGCGGACACCTAAAAATGATGTGATTAACAAAATTAATTCACTAGAAAACATTCAGTTTATTGATTTTGATGGCGATTATATTAACGGTTATTCTAATGTAAAAGTTAAATGTCTTGTCGATGGAAATGAATGGACACCAACTATTGATAACTTGGCAAATGGCCGTGGTTGCCCTAAATGCTCAAAAGTATACAAATACTCTGAAGCAGAACGAATAGAACAGATAAATAACATCAAAAACCTTGAGCTTGTTGAGTTGGTTGACGGTAAAGCACATGCAAAATCACGAGTGATACTTCGTTGTCTACATGATGGTTTTGAGTGGGAAACAACTATAGATGCTATTACACTGTCCAAGAGTGGTTGCCCTCGATGCGCCCATAATAGTTGGGATTTAAAGCAAACGTTAAGGTACACATACACTTGGGACTTTGAACGATGGTTATATTACATTAAATTTAAGAATGTCTTAGGCCAATATTTTTGGAAAATAGGGTTGAGTAAAGGGGGGACTATCGGGGATAGGTATAAACCTAATGTATTAAGAAAAGATGGATTAACCGTTGTTGACTATAAAACAATCAAAACTAATAATTTAAATGCTACCTTGACAGAATATTATGTTTTAACAAGGTACGGTAAATTTAGCATTGATATGAGGGAATATATGACTTATAGCAAAGGGGGAACTGAATGTTTTCATTTAGATATCCTAAAAAATTCAACACTCGACAATGAAATAATCAAAGCAAATTTAATTAAAAGCGACTTAGTTAGCGAAGTTGAAACTATTAAGGAAAAATTAGTTGTGGAATAGATGATGTTAGCGACTTAGTAGAATGAAAGGAAACGATGAAAATAATAAACAAAGAATATACAAATAGAATAACAGTGAACTGTTATGAATCAGAAAGGCTGGAGGTAATTGAAAAATTTTCTGAACAGGGCTTTGATTTAGAAGATGAACTTCAATTCAAATCTAATGAATCAGTGATTACCGTATATAAAAAGGTCATGATTAAATTCAAAGAACCTTTAGGTAAGGCTTTATCTGAAATCGATGCTGCCAGATTTCTAAGTAAAACATTAACGAATATTAAAGATAATGAAGATTTCAAACCTAAATTAGTTTCTAGCCCAATATCTGATTATCCTGTAGTTGTGTCATTTTTCTCTCGAAATATAGGAGAGAGAATTTTAATTTATATTGAAAAGATAGATGGATTTTATAGGGCAGTTGGTTATTCAGAAGAAATATAAGAATTTCAACATTGTTAATAATGTAGCAATAGTTATCTTTTAGGTATCAAACCCCACCGTCCGTAATGAGCTTAAAGCGGTCAAAAATATTGACTAATACTCACCTCAATTTAAGTCGGCTTAGATACGATACCGGACGTTAGCCTTGGCTTATCTAGGGACAAGTGATCCGACTAAGCGGTCATTAGTCTAATTGGTAAATTATGCGTTTAATCAAGTAAAGGAAATAAATAACCGGTAAATGAAGGGGGCTTTGTGTAAGCTTTTTTTTTATGGTGGAAAGTTATAACCAATACTGTAGGGTATTGGTCAAAGTAAGTATTAAGGGAGAGGGATACGCTGTAATAGATATTTTAGAGAGATATTTTTGATTTTTTAAATGTAATTTTATAGCAATTGTTACATTGATATTTAAATTCATTTCTATGGTTGAAATGTTTTTCTGTCCAACTTCGCTGGACCCTCATAACAGGTAATTCTTTCTCGCAAAATTTACATTTATTCATAATTAATCCTTTAATTTATTATATGTGTGTCGATGGCAAACACTGAAATGACCAAAAAACATCAAAACTTGTAGCGTGGAATGAGTAGGATTAAAACCTTATTACCACTTCGCTCAACTAACCATGAAGTTGAGCGAAGTGCACTAAATCCATTTAGGCGAAAACTGTGCAACCAAAAATATTCAATATTCTATATTCTATGCTGCTGAAGATACCATAAAAGCGAATAAAAACAAGCACAAAGCCCCGTATCTTACGAATTAATCACCCAGTGTAACGAAGTGGTTAATTCAGTGTTATTATTAATAATAAAATGATGAATCGAGGTAAGCTTTTCGAGGGGGGCACCTTTGAATGATCAAGGTAATCCTCTGCTTCGCCAATATTATCGAGGTGGTAGAGTAGTTTATTAATGTTGTTGTTGTGTGCTTCTTGGGATGTTGGATTGCTTATACCTGATAGTTCTAGCCAAGTGTTACTAAGGAGATAGGGAATTTCATATTTAGCTGTCCTTGCTGATTGAAGTTTATTGAGTGTATATTATTCTGAACGTCAACACATAGGAGCCGAATCAATTTTACTTGCTGATATTATGATTTCACCACCACCCACAGCCTTTTAAAAATTGGGGAGTGAATGAAGCAAATGAGGGTTTACTTCATTTAGTGCTGATTTCGAGGGGATGGGCAACTAACCCCTATATGCATCAATTCCTTTATCAAAGTCATCGTTAGCAACGATAGAGAAAGACAAAGAAATCAATAAAAAGAGAGGGAGTAACCGTAAGTGCATGTAAATAAACCTTGTTTTTTATATAATATTTACTTAACTAATTTACCTAATATTTTTATACCTTCCTTTTCAATAAGGTCAAGACTCGGTTCTAGCTCAGCCGTTTTATCAAGTACTAGATATTCGAGTTCTTTTGAATTAGCTTGAAATCTATTATTATCTGATAATGCTAAACTTCTATTATGAGAATCCCAACCTATTGATGTATCAAATTCAACATAAGTAACACCACCTTGTTTGACGGCAACATCTAAACTTGCCAGTTTACCACCAAAATATGTATATAGAGTTTCATCAGAATTCGACGTTTCTATAAAAATATATGATGATCCATTTAAGGTTCCATGATATTTATCTTCAGTCCAGATACCGGAAGAGAAAACAATATTTGATAAGGAGTAGACTACAACACCCTGTTTACCTTCAATAAACTTTGTAAATTGCTCGTTACCTACAATCATTTGCGGGGGTAAAAAGCGTTCAAAGCGTGTAAATAACTGCCCGGTATGTTTGTATTTGCTGAAAGGGTTAAGAATGGCGGTATAGCGTAAAATAGGTGAAATTTCTGACGGCTCTTTTATGAAGCTATAACCATCAGTGAACATTTGTATTGCTTCATCTTTTGTTATTGTATTTTCAACACCAACTGTATTGTCTGTTTTTGTTTTTTTACCAAACAATGACGTTGTGGTGAACAAGAATTGATTGTTATCTTTTTTATTCAAAAACAGCTTGTTGGATTGCGGCATTTGGACATTGTTTTCAAGTAATTGAGTGAAAAAAACACCCTTGCCAATCTCAGACGATATAAAATTCACATCTTCATCTGCAGGACACTCTATAAACTCACCACTACCAACCCTATATATTTTATCATTACACGTCACTACTAGACTGGCCATAGCCCCGCCCATGGCTGACTCTCTAAATAAATAATGTTTTTGGTATTGTTGTGACGAGAAAAACTTCTCTGCAAGTTCAGTGTTCTTCACTCCTGATGCGCATCCCCCTAGACCTAGAGCAGATGAAATTGCAGCTAAAGTAAAAAGTATTTTTTTCATATGAATATCCTTATAGTTAAGTGTTTATATAATACTTGAAGTATTAATTGGCATGTTAGGCTGACCCAGCCACCGGCCATTTGCCTTAATGTTATGTAAAAAAATGATTGGTGACAAGTTCTTTTAAAGCCTCATCATCTTCAATATGTGCCAGAAGAAAACGACACATAGCTATCAATTATTTATTGATAATCATACCATTTGAATTTTTATAAGAATTTTCATCTCCATAGATATTTTCCTGACTATTGTCATCGGCATTGTAATCAGGACTATTACCACCACGGTCATTACTATAATCACGCTCTTGGGCATTATAATAAGGACTATTATAATCACTGTCATCACTACCATAAGTAGTGGGATCCGCATACAAGTTACTGCTAAACAAAGTTATAAAAACGCTAGCACTTAAAAGCAATTTTTTCATTTTATTTCTCCACGCCCTGTGGAATGTAAGCTGCTAGACGGGCGGAAAAGCCTAACAGCTTATTGGAAGGCCTCATGCCTACTTCCATAATTTATTGAGTGCACAATAATGGTTAACATAATGATTTTCAAGCTATTAATAAACGCTGTGATTTATGTCTTAAGTTTAAACAAGGCGCTGTACCTTATTTCTCGCAAAAAGTGATCATAAAACCAATACTCAGTCACTTGTATGTATATGTATATCTATGCCTACATTGAAGTCCTTTAAAAATGGGTGAGTGAGTGAAGTAAATGCGTATTTACTTCATTTAGTGCTGATTTCGAGGGGGTGGGCACAACCCCCCTTAAAAGCTAATATCCGCTTTTGGCTAGCTGGAGAAATATCTAATAATCACTAGGCCAATGTTAACAAAGATACGAAAGAAGACAATTCAATAACTGTTTCAAACCTATATTATTAGCTAGCTTTGTTGACAATTTTAAAGAGTGAGGAATAGGTATTCTATATTCACCACCCCTTCCTCTGGAGAGGAAGGGGTCAGGCATAATAATTAATAACTGCAATTTTTAGGAGAGCAGATCTCACTTTCACAATAGTGACATCTGGTTGTGTTTTTTCCTTGAGATTTAGCTGTGTAAAGATACTTGTCGGCATATTCGAGTAGGTCGATTTTGTTATTAAAGTTACTTGGATGGACACAAGCTAAACCAGCACTCATGGTAACACGTATACTATCCTTTATTGCATCACGTTTAATATTCAATTCTTTTAAAACTTGATGTATTTTGGTGCAAATTTCTTGTGCTTGTTCAGATGACGTATTTCCTAAAACATAAATAAATTCTTCCCCACCGTACCGACAAAATAGATCACTTGGTCTGTTTACTAATTGTTTTAATTCATTACAAATTGTCTTTAAACACCAATCACCTTTAACGTGACCATACGTATCATTGAATGCTTTAAAGTCATCAATATCAATAATGATGAGACTAATTGGAGACAATGACCGGGCACATCGAAGCCATTCTTTTTGAAAAAATTCGTCAAATGCTCTACGATTTGCAACCCCTGTTAGGGCATCGATATTGGAATTTATATCTGCTTGTTTTTTCTGCGTGATATTAACATGCTGTAATAAGGTATAAGTTTTTTGGTTGGATTTAAATGGAGTGCAGTTGAGTGAAAACCAACGATGATTGTCTGGACTATGACAAGGATATTCAAATGAAAAACTCGGAGAGTTCTGACTGGCAACAGCTTCTATGCCTGATAAAATGAGTGAAATATCATCATTATCTTCACTTATTGAATTCTTACAAATATCGAAGTAATTGATTTTATGCCAATCGGTGGATTGCGTTGAAGAGTTATTTAATTCAAAATCGACCCATGCCTGATTTACAAATACAATATCACCAATATTATTAATAATACAAATATGTTCAGGAAGAGCATCGAGTGCATTATTGAAAAAGTCTACCTCATCCATGAATAAGTACCTATCAACTAAATACAATGTGATTAATAAATATACGATCAAAACCAGAATATTGCAACTATGGGATTTTTAAGCTTATCAGCTAGTTGGACGAATACTTATTATATCGCTGCTAAGGAGTTTTAAAATCAAATAAGCCAAACTGTCTAGTTTGCCACAAACTCTTCATAGCAGTTTCTTGGATAAGGACAGCTTATGGCTAGCACTTGTCTTAAAGATCAACTAACTTCTAATGATCGCTATGTCGGATCAGAAGCCATAAGGGAATCATTGATGCTAACGACCGTTTTAAGTCTTGGAACCGTCCTTAGTAACGTTAACGCTATCGTCAATGCGCACTTTCAATACGGTATTTCTTCTGACGTTTCAAAAGTTTTAAACGCTTTGCATTACCTTTTTTGTGCTCAATCCCGCTAGTTTTCGACATTCTGCACAATTAGAGTGATGTAAGTCGTTAATCTAAGCCCTTTGCATTACCTTTTTTGTGAACAATCACGCTAATATCGAACGTTCTTCACAATTAAAGTAATGCATAAAGAAGTATTTAATAGTGAGAAATGCTGATCGCTGCCTCTGTTTTTAGTAGGAAATACTGATCACGAGATACATTTACTAAGCGTTATTAATAGGAAATGCTGATCACGAGATGCATTTATTGAGCTTTAGTTAGTGAATAACAGCAGATATAGCGTCTTTTGACTTCAAACAGTAACGTTAAGCGACTAATTACAGCTGTTTCGGACAAATTATGAAGATATTAGTTTTTTGGTAGGAAATACTGATCACGGAATCCTTTTTTACTAGGAAATAGTGAGTACGAGATACATTTACTAAGCATTATTAGTAGGAAATACTGATCACGACAACTTTTTACTAGGAAATAGTGATCACGAGATGCATTTACTAAGCATTATTAGTA
>NZ_JACGVV010000143.1:0-277 GCF_014077405.1 Colwellia sp. BRX10-9 | reverse complement strand
ATGGCTCTTGTGTATTTTTGTTGCTATTAGGTTTACTGTCCCAAATAGTGGTGCTCAAGGTAAAGCCTAACAAGGCGTTCAAACGGACAAAAAACAGTTGGCTGTTTCACTCCGTTCACAATTTTAGCCAACAATTTTTTGCCGCTTAACGTGGCGTTATGTGGCAAGGAGGCATCCGTGGGAATTGAGCAATTAAATGGGTTTCAACTTGAGGCAGTTCATTTTGGCACTGCATTCTACAATTTAGTATTTGATGGAGAGAAAGATGGTAAAGCCA
>NZ_JACGVV010000090.1:0-1028 GCF_014077405.1 Colwellia sp. BRX10-9 | reverse complement strand
TATCGTGGGGCTGAAAATATTCTTTGGTTAAAAATGTTCAGGCCTTGCGAACTTAATTCTAACAAGGCGTTCAAACGGACAAAAAACAGTTGGTTTTGTTCGCTGCGTTCACTATTTTAACCAACAATTTTTTGCCGCTTAACGTGGCGTTAGGAGACTTGATTAAATGAGCGTAGGTTCGCAGATTGAAAAATTCTATCAAGAGGTATCAGAAAAGCAATATTTATGGTTTGGTGAATTCCCAGACGGAACAATGCTTGAGTTTGATGTTTCTGATAACCGAGTATCTCTTCCTGTTTGGTCTTCTAAATCTAGAATCGTTAGATTGAAAAAATTAAACTCAGATTTATTGTCTGAAATTGAACCCAGAGAAATGTCTTGGGAAAATTTTAAAGAACATATGGTTCCGATTCTAGAAGACAAAAATCGACTAATTAATCTAAACTTGAGCGGTAAAAACTTAACAGGTTTTGATTTAGAAATTAGTTCTTTAATTAGAAACTTAGAGGCTCGCATAAGCATCTCCTAACAAGCTATTCAAGACGGACGCTAAACAGTTGGCTAGCTTCGTTCCTCGCAATTTTAGCCAACAATTTCGCGCCGCTTAGTAAGGCGTTAGCAGTACAAGGAGGTTGAGTGCATACCTGTCAAGATTGTGGGCAACAAATTAACTATTTTAAGATATTCTTTGCTCTTATTCATGTTAAGTGTTCTAACTGTGATACAAAATATAAAGTAAAGATTAAGAGCTACTTTATTTTCTTAATAATGATCACAATTTTCGGATTCGCCTTTCATTTCACTTTAATAAATTTAACGGGTGCTTTAAAGGTCGTAGCATTCATTGCAGAATTTTTAAGTGTTTTTACATTAGCTCCGTTTAACCAGAAGCTTGTAAGTACTGCTAACAACACGCCCTGAGGTGGACAACTAGTAAAATTTAGCTATTTATTGCAAATTTTAACAGTGGCGATCCTCTTCGGTTTAATGCTTCTAAATATTTTGATTCGTTGTAGGGCATCTTCGTT
>NZ_JACGVV010000061.1:0-7982 GCF_014077405.1 Colwellia sp. BRX10-9 | reverse complement strand
TAGCGACAATAGCACTGTGGCACCACCTGATCCCATTCCGAACTCAGAAGTGAAACGCAGTAGCGCCGATGGTAGTGTGGGAGTTCCCATGTGAGAGTAGGACATTGCTAGGCTTCTAATTAAGAGAAACCCGATTCGAAAGAGTCGGGTTTTTTGCTTTCTGGCGTTTGAAAACACAAGATTTGTAACTAATATAGTAGTAGCGCCAACAGTAGTGTGACTTATGTCCGACATGCCCATGTGAGAATAGGACATTGCTAAGCCTCTATTTACAGAAACCCGATCCGAAAGAGTCGGCTTTTTTGCTTTCTGTCGTTTGAAAACTTAGCAGAATAACCCTTCATAATCGCGTTTGCTTAGTAAGCGAATTACATCCTGATGCACCACTGTAAATGACGACAAAATCATTCATTGATTTTAGGTGGCGGTAAGAAGATCACTATCTCAATAATATAAGAAGTAGTGATTACTTCGCGTGTATTGTTGAACTTAAAATATTTATAATATATTTTCTGATGACCTAGCCTTGTGTTACTAGTGATAAGTCTCAGTAATATCCAAATAGTGATGAAATTTAAAAGTTCACTATTCCTAAATTGTTAAAAATATGTGATATTAATGAGTAATAAATTTAATTTATGGATGTACATTAGTGAGTAGTCTCCATATAAGCTGTTGAACTAAACCGCTTATCGGGGAGTACCAGCTCCCTGATATATCAATGCATCATAGTATTATGCTTATAATTGATAATACTTAATAAAAATAACCAAACTAGGAATGTCATTAATGGATAATTCAGGGAAAGAAATAGTAAAGTATGGAATTACATTTGGAACAGCTCTTTCAATTGCTATTTCATGGAGCGTAAATAAGTCAATCTTATGGGCAATTCTGCACGGTTTCTTGTCTTGGGCATATGTGATTTGGCATGTATTGACACGATAAAAAATTATTGAATGGTGTTAAGTTCTACTTAATTATCATTTAGTTAAAATGGCTTATTTTGAATGTGTTGATACTAACAAAGCATTCAAACGGATAAAAGACAGTTGGCTGGTTTCATTCCGTTCGCTATTTTAGCCAACAATTTCGCGCCGCTAGTTAGGCGTTAGACATTTAAGGGAATTTGGTGCAAAAATTCATCGTATTATTCAGAGGGATCAATGTTGGGGGCAATAATATATTACCGATGAAAGAGCTTGTCCCGCTTTTGGAACAAAGTGGCTATGAAAGTGTTTCATCATATATCCAAAGTGGCAATATCGTTTTAAAAAGCCCTAAAAATCCAACAGAGCAAGTGCAAAGTATTATATCCAAGAACTTTGGCTTTGCTCCTGCGGTTTTTTCTTTAGAAGAATCAGTGTTCTCAACATCAGCTTTAAATAATCCATACAAAGAATTTGAAGGTAAATTTGTACACTTTTACTTTTGTAAAAATAATATCAACCTAGTTCAAGATAAGTTAAATAAATATATATCAAGTTCTGAAGAGTATACAGTTAAAGGTAATGTCCTTTATTTATATGCACCTGAAGGCATAGGTCGTTCAAAACTAGTAGCAAATGTAGAGTCTTGTTTAGGTCAAAGTGCGACAGGTAGAAATCTAAATACTATTAATAAAATTAGCACTATGCTAAAAAATGCATAACAGGAACTTCAAACGGAAAATATAAAGTTGGCTGTATTCACTCCGTTCAACATTTTAGCCAACTATATTTTTGCGCCTAACTAGGCGTTATTTTTTTTCAAAGTCAGGTGTAAAGTAAATGAAAGTAAGTAACCCTCTAACAATTATTGCTATTTTTGCGGGTACAGCAGAGGCTTTTGCAACAGGGGCTTTAATTGCATTACCTCCCGAAGTTCAATCTATATTTGTGTACTTTGTAATGTTATTCCCATTACTTATCGTCTTAATTTTTTTTGGTGTGCTTATTTTTAAACACCATGTCTTATATGCCCCCAGTGACTTTGATGATCAAACTGATTTTCTTCAAATAAATAACATTAAAAAGGCAGTTACTAACGCAACTCAAAAAGCTATTTCAGATGCAACTGCAAGCGGCAAAAAAATTGATCCTAAAAAGGTTGCAGAATCAACGATAGAAGAAATGGAGGTAAGCCTAAATGAACAGGTACTCAATTACCTTAAAGAGCACCCTAATGAGGCTTTCACTTCAAGAGGTCTCGCTCATATTCTTTTAACAAGTACAAATTTAGTAACCTTTTCGTTGTACTATTTAGAGAGCGTAGGTTATATAAATAAAGGTAAAGATGGTACGACACTAGTTTGGCAAATAAAACTATAAGTCTTTCAAAAGGAATAAAAAATTTGATTTTTTACTCCTTTGTAACTAATTTTAGCTAGCTATCTAGGAGTATTCATGAATTGGTTGAAGCTTTCAAATGACGAAATATTGGAAATAGTTAATCCTATAATGGATAACCTTATGGATGCTTCCACTGAAATTGACCATGAAAAGCATGTGCGAGACTTTAGTGACAATATGAAAAGTATCGTCACTAAAGATGAACTTGAAAAACAGTGCAAAGCATATCAAGAAACTCTTGGTTTTTTTACAAAACGAGAGTTGGTTGGTGTTATTAGAAAAAAAAGTGACGTAAGGGTTTTCTGGAAACAAGGGTATTCAAAATCAGATGATGAGTTCTTAGCTTTCGTTCACATAATACAGCGCAATGGAACGTTGGAAGTTGTAAATGCTTCTGTATCATAGTAAAAATAGCAAGTTATTCAAACCTACGCTAAAAATTGTTGGCTAAGTCCGCTTCGCCTCACATGTTAGCCAACTATAAAAAGCCTCTTAATGGGGTGCTAAAAATCTAAATAAAGTAACGGAGTACGCTATGAAATTTATTTATCTAATGCTACCAATGCTGGTATCTCTTTCCGGTTGCAACCAATCGGACTCTGACAATAATATTGAAGTATATATAAGTACAGGGGAGTTACAGTGTCAGGATAATGGTTTATCAATATCATTAACTAAGAGTTATCTGCAAGAAGCCGGTATTGAAGTTAAAGCTGAAAGTTGTGGTAATTTAATACTGGTTGATTACCCCTCAGTCTGTGGAGGGGGAACAGGAAAGTTACATGTGTTTACTATTCACGAAAACCATTCGCAAACTGCTGAAAATATAGGGTTTACTATACCTGATAGTACAGTTGGTGGCGGTGATTATGCCAAAGTCGAGTGTAGTGATTAACGATTTATAAAAAGTCATTCAAGCAGAAAAAGTAACAGTTAGCTATAAAATACTCCTTCGTTGTTTATTTTAGCTAACAATTAAAAGCTTCTTAATGGGCGTTATGTGGTCAGATTATTCCAACTTGTCATGGAGCAATAAAATGATTAAAAAAAGTGCACTTTGTTTCCTTATGCTATTTTGTTTTGGTATTTTAGCAAATGATAAATTCCCTAACATATTATTCTTAGAAGGTAAGCAGCAGTCACCTGCTGCTGATTTAAGTGTAGTGAAATGGCTTTCAGGTCATTGGAGAGGGGAAGCATTTGGTGGCCTCATTGAAGAAGTATGGTCGCCTGCTGTTGGCGGGAGCATGATGGGAGCATTTAAGCTTGTTGTTGAAAATGAAGTACAATTCTATGAAATTGAGACAATATCCGAAGAAAATGGAACACTTATCTTTAGATTAAAGCATTTTCATAGAGACTTAAAAGGATGGGAGAAGAAAGATAAAGCTATTGATTTTGTATTGGTCAAAGTTATGGAAAATAAAGTTTACTTCAACGGCATGACTATTGAGAAGGTTAGCGACAACGAAATTAATATATATGTCGCTATTTTAGCCAACAATTATTTGTCTCTTAATGAGGCGTTATGAGGTTTTTCAAATTGAGAGTATTATTTCTGACTATATGCACACTACTTTTTAGTGGATGTTCTGCTTCTGGAGATCGGTTTAAAGGTTTTGAAAATACAGCTGTAAATAAGAGTTCTTTATATATTTATAGGCCATCTAAATTCTTTCAAGGGGGAACTTGGCCAACCATTTTTATCGATGGTAAAGAAAAGTTTTCTTTAAAAAATTCTGGTTATGTCTTAACTCACCTAGAGCCGGGGGCACATGAGATAAAAATAGGTTCAACTTCATTTCTAGATAATTGGATTTTTGGAGATGTAATTGGAAATATTGATATGGAAAAAGGTAAGACATACTACTTAAGGTTCGATATAGAATTTCAAGATGCAACATCAATGGGGACAGTGATGTCATTTTCGGGGGCTGCGGGATTAATTGAAGTTAATAAAGAACAAGCTGCAAACGATTTAAAAGTACTTAATTCGAGTATGTAGCCTCATAATAAGCCATTAAAGCAGAACTTTTAACCGTCGCTAGGTTCCGCTTCGTTTGATATTTTAGCCAACAATTAAAAGCCTCTTAACGTGGCGCTATGCTACTAAGGAAAGTTAGTGTTTAAAATTATAGTATTATTATCAAGTTTATTTCTTGCTTCGTGTGCGACTGTCGCACCCATTGTAAATTCAAATAGCCCTATTAACATTTATGGTGTAACGACACTCCCTCCACAAAATGGAGATTGGGTGGTTATTACTGCTTCAGGCTATCAATCATCTCTTGGGAGTAAAGGCGTTAATAAAAATGAATCGCAAGTTGTAAATGTTTCTATATTTCAATTGCCAAGTTTAGATTCAGATAAAAAGTTTCTAGAATATATTGTTAGTTCGAGAGCATCTGCCCCAAATACGGGGCGATTTGAAAACAAAGAAAACACCGAAAACCTTTCATCACTTAATGGTGCTGTTTGTGTTAAATACCATTCAATATCTCAAGATACTAATGCTAAAATTCAAGGAGGCAAAGCCTCAATGTTATTTGAAAGTATTGGCTATAATTGCCAACATCCTAAGAAAAATACAGTAGGTGTAAATATTGAGTACTCTAGTCGTTACTTTGTAGATACTGGATATTCAACATTACAAAACGATAGTGATGCGTTTTTTAATAATATTCAGTTCACCGAGTTTTAATAGCATAAGCCATTAAGCAGGAAAAATAACAGTTGGCTATATACTCCTTCCTTGTTTATTTTAGCTAACATTCATTTGTCTCTTAATAGGGCTTGAGGGTATAAGGTCACAATTTATGGATATTATTCAAGTTGATGGTTTAGACGTTTTAACTTCTTCATTTAATTCTTATGACGAATTAATAAATATGGAGTTGCAACAAGATCAAATTAGTGACGTTTTCCCATATAAAGGGAATACGTTAAGCTATGCATTTGTAAAATCAGGCATATCACTTGGTTATTATAAAATATTATCAGCAAAGCGATTAACATCAAAAAAAACATCGTTTACTCTTCATAAGCAATAAGCCCTAACAATAACTCGAACGGAAGATACAGTTGGCTGTTTTCACTTCGTTTTCCATTTTAGCCAACTATATTTTTTGAGAGGTTTGAGCATTGGTCCCATATTTACTAGCTGGATTATCTATATTAATTGCGGGTGGCGTTCATTGGAAACTTCCTAACTCATTTTGGCAAGCATCAATGTATTCAACTCTGGCCATTGTTGTAGTATCACTATTATTTATTTTTGTTTTTCAGTCTAATTACCTAGGCTTAGACGAAAATACAGCCGAAACGGCTAATATTGGTGTAGCAGTTTTACTCGTATCTGCACTTGTTTCATTTTTTGGTTTGTTAGTCTCTTTAATGGTTGGTTATTTTCTAAAAATAGTGAGATCGTCGGTATAAAAACATCACCAGAATTTAAACAGGGACAAAATACAGTTGGCTAACGACCGTTCTAATATAATTGGGTGGCATAACCGATGTAATTATTGCGTTGGACTACTTTTATCTACTTATATAAAAGAACTTCAGAGACACCATGCCAATAACAAAGCTACAAGCCAATATAGACCGACGATAAATTGTCAGCTAGTATAGGTTTTCATAAATTTCAGTTAACAATGATTATCCTTTTAACGAGGTGTTATCTTATCCCTGCATTAATTCAGCTCAATATATTTTCGACACAGTAAAAAAGCATCAATTTTCCGGGATAATACTAGAGAGAGTGTAATGGCAAAAAAAGCTATAGTTATAGGCGCTACCGGGTTAGTCGGTCGGGCGATAGTTGATCAACTCGTTAGCAGTGACCATATTAGTGAAATTATTACACTAACACGTAGGTCTTCCCCACATACATCAACAAAAGTTTGTAATCAAGTCGTGGACTTCGAACACCTCAATAATTACATCACACTATTTCATGCGGACATTTTATTTTCATGTCTTGGTACAACAGTTAAGCAAGCGGGTTCAATCGTGGAACAAGGTAGAGTAGATCTTGATTACCAGTTTGAAGCAGCACAATTAGCAGTAAGCAACGGTGTTAATCACTACCTACTCGTTTCTTCTGCTGGGGCTAATGATCAAAGTAATAATTCGTATCTGAAAATGAAAGGTCTTTTGGAGCAGAGAATAAAACAATTACCCTTTAAACGTATTAGTATTTTTCAACCGTCATTACTACTTGGTCAACGAACAGAATTTCGCTTAGGTGAAAAAATGGCTAGTTGGTTCATGCCTATTTTATGCATTATACCCTTGCTACGACGCTTCCGCCCGATAACGGGTGAGCAAGTAGCAGCAAGAATGGTCTTGTCTAGCCAGGAGCTTGGTCCGTCAATAGAGATTTTTTGTCTTGATGAAGTTTTTATTTAGTGATCAACAGCATTATACATAGGTAGACTTATTACCAGATTAATAATTTTTTACTAATAAACAATATTAAGTAGGGAGCAGGTTAAGCGCCGGGGATAATGAGTTAATCGTCTCTTGTAATAAGAGTGTATTAGGTGTCGTTAATAGTCTGCTTTGTCTATGTAAAAGCTAATAACACAAGCTAGATGCCAAGTACTTGATTATTACTGTCAGCATTAACAGAGTTAAATGTCATTTTAGTGACTAGCGGGTTATAAAAACTAATATGATTGACCTTAATATATCGAAGCACATATATAACAGGAACCTGAGTTTAAAGGGTTAGCCCATCAAAAGACTAACCCTCATATATAAACTATTTTCCTATAGATACCGTAAGCCCACCAACCATAGTTATGTGATCGATAACCTTAACTACATTATCATAATTTGTATTTGCGTGAGGGATCACAACAGCAGCAGATACTGGGTTAGTAGCCATATAATTTTCTATATTTGCTGGTAGTCTTTCAATATCTGTAATTCTACCATTTAAGGAAACAAGACCATTTTCATTTACTCTTATAAGTAACATAGGATTATTATTCTGATTAGGATTGCCGCCATCGGGTTTATTCACTAAGAAACCTTGTTCTTTAACAAATGAGGTGGTCACAATAAAGAATATTAAAAGGATAAAAACAATATCAAGCATAGGTGTCATATCTGCTTCAGCTTTTTGGTCTTCATAAAGTCTATTTCTTCTCATCCTGGTACCTCAATACTTGTTAGTTATATTCTACGAGTTATTTCGTATATCTTTTAGATTAGTTCAAATTATCGATAAAACAATATAGATACGAATTTATTCGTAAATAAGTAAAAACAAAACGACTAATTAATAGGTGAGATGAGTAAATTAACTAAATATGCAGCACAACATATTGATATTTGTACGCTGAAGAATACTATTTGATCTTCGACATGATGAGTTAAAGTAAAAATAGGTCCAGATTTATAGTGCTTATAAATAGCTGTAGGGGAGTTATTAGTAGATATATGTTTTAATATCATCCTGTCTGCTTGTTTTTCATTCGAACAAACAAAAAGATGAAAATAGTGCTTGATAGTTTTTAGAAAATGTCTAGAATGCGCTCCAGTTCCAAGGGGTTCAGTCAAAACGAACCACGAAAGAGCTGTTTTGATAAGTTATCTACATCACTTTAGAGTAAAGTAGTTAACTTAACGTTTTATAGATAAGGT
>NZ_JACGVV010000067.1:0-4542 GCF_014077405.1 Colwellia sp. BRX10-9 | reverse complement strand
CGTCATGCTGAATTTATTTCTCTAGTCGTCATGATGAATTTATTTCTCTAGTCGTCATACTGAATTTATTTCAGTATCTGGTCTTTGTGGTTATAAGTACAGATCCTGAAACGAGTTCAGGATGACGGAGAGTGGTTTGTTTATTATTCGCATTGTCTCACTCCTTGTCGTCATGCTGAATTTATTTCAGTATCTGGTCTTTGTGGTTGTAAGTACAGATCCTGAAACAAGTTCAGGATGACGGAGAGTGGTATCAGGATGACGTTGTTGGTATCAGGATGACGGAGTAGGTATCAGGGAGTAGGTAATCGTGTAGCCTTTTTGTCGTCATACTGAATTTATTTCAGTATCTGGTCTTTTGGGTTATAAGTACAGATCCTGAAACAAGTTCAGGATGACGGAGAGTGGTATCAGGATGACGGTGTCGGTATCAGGATGACGGTGTTGGTATCAGGGAGTCGGTAATCGTGTAGCCTTTTTGTCGTCATGCTGAATTTATTTCAGTATCTGGTCTTTGTGGTTATAAGTACAGATCCTGAAACAAGTTCAGGATGACGGAGATGGTATCAGGGTGACGGTGTAGGTATCAGGGAGTCGGTAATCGTGTAGCCTTTTTGTCGTCATGCTGAATTTATTTTAGTATCTGGTCTTTGTTGTAAGTACAGATCCTGAAACAAGCTCAGGATGACGGAGAGTGGTATCAGGGTGACGGTGTTGGTATCAGGGAGTCGGTAATCGTGTAGCCTTTTTGTCGTCATGCTGAATTTATTTCTCTAGTCGTCATGCTGAATTTATTTCAGTATCTGGTCTTTTTGGTTATAAGTACAGATCCTGAAACCAGTTCAGGATGACGGAGAGTGGTATCAGGGTGACGGTGTTGGTATCAGGGAGTCGGAAATCGTATAGCCTTTTTGTCGTCATGCTGAATTTATTTCTCTAGTCGTCATGCTGAATTTATTTCAGTATCTGGTCTTTGTAGATCAAGTACAGATCCTGAAACAAGTTCAGGATGACGGAGTTGGTATCAGGATGACGAAGTAGTATTCAGGATGACGGTTATTTATATTATCGTTATAATGATTTATTTATTACTTTCTAAATACCGCTTGAGGTTGTATGTCATCAATTATTGCTGAAAATGAATTTGGTCAAATTAAGCAAGTTTCGCTTACCGATCAGATAAATGCACTAGAAATTATCCATAATACTTGTACAGCAAAAATAAGTTTATATGGTGGTCATGTTCTCGCTTGGCAACCCGCTAACCAAAAACCAGTGTTTTGGCTTAGTGATGACGTTATTTTTGAACAGGGAACGCCTATTAGAGGTGGGATTCCTTTATGTTGGCCATGGTTTGGTCCATATCAAGCACCTAGCGGTGAAAAAACGGGTAATCATGGTTTTGCTCGTCAACGAAATTGGCAACTTGATGATGTGATCGTTGTTAAAGACAGGATTACGGTAACTTTATCTTTGTCTGGAGAAAATGAGCACCCATTATGGCCTCATCAATACCAATTGAAGCAGCAGTTGGTTTTTTCTGAACAATTTGAACAAAAATTATTTATTAGTAATTTATCATCCAAGGCGTTTGAATATTCAGCGGCATTACACAGTTACTTTGCCGTTAGTGCACCAGAAAATATTACGGTAGCGCCCTTAGCGGAGTTTCCCTTTGATGACAAAGTTACGGGTAAAGAACAGCAGCTTGCTGCTTTAGAAAATTGTCTGGGTGAAGTCGATCGTATTTATTACACTAACCAACAATGCTTAATCGAAGATAAACAATGGCAAAGAACGCTTACAGTATCGTCAACAAATTGTCAGCAGTGGGTTTTATGGAACCCCGGCGTTGAGGTTGCTCAGCGAATGAAAGATCTTCATGTTGGCGCTGAAAAAGAATTTGTGTGTTTAGAGGCAGCTAATACTGACAGGCAAGTTGTCCAAGCGAATGAGACCGTGATGATCGGGCAGAAAGTCACGCTAACATAAACACATCAAAAACAGCACTCAATTTAAGCCACTAGACTTTGTCGCTATTATCCTTTATCTTTTGATGATTAATTAACAGGTAATACCAGTTGGTATTATCTTTTATAATTTTGGTGGCTGTGTGAATACAAGTCGTAGAGAATTCTTTAAAGTTAGTCTGCTTGGCAGTGCCATCTTGTTGGTTGGCAGTAGCTTGTCTGCTATAGCACTGGCCAACCCAAGTACAAAAAACCTACAAAAATTTGATTTTCTTCAAGCATCTGATGCTGATTTTTTATTAGCGCTTGCCCCTGTTATGTTAAAGAGTAACTATCCTGGTGTATTAGCTAAAGACGCTGGAGTGCGCTTATTAATGGCTGTTGACCAACAAATAATTACTTTAGGTGAACACTCCCAAAAGCAATTACGGCAGCTGTTTGATTTAATGTCATCGACGACATTTCGTTATCTTGTTGGTGCACCGACCAGTGATTGGAACGTAACCTCAGCGAAAGAAATTGAAAGCTTCCTACAAGGTTGGAAAAATAGCCTATTTTCATTAAAACGTACTGGCTACGCTTCTTTAGGTAAGCTGATTATTATGAGTTGGTATGCTCAGTCAGAAAATTATTTACAAGCGGGATACCCAGGCCCTCCTAAAATATATCCATCGCAGGAATAAAACGTGAAAATAGTCTCTGAAATTCGTGGTATTAGCGATCCGTACTCAGCAAATAAAGCGATCACCAAGCAAACGGTAAATGCTAATCAGCTAGATACCAATATTATTAGCGCCGATGTTATTATTATTGGCACTGGGGCTGGTGGAGGCACAAGTGCTGAAATACTGGCGCAGGAAGGGCTAAAGGTGTTGATGATAGAAGAAGGGCCATTAAAGTCGACCCGTGACTTTAAAATGGATGAACGAACTGCCTATGCCGATTTGTATCAAGAAAATGCTGGGCGAGCCACAAAAGATGGTGGCATTGGTATCTTGCAAGGGCGCTGTGTTGGCGGAACTACCGTAATCAACTGGACCTCAAGCTTCAGAACACCGTCACCAACCCTAGATTATTGGCAAAAAACATTTCAGGTAAAAGGCTGTAGCATCAGCGATATGGTCCCTTGGTTTGAACAAATGGAAAAGCGCCTAAATGTCACGGCATGGCAAGGTGGAGCGAATGAAAATAATGCGGTGCTAAAAGAAGGTTGTGAGCAACTCAATATTCCATGGAAAGTTATTCCGCGCAATGTCAAAGGCTGCTGGAACTTAGGCTACTGCGGTATGGGGTGTCCGACCAACGCAAAACAATCGATGCTAGTTACCACTATCCCAGATGCGCTTGAACATGGAGCCACATTACTTTATCAAGCTCGTGTCGAACGGTTAATTATTGAGAATAAAAAAATAACAGCCGTAGAATGTTTTGCGCTCGATGATAATAAGAAAAAGACAGCGAAAAAAATCATCGCCAAAGCACCTTATATTATTTTAGCAGCTGGTGCGATTAACGGCCCAGCACTGATGTTACGCTCTAAAGCGCCAGATCCGAATAATCGTATTGGTAAAAGAACCTTCTTGCATCCAACTGTTTTCTCCTTTGCTCAATTTGATAAAGAAATATCGCCTTTTTATGGTGCGCCACAAACTATTTATAGTGATCATTATCAATGGCAAAATGGTGCTACCGGGCCGTTAAGTTATAAGTTAGAGGTACCGCCATTACACCCGGCTATGTCATCAATTATGTTAATGGGCCACGGCACTAAACATGTTGAGGATATGGCAAAGCTGAATAATACCCATGCAATGTTAGCCTTGTTACGTGATGGCTTTGACGCTGATAGTGAAGGCGCTGAAATAACGCTTTCTGATGACGGTAGCCCGATTGTTGATTATCCGATGAATGATTATTTATTTGATGGGGTTAAACGCGCTTATTTATCTATGGCTGAAGTGCAGTTTGCTGCTGGTGCTAAAAGAGTTCGCCCCGCACATCAACACGGACAATGGTTTGAAAGCTTTGAGTCTTTTAAAGCCGGTTTTAATGAACTCGAGCATAAAGTCAGTAACAACTTAATTGGTAGCGCTCACGTTATGGGTGGCTTAGCGATGGGTGAAAATAAAGCACTATGCTTAGTTGATAGTGATTGTAAGTACCATTATTTAGATAATTTATGGGTATTTGATGGTTCTGTTTTTCCTACATCTATTGGTACTAACCCGCAACTTTCTATTTATAGTTTAGTTTGTAAACAAGCGACCAAACTTGCTAAAAAATTGAATAAATTATAAAGGTTTTATTTTTGGCGTTAGACAAGAAAACAACTAAACTTACGATGAAAAATAGATCGAATTATAATTATTAGCACAATTTTCATCATGCTGGATTAATTTCTCTTGTCGTCATGCTGAATTCATTTCAGTATCTGCGTTTTTGGTTCCAAGTACAGATCCTGAAACAAGTTCAGGATGACGGAGATGTGTTCAGGATGAAGGTGTTGTGTTCAGGGCAAGGCTTTGTGAGCAAGATGACGGTGTTCGCTTAACACTCTTGTCGTCATGCTGAA
>NZ_JACGVV010000101.1:0-630 GCF_014077405.1 Colwellia sp. BRX10-9 | reverse complement strand
TCCTGAAACAAGTTCAGGATGACGGAGAGTGGTTTGTTGATGAATCGTATTGTTTCACTCCCATGTCGTCATGCTGAATTTATTTCAGTATCTGGTCTTTGCAGAACAAGGACAGATCCTGAAACGAGTTCAGGATGACGGTAGTGGTTTGTTTATTATTCGTATTGTCTCACTCTCATGCCGTCATACTGAATTTATTTCAGTATCTGGTTTTTGTAGAGTAAGTACAGATCCTGAAACGAGTTCAGGATGACGGAGAGTGGTTTGTTTATTACTCGTATTGTCTCACTCGTGTGTCGTCATGCTGAATTTATTTCAGTATCTGGTTTTGTAGAACAAGTACAGATCCTGAAACAAGTTCAGGATGACGGAAAGTGGTTTGTTTATTATTCGCATTGTCTCATTCCCATGACGTCATGCTGAACTCGTTTCAGTATCTAGCATCTACTCATTCTCATGCCGTCATGCTGAATTTATTTCAGTATCTGGTCTTCGTAGAACAAGTACAGATCCTGAAACAAGTTCAGGATGACGGAAAGTGGTTTGTTCACGATTCGCATTGTCTCACTCCCATGCCGTCATGCTGAATTTATTTCAGTATCTGGTTTTGTTGAGCAAGAACAGATCCTG
>NZ_JACGVV010000163.1:0-221 GCF_014077405.1 Colwellia sp. BRX10-9 | reverse complement strand
AAATACAATAAATTGGTTAGCCGAATTTGTTACTTTTCCAGTCTACGATTTTCTAGTACATTCGTTTTGGTTTAATAGTGTAATATTTTGGCTAGTATGGCTCTTGTGTATTTTTGTTGCTATTAGGTTTACTGTCCCAAATAGTGGTGCTCAAGGTAAAGCCTAACAAGGCGTTCAAACGGACAAAAAACAGTTGGCTGTTTCACTCCGTTCACAATTTT
>NZ_JACGVV010000077.1:0-1928 GCF_014077405.1 Colwellia sp. BRX10-9 | reverse complement strand
ACAGCACCATTAAAGTTGTCATTCGGTGTAAAAGTGTAGCTACCGTCTGCATTTAAAGTGAGTTCACCTTCCGCAAGAGTAACCGTGTCACCTGCATTGTACGTATTCCCATCAACAGTAAAACTCGTTACGGTCATTGGAGCATCTGCTGTTTCAGCATTATCTAACACATTGCCTGTGGCGGTTGTATTTTCTGCGACAGAAACGGTTTCATTATCATCACTTAAATCTGACACTGGAGTTACTGAAATTGTTAAGGTAGAGCTCTGTGTATCACCCGCACCATCAGTAACGGTATAAGTAATAACAGGCACAGCACCGTTGAAATTGTCATTGGGTGTAAAAGTGTAGCTACCGTCTGCATTTAAAGTGAGTTCACCTTCCGCAAGAGTAACCGTATCACCTGCATTGTACGTATTCCCACCAACACTAAAGCTGGTGACGGTCATTGGACCGTCTGCCGTTTCAGCATTGTCTAAAACATTGCCTGTTGCTGTTGTATCTTCTGCAACAGTGACAGTTTCATTATCGTCGCTCAGATCAGACACTGGAGTTACTGAAATTGTTAAGGTAGAGCTCTGTGTATCACCAGCACCATCGGTAACTGTATAAGTAATAACGGGTACGCTACCATTGAAGTTATCATTCGGTGTAAAAGTGTAGCTACCGTCTGCATTTAAGGTGAGCTCACCTTCCGTAAGAGTAACCGTGTCACCTGCATTGTACGTATTCCCACCAACTGTAAAGCTGGTGACGGTCATTGGACCATCGGCAGTTTCTGCATTGTCTAAAACATTGCCCGTGGCAGTTGTGTCTTCTGCAACAGAAACAGTTTCACTATCATCACTTAGATCTGAAACCGGTGTCACTGAAATAGTTAGGGTAGAACTCTGAGTGTCACCAGCACCATCGGTAACGGTGTAGCTGATCACTGGCACGGCACCGTTGAAATTGTCATTAGGTGTGAAGGTATAACTACCATCGGTATTTAAAGTTAACTCACCTTCCGTAAGAGTAACCGTGTCACCTGTATTGTACGTATTCCCACCAACAGTAAAACTGGTGACAGTTAATGGACCGTCTGCAGTTGCTGCGTTATCGAGGACATTACCTGTTGCTGTTGTATCTTCTGCTATTGTGACAGTTTCACTATCATCACTTAGATCTGAAACCGGTGTCACTGAAATAGTTAGGGTAGAACTCTGAGTATCACCAGCACCATCAGTAACGGTGTAGCTGATCACTGGCACAGCACCATTGAAATTGTCATTGGGTGTGAAGGTATAGCTACCATCGGTATTTAAAGTTAACTCACCTTCAGTGAGAGTAACGGTATCACCTGCACTATATGTATTACCACCGACAGTAAAGCTAGTGACGGTCATTGGACCATCTGCTGTTTCAGCATTATATAACACATTGCCTGTGGCGGTTGTATCTTCTGCGACAGAAACGGTTTCATTATCATCACTTAAATCTGAAACTGGAGTTACTGAAATTGTTAGCGTAGAACTTTCGGTATCACCAGCACCATCTGTAACGGTATAAGTAATAACGGGTACAGCACCGTTGAAATCATCATTCGGTGTAAAAGTGTAACTACCATCAGTATTTAAAGTTAACTCACCTTCCGTAAGGGTAACCGTATCACCTGCATTGTACGTATTCCCACCAACCGTAAAGCTTGTAACAGTTAAAGGACCGTCTGCAGTTGCTGCGTTATCGAGGACATTACCTGTTGCGGTTGTATCTTCTGCTATTGTGACAGTTTCACTATCATCGCTCAGATCAGACACTGGAGTTACTGAAATAGTTAGGGTCGAACTCTGAGTGTCACCAGCACCATCGGTAACTGTATATGTAATAACAGGAACAGCACCGTTGAAATTATCATTAGGTGTGAAGGTATAACTACCATCGGTATTTAA
>NZ_JACGVV010000114.1:0-406 GCF_014077405.1 Colwellia sp. BRX10-9 | reverse complement strand
AATTAGTCGCTTATCGTTGCTGTTTGAAGTCAAAAAGACGCTGTTAAGCTGTTATTCATCACATAAACTAATCTCGTGCTCACTATTTCCTAGTAAAAAAGGATTCCGTGATCAGTATTTCCTACCAAAAAACTAATATCTTCATAATTTGTCCGAAACAGCTGTAATTAGTCGCTTATTGTTGCTGTTTGAAGTCAAAAAGTCGCTGTTAAGCTGTTATTCATCACCAAAACTAATCTCGTGATCACTATTTCCTAGTAAAAGTGCTACCCGTGATCAGTATTTCTCACTAAAAACTAATGTCTGCATAATTTGTACAAAATAGCTGTAATTAGTCGCTTATCGTTGCTGTTTGAAGTCAAAAAGACGCTGTTAAGCTGTTATTCATCACATAAACTAATCTCGT
>NZ_JACGVV010000103.1:0-527 GCF_014077405.1 Colwellia sp. BRX10-9 | reverse complement strand
TGTGTGTATTCCAGATAGACTTTTATAAAGCAGAGTGAGATATGTTTAAAAACAGCAAATTATTTTTTGGATTCATGCTAATCGGATCTTCTTTATGGCTTGGTCTCTTAACCTTTAAAATTGCAGGGAACTTAAATGCTGGTAATTGGCCAATAACTCCGGCGATTATCATGTCATCGGATATCAAGAGAGTTGAACATAAAGATGAACGCTATATTCTAGATATAAAATACCAATATGAGATTGATGGTAATAGTTATATTGGAAAAGAAATTTCCAATATGAATCAGCTTTACAATTTTAAAGAGGCGAATGAGAAATTAAAGCTTTATAAAGAAAACTCATTAGTTGAGGCTATTTATAATAGGGAGAACCCAACAATTGTTTATCTAGATGTAACTGTTAATTATATTTTGTATATCTTATCAGTAGTTTCGTTTGTAATGGCCATATTCTCTTTGGCTAATTTAATCAGACTGTTCAAAAATACTGGTGTTCAAGGCATATAACAAGTTACTTAAACGGAC
>NZ_JACGVV010000093.1:0-751 GCF_014077405.1 Colwellia sp. BRX10-9 | reverse complement strand
TAGGTGGCATTCTCGTATTGCTGCATCATGTTTACTTTTATTATCAACTTATAGTGTATATCTAACATTTATGGTGCTTGCAGGAGTCGAAATTGGTGGATCTAATCTATTAATATCTCTTGCAAGTTTTTGGTTGTCTTTGCGTTGTACGGAAGCAACTGTTAAATTAAATAAACCTAATAAAAAGAACACCTAACAAGGCGTTTAAACGGACAAAAAACAGTTGGCTGTTTCACTCCGTTCACATTTTAGCCAACAATTTTTTGCCTCTTAGTGGGGCGTTATGCGGCATTGCGAATTCGATTAAATGTAATTGTGGTAGTTGCCTTTTCTTTATCTTGGTTATTTACGCGTAATTAAATCTATTTCAGTTTTTGGTTAAATAGTTTTTCGCCAAAGTAGGTAAGTGATAAATTCACTTTTCATTAGTGGCTCAAAATTCACGGTTTAGTGTGTCGCAATGCTGTGAGTTTTTTTAAACATGCATTTTATGTTACTAATATTTATATAAATTGTACGATTTGTGGTAATGTAAAAATCGCATAACAAGGCATTCAAACGGACAAAAAACAGTTGGCTGTTTCACTCCGTTCACATTTTAGCCAACAATTTTTAGCCCCTTATTGGGGCGTTAGAATCAATCTGAATAGGAGTTATGTAACGAAATGAATGATGAAAAGTATTCAGGATATTTAGCTTTAAAGCTTGAGCTTTGGCAGGTATATCATAATCATAAAGAGAACATGTCAAA
>NZ_JACGVV010000118.1:0-386 GCF_014077405.1 Colwellia sp. BRX10-9 | reverse complement strand
TACATTGTTACTGACGGTGCAGGTGATACACAGACTTCTACCTTAACGATTTCAGTAACTCCAGTTTCTGATCTGAGCGATGATAATGAAACTGTCACTGTTGCAGAAGATACAACAGCCACAGGTAATGTGCTTGATAATGCAGAAACTGCTGATGGTCCACTCACGGTAACGAGTTTTACTGTTGGTGGGAATACGTACAATGCAGGTGATACGGTTACTCTTGCGGAAGGTGAACTCACTTTAAATACCGATGGTAGTTACACTTTTACACCCAATGACAACTTCAACGGTGCCGTGCCAGTGATCAGTTACACCATTACCGATGGTGCTGGTGACACAGAAATTTCAACTTTAACAATTTCAGTAACTCCAGTGTCAGATTT
>NZ_JACGVV010000113.1:0-406 GCF_014077405.1 Colwellia sp. BRX10-9 | reverse complement strand
CCCTCCTTCATCCTGATACCACATCCGTCATCCTGAACTTGTTTCAGGATCTCGTCGTTAACAACACAAAAAGCAGATACTGAAATAAATTCAGCATGACGGTAAAGGGATAAGCCTCAGTCATTTTGATAACACCTCCGTCATCCTTATAACGTGTCCGTCGTCATCCTGATACCACATCCGTCATCCTGAACTTGTTTCAGAATCTCATCGTTGACAACACAAAAGCAGATACTGAAATAAATTCAGCATGACGGAAAAGGGATAAGCCTCAGTCATCCTGATACCCCCTCCTTCATCCTGATACCACATCCGTCATCCTGAACTTGTTTCAGGATCTCGTCGTTAACAACACAAAAAGCAGATACTGAAATAAATTCAGCATGACGGTAAAGGGATAAGCCTC
>NZ_JACGVV010000097.1:0-693 GCF_014077405.1 Colwellia sp. BRX10-9 | reverse complement strand
TCCGAATGATAACTTTAATGGTGCTGTTCCTCTAATTACTTACATTGTTACTGACGGTGCAGGTGACACTCAGAGTTCTACCCTAACCATTTCAGTAACACCGGTTTCTGATTTAAGTGATGATAATGAAACTGTCACTGTTGCAGAAGATACAACCGCCACAGGCAATGTTTTAGACAATGCAGAAACAGCAGACGGTCCACTAACTGTCACCAGCTTTACTGTTGATGGTAATACGTACAATGCAGGTGACACGGTAAGTCTTGCTGAAGGCGAACTCACTTTAAATGCAGATGGTAGTTATACTTTTATACCGAATGATAACTTTAATGGTGCTGTACCCGTTATTACATATACTGTCACAGATGGTGCTGGTGATACCGAAAGTTCTACGCTAACAATTTCAGTGACACCAGTTTCTGATCTGAGCGATTATAATGAGAATGTCACTGTCGCAGAAGATACAACCGCAACAGGTAATATCCTTGATAATGCTGAAACAGCCGATGGTCCACTCACGGTAACGAGCTTTACGGTTGGTGGGAATACGTATAATGCAGGTGATACCGTTATTCTCACTGAAGGTGAGTTAACTTTAAATACCGATGGTAGTTATACCTTCACACCTAATGATAATTTCAACGGTGCTGTTCCTGTTATTACATATACAGTTACCGATGGTGCTGGTGACAC
>NZ_JACGVV010000128.1:0-341 GCF_014077405.1 Colwellia sp. BRX10-9 | reverse complement strand
TTAGAAACATTGGATGTTTGCCGTTCAATATTCGTAACCAACAGAGGCATATTCCACTTATCAAATATAGTAAACTAATCGATTGATAAATGGATTGGTCCAACTATAAGCCATTCAAGCAGGACTTTTAACTGTTGGTTAGGTTCCGCTTCGCTTCACATTTTAACCAATAATTAAAAGCCTCTTAATGGGGCGTTAGGCAACTTTACAAGGATGCAGTGTGAATAGAGTAGTTGTGTGTTTACTAATTATTATTTTAAGTGCTTGTGATGAAGATACTGAATCTAAGAAACTAGCCCAAAATATCTTTCCTTCAGTTATAGAATATCAACAATGCTTAG
>NZ_JACGVV010000152.1:0-255 GCF_014077405.1 Colwellia sp. BRX10-9 | reverse complement strand
TAAATGCATCTCGTGCTCACTATTTCCTAGTAAAAAGTTGTCGTGATCAGTATTTCCTACTAATAATGCTTAGTAAATGTATCTCGTACTCACTATTTCCTAGTAAAAAGTTGTCGTGATCAGTATTTCCTACTAATAATGCTTAGTAAATGCATCTCGTGATCACTATTTCCTAGTAAAAAGTTGTCGTGATCAGTATTTCCTACTAATAATGCTTAGTAAATGTATCTCGTACTCACTATTTCCTAGTAAAAA
>NZ_JACGVV010000081.1:0-1685 GCF_014077405.1 Colwellia sp. BRX10-9 | reverse complement strand
TTGCGATTCCAAAAGTACAAGACTTGATCATAGCGATACAAGTCGATTTAGAATCTAAGGAATGAAAAACATTTATCTTTTGATCAACATCCATAGTTGAGAGATTCCCTGAACACCTAACGCCCCATTAAGAGGCAAATAATAGTTGGCTAAAATAAGCGACGAAGGAGCAAATAGCCAACTGTTTTTTGTCCCTTTGAATGACTTGTTATATGCCGATTACTACTGAACTATAAGCAAGGTTAACTCAGCTAAAATTATAAAAACACATAAATAAACCATAGCTTTTGGTAATTTAGATGATTTATTTTTAGCCCAAACCATTACGGGTGATGTTTGAGATTGTTTAAGATAACCACCAAAAAAGGCAATACCGTATAAAGCGCCAATAATAGGGATTAATTGATCAAGTAATGATAATGACACGTAGACTTTCCTTAGGCATATAACGCCCCATTAAGAGACAAATAATGGTTGGCTAAAATAGGTGAACGTAGTGAACAAATAGCCAACTGTTATTTGTCCTGCTTGAATGCCTTGTTAGCAGTAATTGTAAACGACAAAGTTAACAACACCACCGCACCAAATAAAGGTGGTAACCAATAATACAGAAAAGGCTCAAAATTGGGAGTAATATATTGAAAAACAAACAATTCAGACATAACTCCAAATATTAAACCTGAACGTTTAATTTGCATATTTATATATGAAACCGTTTTTCCTGCAAGGTCGAATGTAATAAAAAAAGCAGTAGCCAAACCTACTCCCCCACCAATAAGAGAAAACAAGTATACTAAACCTCCAAAGTTCCAATTACTCAAACCAATAATAACAATTGGAGGAACGACCATAAACCCAGCCATTAGTAATAAAACAGCAGGAGAAAACATAAGGAATGAAAATAAAAATATAAGATTACGCCAATTCATATTTATTACTGCTAACGCCACGTTAAGCGGCAAATAATAGCTGGCTAAAATGTGTGAGGCACGAACAACAGTCAGCTGTTATTTGTCCGTTTGAACGCCTTGTTAGGTGTAAATTACCACTAATTCATGCAATTAGCTTCTATTTCACGAGGATATAAGTACACTTCTGGTGAGACAAAACATACATTATTTTCTTCAATTTGTTTGATTGCCACCTCAATATCTACAGACTCTATAAATGTGGAAGCGTACGTCCATGTTTTTACTACTTTGGAAGATTCCAGTTTATAAAACGTTAAGCGATGGTAATGAGTTCTCCCATTACTTTCAAAATAAACGAAGACATAGTTCTCTAATTTACCAGAGTTAATTAGCCTAGAACACGGCAGCTTAGGATCTCTTCTGTCACTTTCATTGAATGGCTTGCCATGTTCACCTAATCCAGTACACCAGCCTTTTTTGATAAAACGGTCAGTTATCGATAATGGTAGGTCAGATGTTTGGGTTATACGTTCATAATTTCCACTGACGACTTCAAATTGATTAAGCCTATGAGCTTGAGTTGAAAAGCTAACGAATAATATGAGAAAACAAATAAACTTTGAATACACAGCCAATCCTTTGCTTTACACCTAACGCCCTACTAAGCGGCGATAAATTGTTGGCTAAAATTGCGAGGAACGAAGCTAGCCAACTGTTTAGCGTCCGTCTTGAGTAGCTTGTTAGGCAAATTATTCACCCATATTGATTTTAAAG
>NZ_JACGVV010000112.1:0-413 GCF_014077405.1 Colwellia sp. BRX10-9 | reverse complement strand
TTCAACGGTGCTGTGCCAGTGATCAGTTACACCATTACCGATGGTGCTGGTGACACAGAAATTTCAACTTTAACAATTTCAGTAACACCAGTGTCAGATTTAAGTGATGATAGTGAAACTGTCACTGTTGCAGAAGATACAACAGCAACAGGCAATGTTTTAGACAATGCTGAAACAGCAGACGGTCCAATGACCGTCACCAGCTTTAGTGTTGGTGGGAATACGTACAATGCAGGTGATACGGTTACTCTTGCGGAAGGTGAACTCACCTTAAATGCAGACGGTAGCTACACTTTTACACCCAATGACAACTTCAACGGTGCCGTGCCAGTGATCAGTTACACCATTACCGATGGTGCTGGTGACACAGAAATTTCAACTTTAACAATTTCAGTAACTCCAGTGTCAGATTT
>NZ_JACGVV010000091.1:0-806 GCF_014077405.1 Colwellia sp. BRX10-9 | reverse complement strand
TTAAATACCGATGGTAGTTATACCTTCACACCTAATGATAATTTCAACGGTGCTGTTCCTGTTATTACATATACAGTTACCGATGGTGCTGGTGACACTCAGAGTTCGACCCTAACTATTTCAGTGACACCGGTTTCAGATCTGAGTGATGATAGTGAAACGGTTACGATAGCAGAAGATACAACAGCAACAGGTAATGTCCTCGATAACGCAGCAACTGCAGACGGTCCTTTAACTGTTACAAGCTTTACGGTTGGTGGGAATACGTACAATGCAGGTGACACGGTAAGTCTTGCTGAAGGCGAACTCACTTTAAATGCAGATGGTAGTTATACTTTTATACCGAATGATAATTTCAACGGTGCTGTACCTGTTATTACTTATACTGTCACAGATGGTGCCGGTGATACCGAAAGTTCTACGCTAACAATTTCAGTGACACCAGTTTCTGATCTAAGTGACGATAATGAAACCGTAAGTGTCGCAGAAGATGCAACTGCTACAGGTAATGTCCTCGATAATGCAGAAACAGCAGACGGTCCAATGACCGTCACTAGCTTTACTGTTGGTGGGAATACCTACAATGCAGGTGATACGGTTACTCTTACGGAAGGTGAGTTAACTTTAAATACCGATGGTAGTTATACCTTTACACCTAATGACAATTTCAACGGTGCTGTTCCTGTAATTACTTACATTGTTACTGACGGTGCAGGTGATACACAGACTTCTACCTTAACGATTTCAGTAACTCCAGTTTCTGATCTGAGCGATGATAATGAAACTGTCACTGTTGCAGAAGATAC
>NZ_JACGVV010000108.1:0-464 GCF_014077405.1 Colwellia sp. BRX10-9 | reverse complement strand
GTAGGGAGCCAATCTCTACTTTAAAAAGAATTATCCGATGCCCGGGTGGTGGAATTGGTAGACACAAGGGATTTAAAATCCCTCGCTCATAGAGTGTGACGGTTCAAGTCCGTCTCCGGGTACCATCTTTATGCTGTGCTTTCTGTTCAGTAATTTAAATAGTAGTAATTAAACCTGTATCAATCATGTATGTAATTAATTTACATTACATTTATAATGCATATATTTATATACAATAAACATAGTTAAAATGTTGTGATTTAGCTGTCAACAAAAGATGTAGCGTCTTGTTAACTGTTTAAATTTAGTGTGTAGATAAATTAAAGAATTTAATTACTTAAATCTCTTAGTAATTAAGAGTTAGTAGGGAGCCAATCTCTACTTTAAAAAGAATTATCCGATGCCCGGGTGGTGGAATTGGTAGACACAAGGGATTTAAAATCCCTCGCTCATAGAGTGTGACG
>NZ_JACGVV010000115.1:0-404 GCF_014077405.1 Colwellia sp. BRX10-9 | reverse complement strand
TAATAGCAACAAAAATACACAAGAGCCATACTAGCCAAAATATTACACTATTAAACCAAAACGAATGTACTAGAAAATCGTAGACTGGAAAAGTAACAAATTCGGCTAACCAATTTATTGTATTTTAACCAAATACTTTCTCAGCGACAATCATTAACTCGCCACCTTTAGGGTGGTAAAAACTAATAGCTCCTCGGACAATAACTGGAAATAGGAATATTGAACAAACAGCTAAAACTAATCTCCTCACGTTAAATTTATCTCCAAGATTTTGGTAAGCCTAACGCCCTACTAAGCGGCGATAAATTGTTGGCTAAAATTGCGAGGAACGAAGCTAGCCAACTGTTTAGCGTCCGTCTTGAGTAGCTTGTTAGGCAAATTATTCACCCATATTGATTTTAAAG
>NZ_JACGVV010000157.1:0-239 GCF_014077405.1 Colwellia sp. BRX10-9 | reverse complement strand
CTAATTACTTACATTGTTACTGACGGTGCAGGTGACACTCAGAGTTCTACCCTAACCATTTCAGTAACACCGGTTTCTGATTTAAGTGATGATAGTGAAACTGTCACGATAGCTGAAGATACAATCGCAACAGGTAATGTGCTTGATAATGCAGAAACAGCAGACGGTCCGTTAACCGTAACGAGCTTTAGTGTTGGTGGGAATACGTACAATGCAGGTGATACGGTTACTCTTGCGGA
>NZ_JACGVV010000117.1:0-395 GCF_014077405.1 Colwellia sp. BRX10-9 | reverse complement strand
CTAATTACTTACATTGTTACTGACGGTGCAGGTGACACTCAGAGTTCTACCCTAACCATTTCAGTAACACCGGTTTCTGATTTAAGTGATGATAGTGAAACTGTCACGATAGCTGAAGATACAATTGCTACAGGTAATGTGCTTGATAATGCAGAAACAGCTGATGGTCCACTCACGGTAACGAGTTTTACTGTTGGTGGGAATACATACAATGCAGGTGATACGGTTACCCTTGCTGAAGGTGAAATTACCTTAAATGCAGATGGTAGTTACACTTTTACACCCAATGACAACTTCAACGGTGCTGTGCCAGTGATCAGTTACACCATTACCGATGGTGCTGGTGACACAGAAATTTCAACTTTAACAATTTCAGTAACACCAGTGTCAGATTT
>NZ_JACGVV010000071.1:0-3420 GCF_014077405.1 Colwellia sp. BRX10-9 | reverse complement strand
TGAGATAATACGAATCATCAACAAACCACTCTCCGTCATCCTGAACTTGTTTCAGGATCTGTGCTTGCTCTACAAAGACCAGATACTGAAATAAATTCAGCATGACGGCATGGGAGTTAGATAATACGAATAATAAACAAACCACTCTCCGTCATCCTTAACTCGTTTCAGGACCTGTACTTGCTCTACAAAGAGCAGATACTGAAATAAATTCAGTATGACGGCAAAAAGGCTACACGATCACCGTCATCCTGAACTTGTTTCAGGATCTGTACTTGATCTACAAAGACGAGCTATTGAAATAAATTCAGCATGACGGCATGGAAGTGAGTAGATGCTAGATACTGAAATAAATTCTGTATGACGGCATGGGAGTGAGCAAAAACCAGAAGGCAAATTTACTATGTGCTTTTAGTATCTGAAATACTCTTATTTATTTGCTTCATTCTCCATTCACCGTGAATGTATAACCATTGGACGTAATTGGCTCAGGTTCACTTGCCGTATTGTTCAAATCATTTTATTGTTGACTATTAAACCCCAAAATAATAATCCGCACAGGAAGCATTAAATGCATATCAAGCAAAGCATCGCGCCTACGTTGTTGGCGCTTAGCGTATCACTCGCGTTATCTGGCTGTTTAGAGTCTGAGCAGCAAGACCCAAAAGTGTCTATTAATAAAAACCCTTATCCGAGTACTTATCAACCTCTACCTAAGCAAACGACATTAATCAAAAATACCACGGTATTAATTGGTAATGGTGAGCGTTTTGATAATGCTGATGTGTTGATGACTGATGGAAAAATATCTCAAGTGGGCAAAAATTTGTCCGCTGCGGGTGCTGTCGAAATTGATGGAACAGATAAATGGGTTACGCCTGGTGTTATCGATGTGCATTCGCACTTAGGGGTTTATCCAAGCCCGTCGGCTGAGTCACACTCAGACGGTAATGAAATGAGTTCGCCCAATACCTCTGAAGTTTGGTCTGAACACAGTATTTGGCCACAAGATCCTGGTTTTAATGCTGCTCGTGCTGGCGGTGTTACTACAATGCAAATCTTACCTGGCTCTGCTAATTTATTTGGTGGCCGTGGTGTAACGCTTCGTAATGTATCAAGCCACACGATGCAAGGCATGAAGTTTCCAGAAGCGCCTTATGGTTTAAAAATGGCTTGTGGTGAAAACCCTAAGCGTGTTTACGGTAGCCGTAAAATATTACCCTCAACTCGTATGGGCAACATGGCAGGTTACCGCATGGCTTGGGCAGAAGCGACTGAGTATAAACATGCATGGGAAAAATACGACCGTGACTATGAAGCGGGGAAAAATCCTTTAGCGCCAGCACGAGATTTAGAGCTTGATACCCTTCGTGGTGTGCTCGACGGTGAAATTTTAATTCACAATCATTGTTACAAAGCTGAAGAAATGGCGATGATGATTGATCTGGGTAAAGAGTTTAATTACCAGTCAGGGACTTTTCATCATGCGATTGAAGGTTACAAAATTGCTGACTTATTAGCTGAAAATGGAAACTGTGCAGCCATGTGGCCTGATTGGTGGGGTTTCAAAATGGAAGCTTACGACATGATCCACGAAAACGTTGCGGTTGTTAACGCGGTGAAAAACTCTTGTGCGATTGTTCACTCAGACTCAAACAGTACTATTCAGCGTTTAAACCAAGAAGCAGGTAAAGTAATGTACCGTGCTAACGAAAATGGTTTTGCCTTAAAACCAGCAGAAGCTATTCGTTGGATCACTTTAAATGCAGCTAAATCTTTAGGTATTGATGATAAAACGGGTAGTTTAGAAGCGGGTAAAAATGCGGATGTAGTGCTTTGGAATCAAAGTCCTTTCAGCGTCTATGCACAAGCTGAACAAGTATTTGTTGATGGTGCAAAAGTGTATGACCGCTTTGATGATAAATACCAAGCAACAAGTGACTTTATGTTAGGGCAAGCTGAAGTTCCTGCTTTACCTAAAAAGGGAGGGCAGTAATCATGAAAAATATTAAATTATTTAAAGCCTCGTTAGTTGCACTTGCTTTAGCGGCAATAAGCCATGCTAATGCAGAAAGTTTAGCAATAACCAATGCCACTATTCATACGGTTACTGAACAGGGTGTTTTAACAAATGCCACGGTTGTTATTGATGACGGAAAAATTATTGCAATTAACCCTGAAAAGATTGTTGCTGATGTAACCTTCGATGCGATGGGGAAAATACTGACACCGGGTTTAATTGGTTCTATGAATTCATTAGGTTTGGTTGAAGTGAATGCAGTATCAAGAACCCGTGATGCTAGTGATAAAAAAGCAGACATCACTTTTGATGCATCAATCGCTTTTAACCCACGCTCAACGGTTGTGCCTTATACACGCAAAGGTGGTATCACCAGTAACGTTTCAGTGCCTAGCGGTGGTGATAGTATGTTCAAAGGGCAAACCTTTGTAACAGACCTCTCAGGCGAGTTTGACAGTGTTTACATTAAAGAAAATGCCGTTATCATAGATCTTGGTGCTAAAAGCAGTGGTTCACGCGCTCTAAACTTACAAAAACTGCGTTACACGCTTGAAGACGCCCAAAAGGCCTTAACCAAGGCTGCTGAAGACGCTAAAACAGCGAAAAAAGATAAAAAGGCTGACGAGAAGCAAAAAGAACCAAAAGAATTAAAGCGTGATGAAAAAATTATCAACGCCTTATTAGCCGGTGATAAACCGCTTGTAGCTTATGCCGACCGCGCCACAGACTTACTCGAATTACTGAAATTAAAAGCTGAGTTTAATCTTGATTTAGTGATTGCTGGCGGTGCTGATGCGATATTAATTACTGAGCAATTAGCTGCAGCGCAAGTCCCTGTTATATTTGGCGCTTTAGATAACTTACCGAGTAGTTTTGATTCGCTGCATTCTTCACTAGACAATACGGCGAAATTAACCCAAGCAGGTATCAATGTTGCTTTAGCCATAAGCGACGCACATAACTTGTATCAGCTGCGTTTTGAAGCGGGTAATGCAATTGCTAATGGTTTAACCAAAGACCAAGCACTTGCCGCTGTTACTGCCAATGTTGCCGATGCTTTTAATATTAATGCGGGTCGTATTGCCGTTGGTAAAAAAGCCGACTTGGTTTTATGGAGTGCTGACCCTTTCGAGCTTAGTACGAAAGTAGATAAAATGTGGATTAACGGCAAAGAGACCTCAACGCAGAGCCGTCAAGACAAACTGCGTAAACGCTATACCACTGAGAGTGATATGCCAAGAGGTTACACGAAGTAACCCTTATTGGCAGTTTGCTATTCGATAGCGAAAGGCATTAAACGATAATTCGTTTAATGCCTTCTTTTTTGCGCTTTGTTGTTTAGCACTTTTGCCGTGATGCTGAATTTATTTATCTAGTCGTCATACTGAATTTATTTCTCT
>NZ_JACGVV010000130.1:0-329 GCF_014077405.1 Colwellia sp. BRX10-9 | reverse complement strand
TTAACTTCCAATAAAGGAAATAAAAAATAAGTGGCATCCCTAAGGGGATTCGAACCCCTGTTACCGCCGTGAAAGGGCGGTGTCCTAGGCCTCTAGACGATAGGGACACTAAAACTATTGAGTAAGTGAACATTGAATAAACAAGGTTCAACTACTTAGAAAAGCATCAAACAAGATTTTCATCTCGCTTTTATGATTGAAACGTTCTTCAATCAAAGGAAACAACAAGACCTAGTTTGTTATACCCTTTTTACCTATTCATTAACTTCCAATAAAGGAAATAAAAAATAAGTGGCATCCCTAAGGGGATTCGAACCCCTGTTACCGCC
>NZ_JACGVV010000159.1:0-236 GCF_014077405.1 Colwellia sp. BRX10-9 | reverse complement strand
TCCTGAAACAAGTTCAGGATGACGGAGAGTGGTTTGTTGATGAATCGTATTGTTTCACTCCCATGTCGTCATGCTGAATTTATTTCAGTATCTGGTCTTTGCAGAACAAGGACAGATCCTGAAACAAGTTCAGGATGACGGAAAGTGGTTTGTTCACGATTCGCATTGTCTCACTCCCATGCCGTCATGCTGAATTTATTTCAGTATCTGGTTTTGTTGAGCAAGAACAGATCCTG
>NZ_JACGVV010000141.1:0-292 GCF_014077405.1 Colwellia sp. BRX10-9 | reverse complement strand
GAAGATACAATCGCAACAGGTAATGTGCTTGATAATGCAGAAACAGCAGACGGTCCGTTAACCGTAACGAGCTTTAGTGTTGGTGGGAATACGTACAATGCAGGTGATACGGTTACTCTTGCGGAAGGTGAACTCACTTTAAATGCCGATGGTAGTTACACTTTCACTCCGAATGATAACTTTAATGGTGCTGTTCCTCTAATTACTTACATTGTTACTGACGGTGCAGGTGACACTCAGAGTTCTACCCTAACCATTTCAGTAACACCGGTTTCTGATTTAAGTGATGATA
>NZ_JACGVV010000125.1:0-356 GCF_014077405.1 Colwellia sp. BRX10-9 | reverse complement strand
TAGAAGCCTAGCAATGTCCTACTCTCACATGGGAACTCCCACACTACCATCGGCGCTACTGCGTTTCACTTCTGAGTTCGGAATGGGATCAGGTGGTGCCACAGTGCTATTGTCGCTAGACAAAACTTGTAATATCAAAGATATAATTTAATTTATACTGTTTAAAATATAAAGTAAATTAGAACCTTGGAACAAAAAACCCGTAGCATCAGCTACGGGTTTTTCTAATTGGAAGCCTAGCAATGTCCTACTCTCACATGGGAACTCCCACACTACCATCGGCGCTACTGCGTTTCACTTCTGAGTTCGGAATGGGATCAGGTGGTGCCACAGTGCTATTGTCGCTAGACAAAAAG
>NZ_JACGVV010000079.1:0-1814 GCF_014077405.1 Colwellia sp. BRX10-9 | reverse complement strand
ACGAAGATGCCCTACAACGAATCAAAATATTTAGAAGCATTAAACCGAAGAGGATCGCCACTGTTAAAATTTGCAATAAATAGCTAAATTTTACTAGTTGTCCACCTCAGGGCGTGTTGTTAGCTTTACACTGCTCCCAACGAAAGACAACAATAAATATTATTAAAAAACAGCTACAAGTCCAACCAAAGGAGTACATAACTTCCTTTATTTGAAGAGTCGTATTTTTTATTAACTCTTTAGCTGTTGATCCTGTAATAAATCGCTCACTAAATAATATTTTATCTTCATCTGTAGGTTTATAGACAACGAAATCCCCTAATTGGTCTTTGTACATAATAGGCTGCCCAAACTCTTTATATATAACTTGTGCTATTACTTTCCTAACTTCTGGATTCTCATTGTTAATGGCTTCTAAAGAAGTGTTTTCCGCTATCAATTCAGTTTTTTGATTTACCGTTAAGAAAGTATTTGTGGTATTTAACAGGTTCAGCCCAATGCTATTAAGGAATACGTTGAGCAAAAAGATAAATAAAAAACCTGAGGCAAATTTATGGTCATTTTTGACTAAAATACTTCTAGCGAATCCGTATGGCAATATGAGACTTAAAAGGCCGAAAGATGTCCATTGGATATACCAAACACCAAAAATTTCTGGGAAATATTGTTTTCCAAAATAAGGAATTAACCAGAGTAAAATACAAAAACTTGATAACGACTTCATACTATCCTTGTAAAGCTAACGCCCATATTAAGCGGCAAATAATAGTTGGTTAAAATAGTGAGGAACGAACGACAGCCAACTGTTATTTGTCCGTTTGAATTGCTTGTTAGGTGAAGTATTTCTGTAAATACAAAACCTTAAAGCAAACACTAAAAGTTAATATTACATTCGCCACTTTATAAACACAACTGCTAGATTTTGAGCCACAACACCAAACAATAAAAAGCCAATTCGCAAGGACATTTTGTTTTTAGGTAATGCCCGCAGACTATATTGGCGCAAATGACGTAGAGCTTGGCGAAACCCACCTAAAACATATTAAGAAAACATAAACGCCCTACTTAAATTGGCAAATGCTTTAAACAATTAAAACGAAGTGGCGATTACACCTAACGCCGTTTTAAGCGGCAAATTGCAGTTGGCTAAAATAAGTGAGGCACGAACAAAAAGCCAACTGTAATTTGTCCTACTTGAAAACCCTTGTTAGGCATTTAGTTTACCGGAGAAGTAACAAAACACTCCCGCAGTAAAAGCCCCTGAGATACTAAAAGCAGTTCCCTGCAATAATAAAGTTGGTAATGCATCATCACCTAGTGGCTTAAATAAAAACACAATAATAAAGCCAGGTAAAGCCCCACCTAACAAGTAATATGACATTTTTGATTTATTTAAATGAAGGAGTGTAAAGTGAAGCGGGAACCCTAAAATTAAAAGCGCAATAGCAGCAATTATTGTTGCCACGGAAGATATTAATAAAGCTCCACTCCAACCTGCCGGTGAATGTGCGATTTCAGTTTGATAACCTAGAACAAATGAAACCACAAATACTACAGCTAAAGTAAATATCAATGATGGTAATAATTTCAGCATGATGCCTCAGATTGATATGAATGCCTAACGCCTTACTAAGCGGCGCGAAATAGTTGGCTAAAATTGCGAGGAACGAAGCTAGCCAACTGTTTAGCGTCCGTTTAAGTAACTTGTTATATGCCTTGAACACCAGTATTTTTGAACAGTCTGATTAAATTAGCCAAAGAGAATATGGCCATTACAAACGAAACTACTGATAAGATATACAAAATATAATTAA
>NZ_JACGVV010000150.1:0-262 GCF_014077405.1 Colwellia sp. BRX10-9 | reverse complement strand
AGTTGTAATGTTCATGGTGCTGGATGGGAGTGGGGAACTCCATGGTTGCCTACTATTGCAACACTAAAAAGGCTTGGTGGTTGCCCGAAATGTAAAGGGAATTATCGATTTTCTGCTGAAGAAAGAATTGAACAGATTGATCAGTTAGAAGGAATCGAGTTCAAGTCATTTGAGGGCGAATATAAAGGAAATACAACACGAGTCAATGTCTTTTGTCACATTCACCAATTCAGTTGGGTGGCAACGTTAGCCAATCTATTAA
>NZ_JACGVV010000107.1:0-470 GCF_014077405.1 Colwellia sp. BRX10-9 | reverse complement strand
TTAAGTGATGATAGTGAAACTGTCACGATAGCTGAAGATACAACCGCCACGGGCAATGTGTTAGATAATGCTGAAACAGCAGACGGTCCAATGACCGTCACCAGCTTTACTGTTGATGGTAATACGTATAATTCAGGTGATACCGTTACTCTTACGGAAGGCGAACTCACTTTAAATGCAGACGGTAGTTACACTTTTACACCGAATGATAACTTCAATGGTGCTGTGCCTGTTATTACTTATACCGTTACTGATGGTGCTGGTGATACTCAGAGTTCTACACTAACAATTTCAGTGACACCCGTGTCTGATCTAAGTGATGATAGTGAAACTGTTTCTGTCGCAGAAGATACAATCGCAACAGGTAATGTGCTTGATAATGCAGAAACAGCAGACGGTCCGTTAACCGTAACGAGCTTTAGTGTTGGTGGGAATACGTACAATGCAGGTGATACGGTTACTCTTGCGGA
>NZ_JACGVV010000111.1:0-420 GCF_014077405.1 Colwellia sp. BRX10-9 | reverse complement strand
TACTGATCACGACAACTTTTTACTAGGAAATAGTGAGTACGAGATACATTTACTAAGCATTATTAGTAGGAAATACTGATCACGACAACTTTTTACTAGGAAATAGTGAGCACGAGATGCATTTATTGAGCTTTAGTTAGTGAATAACAGCAGATATAGCGACTTGTTGACTTCAAACAGCAACGCTAAGCGACTAATTACAGCTTTTTTGTACAAATTATGAAGATATTAGTTTTTTTAGTGGGAAATAACGATCACGGCTTCTTTTTTAGTAGGAAATAGTAATAACGACAACTTTTTACTAGGAAATAGTGAGTACGAGATACATTTACTAAGCATTATTAGTAGGAAATACTGATCACGACAACTTTTTACTAGGAAATAGTGATCACGAGATGCATTTACTAAGCATTATTAGTA
>NZ_JACGVV010000138.1:0-304 GCF_014077405.1 Colwellia sp. BRX10-9 | reverse complement strand
GTGTCACCAGCACCATCGGTAACTGTATATGTAATAACAGGAACAGCACCGTTGAAATTATCATTAGGTGTGAAGGTATAACTACCATCGGTATTTAAAGTTAACTCACCTTCAGTGAGAATAACCGTGTCACCTGCATTGTACGTATTCCCACCAACTGTAAAGCTAGTGACAGTTAGTGGACCGTCTGCTGTTTCAGCATTATCTAACACATTGCCCGTGGCGGTTGTATCTTCAGCTATCGTGACAGTTTCACTATCATCACTTAAATCTGACACTGGTGTTACTGAAATTGTTAAAGTTG
>NZ_JACGVV010000153.1:0-254 GCF_014077405.1 Colwellia sp. BRX10-9 | reverse complement strand
TTCTACAAAAACCAGAGACTGAAATAAATTCAGCATGACGACACACGAGTGAGACAATACGAGTAATAAACAAACCACTTTCCGTCATCCTGAACTCGTTTCAGGATCTGTTCTTGTTCTACAAAGACGAGATACTGAAATAAATTCAGCATGACGACACGGGAGTGAGACAATGCGAATCATCAACAAACCACTTTCCGTCATCCTGAACTCGTTTCAGGATCTGTACTTGCTCTACAAAGACGAGATACTGA
>NZ_JACGVV010000154.1:0-251 GCF_014077405.1 Colwellia sp. BRX10-9 | reverse complement strand
CACAGTGCTATTGTCGCTAGACAAAAAGGTTACAATCTTGAAAGCTGTTGCTCGTTAGAGCTATAAATATAAAAGCGTTTTCTTATTCAATTCATTACAGTGCGTGAAGTTATTCTGTCAGTCTTTTACAAACACTTCGTAGTAAAACTACTTGGGTGTTGTATGGTTAAGCCTCACGGGCAATTAGTATCAGTTAGCTCAAGACCTCGCAGTCCTTACACACCTGACCTATCAACGTTGTAGTCTCCAAC
>NZ_JACGVV010000089.1:0-1123 GCF_014077405.1 Colwellia sp. BRX10-9 | reverse complement strand
AAACGAAGATGCCCTACAACGAATCAAAATATTTAGAAGCATTAAACCGAAGAGGATCGCCACTGTTAAAATTTGCAATAAATAGCTAAATTTTACTAGTTGTCCACCTCAGGGCGTGTTGTTAGAGGTTTGATGCCACCAAAACTAAGCCGAATACAATAATTAACCCAACTATGAACAAGTTACCAGAATTTTTAGCAACTGCAACATGATCCTCTGCTATTGGATACATTGGCAAAGAAGACAACTCCCAAAATGAACATGCAATCCAGATAAATGGAAATAGAATTAAGCTGAAAAGACTATTTGTTTGAAGTAACAAAAAAATACTTAAACCTGCTCCCAATAATTTAAATGCTGTTGGCCAAGCAGATTGGAAACCAAAACGGTATTTAGAATGCACATAACTTAATTTATCGCATAATTTACATTGAGACGGCGAATTGGAGCCTGACCAAATTTTTGACCAAAAGCCGATTCCTTTCTCATTGCAGATTGGACAGGTAAACAAATAAAACCTCTAACGCCCCATTAAGAGGCAAATAATGGTTGGCTAAAATAAGCGACGAAGGAGTAAATAGCCAACTGTTATTTGTCCTGCTTGAATGCCTTGTTAGCTGTAATTTAACCAACAAACCTGTGATTCTTGGTATATATCTGAAATCTTTGAAGGCTTAAACTCAGTATCAAATGTAGATATTGCAATAGAAACCCAATCTGGAAATTTTTTACTTCCGCTCCATTGCAAGCTAGAACCACATACACCACAAAATTTCCGCTCTACAGAACCAGAAGAATTATAAGATATTAACTTATCTGCACCCGAAATATAAACAAGATCATTTTTAGGAATACTGCCATAAGTGGCAAATGCTGCACCATGCTGCTTTTGACACATAGAACAATGGCAACTCGTAACCTTCTTAGGATCACTTAACAATTCAAATTTAATTTGTCCACAAAGACAGCTTCCTGAATGCATGATTATCCTTTACAGCTAACAGCTTGTATGGATAATAAATCCATTAATTAATAACAATTTAAACCAAGTTCGGTAAAGTGAGACCCAAGCTTTGGCTGCAACCAAAGTCTTCTTATACGATAGTTCGACTAACAGCTGGCT
>NZ_JACGVV010000144.1:0-276 GCF_014077405.1 Colwellia sp. BRX10-9 | reverse complement strand
TTTTTAGCTGATATGTTTAATCGACTGAGTATATTGGGTTGGCTGTCTTCGATGAAACCGTATTTATCCTCTCTGATACAACGTCCGGTTAACTCAATTAATTGTAGGTAATCAGTAAGCTCAAAGGACTAAAACAGACACTCAATTTAATTCAAATCTAACAACATCACATCGATATTTCAATATACTGTCAGTCGTTATCATTAAAAAGGGCTTTTGATAATATACGATGGTGCAAAAACTCATTTTCAGTCAATTAACACCTAAAATACTCAT
>NZ_JACGVV010000102.1:0-627 GCF_014077405.1 Colwellia sp. BRX10-9 | reverse complement strand
TTGCGATTCCAAAAGTACAAGACTTGATCATAGCGATACAAGTCGATTTAGAATCTAAGGAATGAAAAACATTTATCTTTTGATCAACATCCATAGTTGAGAGATTCCCTGAACACCTAACGCCCATATTAAGCGGCAAAAATTAGTTGGCTAAAATGTTGAACGAAGTGAAAACAGCCAACTGTTTTTTGTCCGTTTGAATTGCTTGTTAGGTTAAAATTATTATAAAACCAGCTAGTTAAAGCAAACTTTGAAAGTTAATATAACCGCACCACGACTAAATGCCAAACCATTATTTTGAGCCAATTACACAAAAGTAGTTTTAGCGCAAAACACAAATGTTATTGCTGGACTCTCGACAATGATTCGCGACATTTATAAAACGTTTCGGCGAAAATCCACGAAACAGAATAACCACCAAACAAAAAATAGAAATACAAAAGTTGGTTAACCATTAAAACAGAAAAGTGGTGCCACCTAACGCCCCATTAAGAGGCAAATGATAGTTGGCTAAAATAAGCGACGAAGGAGCAAATAGCCAGCTGTTATTTGTCCTGCTTGAATGGCTTATAGTTGGACCAATCCATTTATCAATCGATTAGTTTACTATATTTGATAAGTGGAATA
>NZ_JACGVV010000080.1:0-1760 GCF_014077405.1 Colwellia sp. BRX10-9 | reverse complement strand
ACTATCATGTGGTGTTATTTATTGATGAAGAAAAAGCGAAGCAGTGGACAATGACTGACGTACTTGTGCGTTGGCACCGCATACACAAAGGCACGTTACTGACCAAACAATATTGCAACGGTGACCGCTTAGCTCAACCCTTACTTGATGAGGTTAATGCAACCGCAGAGGTCTATCGAAAGCGCCTGATGAAAATCAGTTGGTTTATGGGGTATATTAATGAAAGTATTGCAAGAACGGCTAACCAAGAAGATAACTGCACCGGTAGGTTTTGGGAAGGACGCTTTAAATCCCAAGCGTTATTAGATGAAGCAGCGTTAGCGTCTTGTATGGCCTATGTTGATTTAAACCCTATTCGAGCCAATATCGCAAAGACACCAGAGAAAATTAACAAGACACTCATCTTTAATTATTTAAGAAGTACCATCAAATAACCTAGGGTACTTCTTATTGATGAAAACCTAAAAACCTAAAATTTTATTAGCTAGTTGAAGTAAATCTGGCGCACTGTAATCCGCTTTTTCGACTAACTCGAACTGAAACATACCTGGACGTTCTATAAATCCGGTTTGCATTCCAGCTTTAGCTGCTCCAGCAACATCCCAACCATGTGCAGCAATCAACATCGCGTCACCAGCCTCAACATTCATTTGCTTTAAAGCCCACTCGTAAACACGTAAATCAGGCTTAAAAATTTGTAATTCTTGGACTGTTAATGCGCCATCAAAATATTCGGTTAATTTAGCGTTCTTAAGTTGACTGGCAATACCTGCATCTGACGAATTAGTGAGAGTGACCAATTTTATGCCACTATCTTTAAACTTCTTTAAACCAGCAATAACATCAAGGTGTGGTTGTAAGTCTCTAAATGGCGTTTTAATTGCTAAGGTTGCTTCTTCTTTTGTCAAAAAAATATCATTTTGCTTTGCAACTAATTGTAATGCAGCAATGCCTATTTCGCCAAAGTGATGGTAATCATTAATTGCATTAGTGACTAAAGAATAGTGCAACATAGTAGTAAACCAACTAGCTACTAAATCATCTCGTCCTTTTAAGGCAACTGTCACAGACTTAGCCACATTACCTAAATCAAGTAGGGTTTCATTCACATCAAAAAAGATAACGCTAGGTAAGGTACTGTGCATCTTATGAAATGTCTCTACCTCTTTCGCGATAGAGGTTATAGACAAAAATACAGAAAATAATAATACGTAAAGTTTTAATTTCATTTAAACACCTGTTAAATAATATAACCGTAACTATATGGATTACATTCATATAGTAAATAGACAGCGAGTAATTATTCATTTGAACCTTGTCATTTTTTTGCTAAAAAATAATAGGGCCATTAAAAACTTGCTATATTGTGATTTCGATGGATATAGGCAACTATGACCATAGAAGACTTCAAAAATTTTTATACTGTGAGCAGGGCTCACAAACTTATCCATTATCCTCATCAGAACTCATTGAGTTATAGATAAAACTCAAAATTAATATACGTTAGGCTAATAAGACCGTAATGAATTTTTTTTATTTCATATATAAAAAATTAAATTTAAAACAATGTATTGAAAGTTATTTTGTTAGTTTTCGGAGTTAATGAGGTTTATTGCTATCTAACAAAAAATCAACAGACACTCATCCTAAATTGAACAAGTTTTCCCTTTGTACTACGCTAAAGTAATCAAGCTACTTTATCTTAGGTGAGTTATGGCCACGCCAAGGAAGCAACAAATCAGTTTAGTAGACACACCTTA
>NZ_JACGVV010000145.1:0-275 GCF_014077405.1 Colwellia sp. BRX10-9 | reverse complement strand
GCAGACGGTCCAATGACCGTCACCAGCTTTACTGTTGATGGTAATACATATAGTGCAGGTGACACCGTTACCCTCACCGAAGGTGAGTTAACTTTAAATGCAGATGGTAGTTATACTTTTACACCTAATGACAATTTCAACGGTGCTGTGCCTGTAATTACTTACATTGTTACTGACGGTGCAGGTGATACACAGACTTCTACCTTAACGATTTCAGTAACTCCAGTTTCTGATCTGAGCGATGATAATGAAACTGTCACTGTTGCAGAAGATAC
>NZ_JACGVV010000149.1:0-262 GCF_014077405.1 Colwellia sp. BRX10-9 | reverse complement strand
TAAGATGGTGGAGCTATGCAGGATCGAACTGCAGACCTCCTGCGTGCAAGGCAGGCGCTCTCCCAGCTGAGCTATAGCCCCATCGGGATTCTTCTAATTTGTTATCATGTAATTTGTGTAGACACTCGTGAAACCGAAGTTTCCATTAAACTGTTTTTACTTCAAGATAAGGAGGTGATCCAACCCCAGGTTCCCCTAGGGTTACCTTGTTACGACTTCACCCCAGTCATGAAACACAAAGTGGTGACCGTCCTCCCGAAGG
>NZ_JACGVV010000110.1:0-424 GCF_014077405.1 Colwellia sp. BRX10-9 | reverse complement strand
CTTTCGATTAGCGGTTTTTCTTTGTTTGGCGGTGAAATAGAGATTTGAACTCTACTCAAGGTTTAGTGCTATAAACCCTTATTTAAAATTTCTAACTATCAAAAAGCAAAAAACCGCTAATCTTTTGATTAGCGGTTTTTCTTTATTTGGCGGTGAGAGTGGATTTGAACTCTACTCAAGGTTTAGTGCTATAAACCCTTATTTAAAATTTCTAACTATCAAAAAGCAAAAAACCGCTAATCTTTCGATTAGCGGTTTTTCTTTGTTTGGCGGTGAGAAAGAGATTTGAACTCTACTCGAAGGTTTAGTGCTATAAACCTTATTTATAATTTCTAACTATCAAAAAGCAAAAAACCGCTAATCTTTCGATTAGCGGTTTTTCTTTGTTTGGCGGTGAAATAGAGATTTGAACTCTACTCAAGGT
>NZ_JACGVV010000161.1:0-230 GCF_014077405.1 Colwellia sp. BRX10-9 | reverse complement strand
ACCTTGAGTAGAGTTCAAATCTCTATTTCACCGCCAAACAAAGAAAAACCGCTAATCGAAAGATTAGCGGTTTTTTGCTTTTTGATAGTTAGAAATTATAAATAAGGTTTATAGCACTAAACCTTGAGTAGAGTTCAAATCTCTATTTCACCGCCAAACAAAGAAAAACCGCTAATCGAAAGATTAGCGGTTTTTTGCTTTTTGATAGTTAGAAATTTTAAATAAGGGTT
>NZ_JACGVV010000148.1:0-263 GCF_014077405.1 Colwellia sp. BRX10-9 | reverse complement strand
TACTGATCACGACAACTTTTTACTAGGAAATAGTGAGTACGAGATACATTTACTAAGCATTATTAGTAGGAAATACTGATCACGACAACTTTTTACTAGGAAATAGTGAGCACGAGATGCATTTACTAAGCATTATTAGTAGGAAATACTGATCACGGAATCCTTTTTTACTAGGAAATAGTGAGCACGAGATTAGTTTATGTGATGAATAACAGCTTAACAGCGTCTTTTTGACTTCAAACAGCAACGATAAGCGACTAATT
>NZ_JACGVV010000085.1:0-1414 GCF_014077405.1 Colwellia sp. BRX10-9 | reverse complement strand
TTAATTATATTTTGTATATCTTATCAGTAGTTTCGTTTGTAATGGCCATATTCTCTTTGGCTAATTTAATCAGACTGTTCAAAAATACTGGTGTTCAAGGCATATAACAAGTTACTTAAACGGACACTAAACAGTTGGCTAGCTTCGTTCCTCGCAATTTTAGCCAACTATTTCGCGCCGCTTAGTAAGGCGTTAGGCATTTAGTGACGTTATGAGTTTTAAATCAATTTTTGGGGGAAAATCCCAACAAGAAATAAATGATATTATTAGTGACGATGAGTCCGAACTTCATGTCTATATGAAAAGTTTCAACACAAAAGCTGACTCTTGGATTACGGTAAATGATTTAATAAGTGCCATAGAACAAAGATTAATAGAATACCCTCAATTCAAAACAAAACTAGTAACTAAAAAAGCGCGGTTTACTAATTTAAACGATGGTGAGGTAGAAATTTGTAATATTGGTTCCGGGTGCTTCGATGAGGAAGATGGTAGCCAATTTATTTTAGTGGATACAGAGTTTGCAAACGATGAAGAAGGCTTAGGTAAAGAAATTCAAACTTGTGATCTACTCTCTTTGTTAAAATCACAAGCTGATTCATTTGGTGATTGGCCGATTGTTTCAATTTCAGATCAATTCACCACTCCAGATGGAAGTGTAATTCGCTCTTATGGAACCAATAATTTCCCTTATTTAATTTGGCATTCCAATGAAGAAGAGCTTTGGCTTCTAGAGAGCCCTATAGAACAATGGCCAGAGTATAAAAATGCCTAACAAGGTGTTCAAACGGACAAAAAACAGTTGGCTGTTTCACTCCGTTCACAATTTTAGCCAACAATTTTTTGCCGCTTAACGTGGCGTTATAAGTATCCAAAAGGAAGTGTTTATGTCACAGGATGAGATCAAATCAATCGTTAAAAAATATAAATTCAAATCGGTTAAAATCTTAATGGGTTTTTTATTAATAGCTGTTTTTGCAAATTGGTACTTAATTAATTTAAGTATTGAACGTCATGCTGAGTTAGGTTTACCTTATACAAGTAGCGATTCTGGTTTTATTTGGGGTGCAATAAGCACAGGGTTATATACAGTTTTGGCCTTATGTTTTTATTCTATCGAAAAAATATTGTTAAAACTGTTAATCAAACCTAAAACAGAGTCAGAGTAAAATACTTATAACAAGCCACTCAAGTAGGACAAATAACAGTTGGTTTTGTTCGCTTCGCTCTCTATTATAACCAACAATTTATCGCCGCTTAATAGGGCGTTAGGCAACTTTACAAGGATACAGTGTGAATAGAGTAGTTGTGTGTTTACTAATTATTATTTTAAGTGCTTGTGATGAAGATACTGAATCTAAGAAACTAGCCCAAAATATCTTTCCTTCAGTTATAGAATATCAACAATGCTTAG
>NZ_JACGVV010000164.1:0-220 GCF_014077405.1 Colwellia sp. BRX10-9 | reverse complement strand
CGCTTCGCTATCCGTGAAGGTGGTCGTACTGTTGGTGCTGGTGTTGTATCTAAAATCATCGCATAATTGCAGATTTTAGTTCTCACGAGAACTTAAAGAAAAGACGCTTAGGCGTCTTTTTTTATATCTAGATTTTAGTGAAATAGTCAAAACAGCCAAAGTTACTAACACAGAGCAGGTGTTGTATCGCTGTACCTAAAAGAAGCATCGCATAATTGCA
>NZ_JACGVV010000122.1:0-376 GCF_014077405.1 Colwellia sp. BRX10-9 | reverse complement strand
CGCTTCGCTATCCGTGAAGGTGGTCGTACTGTTGGTGCTGGTGTTGTATCTAAAATCATCGCATAATTGCAGATTTTAGTTCTCACGAGAACTTAAAGAAAAGACGCTTAGGCGTCTTTTTTTATCACTAAATTTTAGTGAAATTGTCAAACAGTCAAAACTGTCAAAGCTGCTAACACAGAGCAGGTGTTGTATCGCTGTACCTGAAAGAAGCATCGCATAATTGCAGATTTTAGTGCTCACGAGAATTCAAGAAAAGACGCTTAGGCGTCTTTTTTTATATCTAGATTTTAGTGAAATAGTCAAAACAGCCAAAGTTACTAACACAGAGCAGGTGTTGTATCGCTGTACCTAAAAGAAGCATCGCATAATTGCA